>JAITGX010000120.1 GCA_031280275.1 Synergistaceae bacterium
AAGGCTTTCTACACGGAAGAGGACATGCGGAATACCTTCATCGACGAAAACGGCTTCCACCGCATGACCGTCATGTGGAGGCCCAACTCGCCTTATGACCCGTTCAAGGTCTCAAGAAAAGGAGAGCCGATTGTTCTCAGGCAGTCGGCGCGGAAGACTAAGGGCGGAATAAACTATGAAACCCTTAGTACAGAATCAGGAAAAAATTTTGAACGCGCTCCTGTTTCTGATTGGATTTTAATGCCTGAAGAATCAATTCCTGGCCGGGAATCCATGACAGAGGAAGAATTAAAAGAGAAAAGAAAAATATTAGGGCGTATAGAAGGTCTTGAAGAAAAAGGCTTTCCAGAAGCGGACATTTGGGCCAACGTAGGCGCGCTTCAACATGTAGAAAAACGAGGCCATCTTGAGGAGCTTTATAATTATGGATACAGCAATGTTCTTAACGCGTTGGCGGATATTCTGACAAATTATACAGAAATTTTACCAGGGACGACACAAAATTCATTGCTGCTGGTGAAGCGCTCTCCGGATAAAAACAGCCCTACTTTATCTGTCCGTTTGAATTTTCGTGATGGAGTATACCAAGTTGCAAGTGTTTTTGAGGGAAAAGACGACTTCCTAAAGGAAAAAGAATCAATTTTTAAGATAGCACGTCCTAAAAAAGAACCGCCCTTGACGCGGGGGCTCCCACCCTCCGTCACCGGCCCTGACTCCGGCCTGCCTCAGCAACGCGATCGTAAAGATCGGGCCTTCCCGAACCTCCCTGCAAAACCGTCAGGACGGGCGTCGGCTGGAATGGTTGGTCAGAAGAGCGATTCTGAAGAAAGTTTAGCAACTATAGGTGATCTTGTCAAGGAACAGCTTGCTGAACAGAAACAAGGGAAGAAGTACAACCAAGACGCCGCGCCGAAAAAGCGCACGGTTGCTTCCGTTCGGCAGGAGCTTCGTGAGTACCTTGCTGAAAACCCCGACGCCGCGGCCGGTATCAATCCAGAAGACCTAGCGGCGCTGGACAAACGAACCCTCGACACGATGAGTCTGGACGAGCTGACAGCGCTGCACGGGAAGGTCATGAAAATCCGCGCCGACGGCATACGAGAACTTGAAATGAAGAAAGCTCAACGCCAGGAACGGCTGGATAAGGTCTTGGAAACGCTCTACGCCGCCATAGGCGGGCGCAAGGGAAACCCCGACGCGATTATTAATACCCAAACCGACACGCGGGGAAAGAAAGAATCTCGATGGGACAAAATACGCGCTAACACTCAAATAATGAGCCGCCTTACGGACTGGCTTGACGGATATAAAGACTACAAAGGCGCATGGCACAAGACTTTCTACGAGGCAGCAACGAAGGCGGAGGACGTTTTTTTGAGGGCGAAGAACGCCAGAATGGAACACATGCGCAGCGTCCGCGCGCCCCCATTCCATGCATTTTTCACGGGCAACAAAGTCTAAAAGCGCTGAACGGGTACAAAAATGCCTTTGTTCAAGTTGATAACCTTGCCGAGATATTCCGGGTCGTTGAATGGCGTCTGGCGGCGGAGCCTGATGGTGGAAAGCTGAGACTTTTGCCATCTCAGCCTCTGTTGCGCATCCCCGCTATGCCCATTTCGCTTCTATATTTGGCGACGGTTCTTCTCGATATCACGATGCCGGAATCACTCAGCATGGCGGTGATTTTCGCGTCGCTCAAGTGGGACGCATCTCTTTTTTCTCTTGAGTCCAAAATATCGCGGATTCTTTGTTTTACCTCTTCTTTGCTGACCCTGGCACCCTTCCGCGTTTCGGCTTCATAGATCTGTCTACGGGCCGCCTCACGGGCAAAGAGAGCGCGCAATTCGCTGAATCCGCAAGGAAATTGAATGTATTTCTCTTTAATCGCCCGGCTGACGGTTGAGGAGTGAAGCCCAAGCTCTTCCGCCGCCGCGTTTATGGGAAGCGGAACCGGATAACCGCCCCTGAGGAGAAAGTCCGATTGCCTCCGTGTGAGCAGCCAACCTATGTTGGTCAAAGTTTTGCGCCGCCGCTCAATAGCGTCATTGAGGAATTTCACTCGTTGCAGCTTACCTATGAAATACTCTTTGAGTTCTTCGTCGCCTGTTTCTGCCGCAAGCCTAGCGTAGCAATCGGTTACCGCGAAGGAACGAAACCCGCCGTCATTGAGTTCGACCCGCCAGGAATCACACTCGTGAGAAAGGATGACGTCAGGCACAACACCGCAGGCCTTCTCTCCCACCAGGCCATTGAGCGGGCGAGGGTTCAGGGAACGAATCAGGGCCAAGCAGTCTTTCACCTTTTGCGCGTCGCTTGCAGTTTCTTGCGCCACTCGATTTATCGAACCAACCGCTACGTTGTTCAGGTGGTTTCTCACGATATCGAGGAGCAACCCGTCCTCTACGCCATCAGCTCGCAATTGGAGTTCCAGGCACTCCGCCAAAGAGGACGCGCACACTCCGGCGGGTTCGAGACCCTTCATGACACCCAAGCATTTTTGCAGGACGCCCACCGGTATGCCGGAAAAGCCCGACAGTTCCTCCGGCGTGGCGGTCAACCAGCCCGAGTCGTTCAACGATTCGGCTATCAGGCGGAAAGCGGCTTCTTCCACTTTATTGAACTTCCTCATGTCGATTTGAGGAAGCAAAAAGTCGGCGGGGGTTTCCGCCGCATAATACGGAATGTTGGAGAGAAGGTCCTCCGGCAACCTTTCGATGCCCGCCGTTCCTCCTGCCGCCCGAAAAGGCTCCTGAGGGACAGATTCAATGAGCGGGTTGTCTTCTTGTTCCTTCATGACAAACTCGTACAGGTTCAGGGCGTTCATCGCAAGTATGTTGATCGACTCAATTTGCCGCGGCGACATTACCTGCCTTTGTTCCTGAAGAACCGAACCCCTCAGGTCCATGGGTTCCCCCCCCCTGTGTGGCACTTTATCGATATTTTGCCATGCCGCTTGAAATTCAACAAGCCTTCGTAAACGTTCCAACGTTCCACTTCGACGCACTTCCAACATCCAAGCACGATAGCCAACCCATCCCCTCATAAATTGTGAACATTGTATATTGTATAATGTAAACGTAAATTCCTTAATTTTTTATACGTTTGCTTCGAAAACGCAGTAAGATTAGGAGAAAATCTCTGTTAGGAGGATACACGTATAATTTTTGGAGAGGGATTTACGATGTAAATAAAATCTGGGATCGACTCCAGAGGCCGGGGAGGATTGACGCCATGCCTTACTGTGAAGACGTGCTTAATAACCAAAAGGATAAAAAAAAACGTGATGGAGGCCGTCTCTCAGGTGCGGAACTCGATCCGAAGAACGGATCGGATCCCGGCGTGGAGACCATTCTCGGATCGGACTACGACGTCACATATCGCTCAGACGCCAACGGGGTGACTCAGAAGGTAAGCAAGGCTTGTGAAGAGCTTTGGGGGCTGAAGCCGGAGGATATAATCGGCAGGAGCGTTTTCGATCTCGAACGAGATGGAATCTACAAACCGTCCATCACGCGTATGGTGCTGGAAACTGGGGAGAGGGTTCAATCGATTCAAGTGACCCAAACCGGCAGGAAACTCCTTGTCGTGGGAACCCCTATAAAAAATGAGAAGGGCGGCATCATACAGATCGTCAATTTTTCATGGAACATCACCACCGGCCCGCTGTTAAAAGACGACAGCGTCAGCAGGCTTTTCGGTATATACGACAAAGCTATGACGGAGGCGTACAACAGCGACAAAACAAACCGTTTCGTATACGCCAGCGAATCTATGGCCCTGGTGGCTCAAATCGCCATGAAGGTAAGCGAGGTAAACTCCACGGTGCTGATAACAGGTGAATCTGGGACTGGCAAAGAGGTAATAGCTTCTTTCATTCACTCGCACAGCAAGCGCTCCGGGAAGCCGTTCGTAAAAATAAACTGCGCCGCCATACCGGAACAACTTCTTGAATCCGAGTTTTTTGGCTATGAGAAAGGTGCCTTCACGGGTGCCAGCCGGGACGGCAAGCCGGGTGTCTTCGAACTCGCCGAAAAGGGGACCTTGCTTCTGGACGAAATATCGGAAATACCGCCCAGCGTGCAGGCGAAACTTCTGCGTGTCCTCCAGGACGGGTCCTTTATGAAGGTGGGAGGCGCACGGCCAGTGCAAGCCAACGTCAGGATAATAGCGGCCACCAACAGAGACCTGGAGTTGGAGATGCGCGAGGGACGCTTCCGGGAAGACCTTTTCTATAGGCTGAACGTGGTGCCTATTCACCTACCGCCGCTCAGGAAACGGGCTGAAGATATTCCGATTCTCACTATGTTTTTTCTGAAATATTACAACAGGCTGTACAACAAAAACAAGATATTTGACGCCAAGACCATCATGCGCTTTCAAGAGTACGGATGGCGCGGGAATATCCGCGAACTTCAGAATATAGTGGAGCGTTTGGTTGTTTTGACTGACGGAGATATGATAACGCTCCCTGATTTCGGCTTTCCCGGCGGTTTGCCTGACGGCAGAGACGGAGAAGGCGTGATGGTGAGCCGAATCATGCCCTTGAAGGATGCGGTGAGCGCCGTGGAGCGCCAGCTCATCAACATGGCAATGGAAAAATTTGGCGGTACCACCAAGGCCGCCGAGGTTCTCGGCGTCAATCAAAGTACCATAAGCCGCAAATTAAAAAAAGCTTGAGCGTGTGCATCCCTGCATAACGGTTATGCCGTTTTGCATCATTCAGCCTTGTTGTAACTCTGTATATTCTTAGGTATTTTCTAAGATTTGCAACGTGTTTTTTGGTATTTTTTATATCACCATTCGGTTTGGCATGATAATTGCTATTTTTTATGATAAGGGCAGTTGGCAGTTGAAAATATTAGAAAATACAGCAAGAGAGGTATTTTCATGGGTGGGATATTTAAAGCCGCGGCGGTACAGATGAACTGCACCCCCTTTGACGTTTCCAAAAACGTCGGTGCAGCGGCGGAAATAATTGCTTCTGCCGCCTGAAAGGGCGCGTGCCTCGTTGTCGTGCCCGAGCTTTTCGACACGGGCTACAGGGTGGAGGAAAGAGACCGGGAGCTGGCAAGCCTTATCCCCGGCCCCACAACCGACCGGATGGCTTCTCTCTCTCGGGAGAAAGGGATATTCACCACGGGCACTATCATCGAGTCAGCTGGAGCTGATTTCTTAAAAGAATGACCGCGACAGCGGCCTTCAACAATACCGGTTCGAGTCCGCGTTGCTGAGCCAATGGGTTGAGCCTCGGAAAGAGACTGGGTAAAAACCAAACGAAGGAGTGGATTTGTTATGGCGAAGAAGGAAATTCTCGTTGCGTATGGAGTCGACATAGACGCAGTCGGCGGCTGGTTAGGTTCTTACGCTGGAGAGGACTCGCCGGACGATATTTCGAGAGGATTGTTTGCCGGTGAAATCGGGGTGCCCCGCCTGTTGAAGCTTTTCAAGAAATATAATATCATCGCCACGTTTTTCTCGCCAGGGCACTCCATTGAGACCTTCCCGGAGCAGATGAAAATGATTGTGGACGCGGGGCACGAAATCGGGTTGCACGGCTACTCTCACGAAAACCCTATAGCCATGACGCCGAAACAGGAAGAGGACATCCTGATTAAGTGCACCGACCTCATCGTCAAGCTGACCGGCAAGAAGCCCACGGGTTACGTGGCACCCTGGTGGGAATTTTCCAACTTCACCAACGAGCTTCTTGTCAAGCATGGTGTCAAGTACGACCACAGCCTCATGCACGACGATCTTCAGCCGTACTACGTGCGCGTGGGAGACTCCTGGACCAAGATCGACTATTCCAAAGAGGCCAAAGACTGGATGAAGCCTCTTGTCCGCGGGCACGAAACCGACCTTGTGGAGACTCCGGCCAACTGGTACCTTGACGATCTTCCGCCCATGATGTTCATCAAAAAGAGCCCGAACAGCTATGGCTTTGCCAACCCACGCGATATTTTCGGCATGTGGCAGGACACCTTCGACTTCTGTTACAGGGAGTACGATTACGCCATATTCGGCATGACGGTTCATCCTGACGTGAGTGGTCGCCCGCAGTGCATTATGGCGCACGAGAGGCTGATCGAGCACATCAACAGCCATGAGGGCGTCCGTTGGTGCACGTTTGATCAGATAGCCGACGATTTCCTCAAACGCTGCCCCAGAAAGAAATGAGAAACAATAAGGAAGAAATGATTTAATTGCCGACCCCGCCGCTGCATGCAGCGGCGGGTTATCACGAAAGATAGTACGAGAGAAAGGAGTCGTCCGCGATGTGCGTCCTTTGCGGTGAACTTGTCATGAATGTCCACTGGACGGATCAAAAGACTCACGACCTAGAGTATGGGAACACCGGCGCCGCTGGAGATATTTTGAGAGATATAAGGCGCGATAGGCTCAAAAGAGTGAGCTATGCGAACGAGATACTGTTCTATTACGGGCTGAAGCTGGTGGAATGGAACGGCATCAAGTATGTGCTGTCTGACAAAAAAGGAAACCAGAAAATCATTGGAGACTTGGGCGGCTTATGGCCTGAGGCGCAGAAGCTGTGTGGAGACCGAATCGACCCGCTGGACCTGGGGTTGCTTTCTTACCTCCAGGCTTCCAATCAATGAGCATCGAAAACAAATGTCTAAATGCCCCATTGATCTCATAACCGGCTTTCTTGGCAGCGGCAAAACCACGCTCCTCGGACGCATTCTGGAGAGTGAAGAGTTTCACGGCACGTCTGTGATAATCAACGAATATGGAAAAGTCGGCCTCGACCATCGGCTTATCAGGAGGATCAACGAGCGTACCACGCTTCTCGCCGGAGGTTGCGTGTGTTGCAACCGCCGGGAAGACCTCGTCTCGGAACTCAGCGACATGTTGAACGCTCATCAGTCCGGCGAACTGCCTCTAGACCGGGTCATTGTGGAAACTACGGGACTAGCCGACCCCGCGCCGATTTTGTTTTCGATACTCACGCACCCTGTGCTGATCCATAACTATTTTATAGAAACGGTGGTGGTCTGCCTTGACTCCGCAAACGGAGAAACGCATTTGGACAACAATCCCGAATCCATCAAGCAGATAGCGGCTGCCGACAAGGTCGTAATAACGAAAATGGACATCGGCGCGCCGGAAGCGGTAGCCCGTCTGAAGGAGAGGGTGTTGTCCATAAATCCCGCAGTAAAAATACTGGAGGCCCGGGATGGCCGTATGAAAGACCCTTTTTTGATGCCGGAAGCAGGGCGCGCCGATTTTTCGCGGATTCTGCCTCCCAATAGTGGGTCGGCGCATTCTTCCGGGGTTCGAAACGTGGCGATACAATTTGACAAACCCTTGAATTGGATCGCGTTTGGAATTTGGTTGAGTATGCTTTTGCAGAAACACGGAGAAAAAATGCTTCGCGTCAAAGGGATCGTGGACGTGGGAGAGAAGGGTCCCATAGTCTTGAACGGTGTGCAACACATCATTCACCCTCCGCAGCACCTCGATGACTGGAAAAACTACGAAACCCGTAATTCGCAGATCGTCTTCATCATGAGGGACATAGAGCCGGAGCGGCTTATGGACTCTCTTACGGCGTTTCAAAACCTCATAGGCGCGCATCCAGAAATACAGGAAATCAATCTCGACCCATTCTCGTAATATTTCTTCATGTATGCGTAATATTGAGAGAGCAGCCGCAACATAAATGGCAGTTATCGAAAACAAGAAAAGCGCCCAAATTATCCTTGCACTTGATACAAAATCCGAAGGGTTTGGGCGCTGGACAGTAAGAAGTCTGACGAATAAGATAGAGCTTGATATTGCTCCCGGCATTAGTCGGGAAACTGTTCGCCGAGTTTTAAAAAAACTAAACTTAAGGAAGCACTGATTAACTCCCTCCCTATACAAAAATCCCCAAAAGATAGATAATTAATAAAAAAGATTAGGAGAGACGAAAAATGACTCAACAACAGACGCCTAGCGATATGGAGTATGCGAATAAAGAACGAATTACAAA
>JAITGX010000123.1 GCA_031280275.1 Synergistaceae bacterium
CGCATGAAGACGTAAAGTCTTGATATGACTGAATTTATTCTCTAGGCAAAAATACCTAGGTAAATAATGCAAAACCAGTTGTTGCAATAATTCAAGGTGAGGCTCATGCGTTTGCCCTGCCCTAGACCTCTTAATGGGGTTCAAAGTGAAAAAAGCCGCTGGGCTCTCCCCAGCGGCCTTTTTTCATGCATGGCGCGAGCAATCGGCCTTTTCCCGACCAAGGTCAGGAAGCCACCAGGGATCGGAACAGCTCGTACAGGTCAGGGATGGCCTTTTTGAGAGAGACAGGACGACCGTCCTCCTTCCTGAAAAAGTAGTGGCTGGTCTCACCCGTGGTCCTCGGCTCGCCCGTGGCCGCGTCTGCTACCCGATAGCCGATGACCATCCGGGAGTGCCCGCAGGAGGTAAACCTCACGAAAATATGAACCCTATCCCCGAAGCGCACTGGGGCCTTGTACTCACAGGACAGCCCCAAAACGGCGAAAGTGATGCCAAGGGACTCCACGCGCTCGTAGGGGAAACCGATCTTTTCCAGATAGTCCACGCGGGACTCCTCGAACCACCGAATATAGTTGGCGTGGTGGATCACCCCCATCTGGTCCGTCTCGTAATACTGTGCCTTGCGGGCGTAAGGTGCGACGTTCATGTTTTCTCGGCTTCTTCCTTTTCCTTCGAATAAACTCGTTTCATTTCCTTCTCCCTGCGCCGGCGGTGCTCCTTCCACCAGGCAACCTCCAATGCTTGGACGACCTCGCCCCGCCGTTCCCGCCAAAGCTGAGCGGCCGTGCTCTCCGACAGCGCACTCAGGTCGGCGTCAATGTCCACGGGCCTTTTGTGCACCGTAAATCGCTTCCCATCGTAGGAAACGGCGGAGCCGTCGCCGAAGGGGATGTAGGCCCTCATTGCAGTGCCCTCAAACTCAGGGGCAGCCTAGCGAGCATGTACCGCGCCGGGTCTCCGTTGCTGTAAAAGTGCTGCTGCGTGGCCCTGACTCTGAACCCCAGGGTCTTGTAAAGCGCGAGGGCCGCGGTGTTGGAGGAGCGCACCCTCAGGGACAGCAAGGAAAAACCCATGTCCGCCGCAAACTCCGCCGCGGCCACGACAAGCTGAAGCCCCAGCCCCAGACGGCGGCGATCCGGCGACACCAGCAGGTTCATCAGGAGAGCACCTCCCCTCTCCTCTCCCAGGGCCGCGTAGCCCAATAATTGACCTTCCGCCGCGAAGGCCCCCAGGTAAGAAACCCGACCCCCGCGAAGGTCCCCGGCGATGACCCGTTCCGGCCAGGGATGAGGGGAAAACTGGTCAAGTTCCAGCACCTGACTCAGGTTTTCCTCCGTGCAGAAACGGATGTCCGCCAAAAACACTAAAGCCCTCGGTTGATCGTCTGGTTCCTGTCAGGACCGGTGCCAATCAGCTGCACGGGAGCACCCGCGCCCTTCTCGATGTACTCCACGTACTTTTGGGCGGCCGCAGGCAGGGATTCGAACGTCTCACAGGCCGAGATGTCCTCGTCCCAGCCTCCCAAAGTTTCGAACACCGGGCGGTACTCCTCCAGAACAAGGAAATCCACGCGATCCGTTTTCGTCCCATTCCGCTCGTAGGCCGTGCAGACTTTAATCTCCTTCATTCCCGTCAGGACGTCCATTTTGGTCAGAGCGATCACGTTGGCCCCATTCAGGCGCATGGAGTAGCGCAGCGCCACCATGTCCAGCCACCCGCAACGCCGCGGGCGGCCCGTTACCGCGCCGAACTCCCCGCCTTTTTCGCGCAGCCGGTCTCCGATTTCTCCCTTGTCCTCCGTTGGCATGGGGCCCTCTCCCACCCTGGTGGTATAGGCTTTTACCACGGCTATCACGCGATCCAGGCACGCCAAGGGCAGTCCCGTGCCCGTGAAACCTCCCGCCGCGGAGGTGGACGAACTGGTGACGTAGGGGTACGTCCCGTGGTCGATATCCAACAGTACCCCCTGCGCCCCCTCCAAAAGAACGCGCTTCCCGCTCTCGACCGCGTCGTAAAGAAGTTCCGACGTGTTCCCAACGTAGGGGGCCAGGTTTTTGCCCCACTCCACCGCCGGGGTCAGCACCTCGTCCAAAGACATGGGTTTTTCGTTGTAGAGCTTCGTCAGTATCCGGTTCTTTTCTTCCAGCGCCACACTCAGCTTCTCGCGCAGGCGGTCCGCGTCCAGCAAGTCTTCCACGCGAAGGCCGTTCCTAGCGTACTTATCCACGTAGCAGGGGCCGATGCCGCGCCCGGTGGTACCTATCATGCGCCCCTTACCCCGAAAAACCTCCTGGGCCTTATCCAGGATCTTATGGTAGGGCATGACCACGTGCGCCAGGGAGCTGACCACCAAGCACGCTCGGTCTTGTCTGCGCTCGCGCAGCTCCTGCACTTCCTTCAGGAACTGTTCCGGGTCAACGACGACGCCGTTGCCGATCACGCACAGCTTCCCCGGATACAGCATCCCCGACGGCAGGAGCTTGAAGATGACCTTTTTCCCATCCACGATGACGGTGTGGCCCGCGTTGGCCCCGCCCTGGTAGCGGACGAATACGTCCACGTTCGGCCCCATCGTGTCCACGACCTTGCCCTTGCCCTCGTCGCCCCATTGGGCCCCAACGAGTATATCCACCTTATTTTTCAAAAGAGCCGCCTCCCCTAGCTCATCTGCCGCTCTTTGGAAGCCGCGGCCGCCGGTTTCAGGATTTTTTTCTTCACTTCGGAAATCGCGCGCTGCAGCTGGGCGTCCTTCACGTAATCCCTGTCTGGATGCCCCTCCACCTCGATGGCGGGCGTGAGCCCCACGTGATCGATTACCTTACCTGATGGCGTGTGGTAACGTGCTATGGTCACGTAGATACCAGAGCCGTCCGTGAGGTTGAACAGCGTTTGCACCGACCCTTTGCCGAAGCTCTTCCTGCCCACCATGACCGCCCGGTCCCTGTCCGCCAGGGCCCCCGCCAGAATCTCCGACGCGCTGGCGCTGCCCTCGTTGATCAGGACGGCCATGGGAATATCGGTGAGATAACGCTTGGGGTCCGCGTAGTATTCCTCGTTGGACTTTTCAACCCGCCCCCGCGTCCCAACCACCATGCCGCCCCTCAGGAACATACCGCTGATATTGACGCAGACGTTAAGCAAGCCCCCGCCGTTGTTGCGCAGGTCCAGCACCAACCCCCTGGCCCCCTGAGCGAGAAGGTCTCTCATGGCCTCCTCCGCCTCCGTGTCGGTTTTCTGCTTGAACTGGGTCAATTTGAGGTAGCCGATGTCGTCCGAGAGCATTTCATACCGCACGGACTTGATTTTAATGACCTCGCGAACCAGCTCGAACTTCAGCAGCTCCTCCTCGCCCTCTCGGCGTACCCAGATGGTCACGGAGGTATCCGGCTTGCCCCTCAGTCGTTTCACGACCTCCTGGGAATCCCAGCCCAGCGCCACCTCATCCCCCACCTTGACGATCTGATCCAGGGGCCTCAGCCCGGCCTTCTCCGCGGGGCTGCCCTCCATTGGACTGATAACCAGCACCTTGCCGTCCCGGTCTCCGATGTACATCCCCAGGCCCCCGTATTGCCCCTCCATCTCAATTTCTTCCTCTTTGAGCTGCTCCGGCGAGACGAAGCGGGTGTAGGGGTCTTTCCAGGATTCCACCATGCCTTTGATGGCCCCGTGAACCAGCCGCTCCTCCGCCACGGGGGTCGCTTCCGCGTCCACCTGGTAGGTCTCGATGATCGCTTTCGCCTGCCGCACGAGCCACAGCGACTCGCTGCTGAAGGGGGATATCCTCCTGAGGTCGGACGTGTCCGCAGCCCCGGCGGCGCCCGTCGTCAAAATCCCCACCCTCAGCGCGGTCAGAAGAATGACCGCCGCCAGCGCACCGTACAGCAGCAACAGCACCTTGCCCCGCTTGAAACCGTTTCCCTTCATCTCTAAAAAGCACCTTCTCCCCTAATAACTCTAAGCTCTATCAGGTTTTTCTCAAGTAGTTCAGCGGGTTTTTCGCGCTTGCTCCTTCCCGTACCTCGAAGTGCAGCCCAGCGCCGCGAGAGACCCCCGCGCTGCCTACCGTGCCGATGATCACTCCCGCCTGCACCGTGTCCCGCTCCCTCACCCTGGTGGCGGCCAGGTGCGCGTAGACGGTAGACAGGTTCCGCCCGTGCCCAATGATGATCACCTGCCCGAAGCCGTCGAGCCAACCCTCGTACAGTACCTCGCCGGGTCCAGCCGCCCTCACCGCGGTTCCCGATGCCGCGCCGATGTCGATACCGGAGTTGAAGGTCTTTGTTTTAAATTCCGGGTGCACGCTGGCGCCGTAAGGGGAGGTGATAGGGCCCCGAATCGGCCATTCCAGCGGGCCGTCTCCCAAGGTTGGAACGGGAAGCGTCAGGGCCGCCTCCGGAGGCGCACCAGAAATGGCGGCGCTCACCCTTGCCTCGCGTTCCCTTTTCTGCCGCAAGGAAGCCGTAATGGTGTGCTCGATCTCCTGCTGGATCCGTTCCATCTCCCTCACGGCCGCTTCCGCCCCTCTGCGCTCCCTCTGGGTTCCGAAAAGAAGCGTGCTGGTCTCGCTGATGACCGCGTCGTACCTCTCGCGCTGGGTTTTCAGCTCCTCGACCCGCTCCTCCAGCCGTGCCCTGTTTTTTTCCATCTCGTTCCTGGCTCGATCCAGCTCGGTGATCCGGTTCAGCAGATCCTCGGCCGCCGCTTGATCGGAGCGCGCCAGCCTCCCCAAAAGGTACGCGGACGTGATAGCGTCGTGAGTGTTTTCCGCGGAGATCAGAAGGTTCATCTCCTCCCGCGGGCCGTACTTGTATATGTTGATCAAGCGGCCCTGCAGTTCCCTCACAAGGGAGTTCGCCCTGATGGCGGTCTCTTCTATGTCCAGGTTCAGCTCCGCCATAGTTTTCTGGAGCCTGCCTGATTGCAGTTCCAAAATCCTGAACTGCTGCTGGGCCATCTTGAAGTCCTGCCGCAGGGTCGTTAGGCGTCCCTGAAGGCTTTGGGTCTGGCGGGCCTTCTTGTCGGCCGTCTCTTTGTACTGTTTTATTTTTTTGTCCAGCTCGCCGCGCACCCTCCGCTGAGCGGCGAGTTCCCTCTCCAGCGAGTTTGCCGCGCCCCATCCCTCAGATGAGAAGCGGAAAAGTACCAGCACCGCCAGAAAAGCCGCGAAAAGTCTTTTCACCGTTTCCTCCTTAAAAAGACCTTGGGGCTTCACCCCAAACCCCACAAAAAGGGAGACTTGCCCCCCTTACCCCCATTATTCAGCTATTCAGCGTTTGAGGTAGTCCAGGGGGTTTTTCGCCGTGCTGCCGACGCGCACCTCAAAGTGGAGGTGGTAGCCCGTGGTCGTGCCTGTGTTGCCCACCGTGCCGATGTCCGTCCCGGCCTTCACCACCGCTCCCTCCCTCACCCGAGTGGAGGACATATGGGCGTAAACAGTGGAATAGTCCCGCCCATGATCGACGATAACCACCTGTCCGTAGCCCCGCATCCACCCCTCGAACAGCACCTCTCCCGGAGCGGCGGCCTTGACGGGCGTGCCCCTGGGGGCGGAAATGTCCAGGCCGGAGTGGAAGGACTTCGTCTTAAACACCGGGTGTATCCGCGTCCCGAAGGGGCTGCTGATGGGCCCCCGCAGAGGCCAATCAAACATCGAACCCCTTCCCTGCGCCATTCTGCCCGCCAGGTAATCCGTGCCGCTTCCGCTTTCCGTTCCTGTCCCCCGACCTTTTTTCCTGCGCATCAGGGTTAGGATGGTCTGCCCCACCTCTTTTTGGGCCTCCTCCATTTCTCTGGCGGCCCTCTCGGCCACGGTCCTCTGACGGCGGATGTCGTCCAGGTAGGTGTTCGTCTGTTTTGTCATGGAATTGTACTTCTGCCGTTCCCGATCCAGGGACTGCGCCTGACTCTTCAGACGGTCGCGCTGCTCTTCCATGGTCCTCCGCGAGACCTCCATTTCCCGCTTTTGGGCCTGAAGCTGTTCAATCAGAAACTGGTCGTGCCGGGCCAGCCTGCTCAGGAGGTGGATGGACTCCAAAACCTCGTGGGTGTCCTTGGCCGAAAAAACTAAGAGCAGCTCCTCCGTCGTCCCGTACTTGGACATATCCACCAGCCGCCGCCTGAAAGCGCGAATCAGCTCGTCGATCTTGCCCTGCGCCTGCGTCATTTCCCCCTCCAGGGCGGAGATGGACTTTTGGAGCTTGGCGATCTGGTACTCCAAGATCGTCATCTCCTGCCGGACCTTCTCCGTGGCCTGCTGGGATTGGTCGATACGCACCAGGAGGTCGTCTTCTTTTTTCTTCATCTGCCGGATCATGCTTTGATAGGATTCCATCTTTTGATCCAGCTCTTTTCGCCGACGCTCTTCGGCGGCGATCTGGGCGTCCAGGTCGGGCTCCGCCGCCCAAACTAAAAAGGAGGGCATCAGGAAAACCGCCGCCGCCCAAACCGCCGCGAGAAAACAACGCAGCGCCCCGTGTTTTCGCAAGGCCGACGTTCCCCTTCCCTTACAGCGGCCTCGTCGCGGAGTTCATGAAGCGCGTCACCACAATGTAACTGCACACCCACCCCAAAGTCGCGCCGAAGCCGATAAGCAGCACCCCAAACTGAACGATAGTGCCGGGATCCTCCACCAGACTGAGAAAGGGCAGGTTCTCCTGCAAAAGGCGTATTCCCGGAAAGTAGGCCGACGTGATGCCCCCCACCGCAATGAGGGAGCCCAGGAGGGCCAGAAAGGTGCCCTCCAGTACGAAGGGCGTCGAGATATAGCCCCGTGTCGCGCCCACCAGAAACATGATGGCGATCTCCTCACGCCTGGAGTAAAGGGAAATATGGATGGTGTTGTAGACCACGAGGGAGGTTATCAGGATCGCCAGGATGAACATGGCCATGGCGGCCTCGGAGGCCACCCGCGATATGGCGGCGACGCGCTCCACCACCATCCCCGCGTAGACCACGTCCTCTATCTCCTCCATCGCCATCAGGGAACGCACCAGGTGGACCACCTGGGAGGCGCTTTTCACGCGCACCTCGAAGTTCCACGGCATGGGGTTTTCCCCGATGAGGTCCAGAGCACGGGCCTGGCTGCCCATCCGGGCCTGAAGCTTTGCCAGGGTCTCCTCCGGCGACAGGGCCTTCAGGGACGCCACAGAGGGAAGCGTCCGTATCCTCTCAGCGGCGGCGCTGACCTCGCTGCCCCGCTTCACGTAGGCTTGAACCACCAGCTCACTTTCCAGCTTTAGGAGCAGGTTTTGAACGTTCATCGAAAAAAGCGTCGTCAGGCCCAAGATCCACATCATCACCGCCGCCGTCACCAGCGTCAGGATGCCCAGGAACCAGTGACGGAACAAAAGCCGGCCCGTGTCCCTCAGTATGTATTTAAAGATGGTCATCTGGCGCGTACCCCCCCGCGCGTTCGTCCCGCACAACCTTGCCGGCGTCCAGTTCCACCACCCGCTGGCGGTAGGTGTTGACGATGTACTGGTTGTGCGTGGTCATAAGCACGGTCACTCCCCCCGCGTTGATTGACATGAGTATTTTCATCACCTCAGCGGAGGTTCGGAAGTCTAAATTTCCCGTGGGTTCGTCCGCCACGAAAAGCGAGGGCGAATTGGCCAGAGCCCGCGCGATAGCCACGCGCTGCTGCTCCCCGCCCGACAGCTGGGGAGGGTTCATGAAGCGTCTCCGCCACAGGCCAACCTGCTCAATCACCTTATTGGCCCGGTACTCCACCATCTTAGAAGGCACGGACATGGCCTCCATCACGAAGGACACGTTTTCGTACACCGTCAGGTGGGGAATGAGCTTAAAGTCCTGGGCCACCAGGCCCACGTCCCGCCGGTAATACGGTATGTCCGAGACGCGCATTTTCTTGAGGTTCATGTCACCCACCGAGACGGTTCCCTTGCTGGACAGCACCTCGCGGGTGATCATGCGCAGCAGCGTGGATTTGCCGGAGCCCGTCGGCCCCACCACGTAGACGAACTCTCCCTTCTCGATGTCCAGGTGAACGTCCCGCAGGGCGATAATGTCGGGCTTGAAAATCTTGGTCACGCCCGAAAATTTTATCCTCATCGGCTCCCTTTCCTCTTTTCACCAAACGATTCCAAGAAACGCTTCTATGATACCACATCAAGGCGCAGTCAAAAGCGGAGCCAGCGAGGACACCTTGTGCCCAGCGGACTCCGCCCCTCCAACCCAAACGGCTGCTGGAATTACAGGTTGGCCCCGATGTTCTCGACGCCTTTCGGGGACGTCTCTGGAGACAGTCCTTGCTTCCTCCTCTCGTACCTGGCGAGGAAATCGACGAGGATCGGGCAGAGGAGCGCCGTGATAACGATGGAAGCGCTCACCTGAACGGTGGCCGCCGCCGCGTAGGGCGCGAAGGAGGCGTCCACGTTGGCGAAGGCCGTGGGCGTCATGGCCGCGTTGCCCGCCGTCGTCCCCACCGCCGCGCCCACCGCGTCGTTTTTACGCGTGGACTTCGGCACCAAGAGCTTATAGATGAAGTAACTGCCCACCCCGGTGAACACCAGCGTGAAGAGACCCAGGACGATTCCGGGCACGCCGGCTTCGACGAGCTGATTCAGGTTAAGGCCCGCCCCCAGCGGAAACGCGAAAAACGGGATGGAGATCATGACCCCCGGTGCCAAGAACTTGCGGATGTCCTCGTCCAGGTTTCCCAGGATCATGCCGATGATGATGGGCACCACCACCGCCACGAGGGCGATCCAGGGAATGTCCGCCAAACCGGAGAGGCCCATGAAGGCCATCTCGAAAAACGGGCCGTCGTTACTGGAAATGACCGCCAGCGCGCCCACGTCCGAGTCGTCGCCGTATCGAGAGGCCAGGGCCGCGTAAAGGCCCCCGTTGGAGTTGGACATGGCGGAGATGAACGCCAGGGGCGTGATGCCCAGCCAGGCCGCGTGGGGACCGAGGATCTTGCCGACAACGACAGCGGCCGTGATACCCAGGAGAACCTTGCTGGTGTTCAGCACCATGCCCTTCCAAAGGGCTATTCCGGCGGTTTTGACGGTGATCTGCGCCCCGCTGCAAAAAAGCATCACGGCGATCAGCGGCAGCGCCCCGTTTTTAAAAAGCGCCGTGGTAAAGCTGCCGATCATGAGCGACTGAGGCGCGAAGGTGTTCACCAGGCACCCCAGCACCAGAAACACCACCATAAGACCGCCCGGGACCTTGTGAATCGTTTTGAGAATAGGAACATTACCCAACACTGCCAACACCAACCTTTCACCTAATGATAACGGATACCCCGTCTGGTATAACGGTCACGGAGGCGCTGCTCCTGCCCAGAATCTCCTCCGCTTTTTTCAGGGCCGCGTCCAGCGACGGGGCTGGAATCATGCCCAGGTGCTCAATCATCTCCGGCGGTACGGAGGCCACCATAACCACCTTGTGCTTCAGCAGGACGCGCAGGAAAATCTGCGTCTGCCACTGATCCGGCAGGGTCTCGCCGCGTTTTCGGGCAAGGATCGCGCGCATCAGGTCCTCGGCAGAGCGCGTCTCCTTGAAGGTGTCATAGAACGCCTCCCCCCCGTGCCCGTCGCGGCACTCCGCCGCCATCACGATCACCCCGCCGGGGAGGATGCTTGCCTCTGCCCCGGTCATGCCTTTGACGGCCTGATAAAGGTTTTGATCCAGGGGATAGCCCCCGTTCCCCGTGATAACGATCTCCGCCGGAACGGGATCGATGCCGGCCAGGCCGTTCAGAAAATCGCATCCCCGGCGATGGGCCTCGTCCGCGTTCCCCGCGAAGGCGGCGATGATCTTTTTGTCCGCGTCCAGGAGCACGTTCAGGATAAAAGCCAGTTTGGCGGCCTTGGCGGCAAAGATCATGTCCTTGTGGATGGGATTGCCGTCCAGTATCCCCGTCCTTGCCTGCTCGTGGGCGATAAACTCCGCGCAGTGGTTGGCCAGCACGGTGCGATACCCGGCCACTCCAGGAAGGACGGCCTTGCGCCCGCCGCTGAACCCCGCGAAAAAATGCGGCTCGATGAACCCCTCCGAGATTAAAAGGTCGCACTCCGCCGCCAGGCGGTTGAGCACCAGTTCGCCACCCGACGGCAGGGTTCCCAGCGACACCATGTTCGCGTTGTCGTGACAGTCGTGCACGACGATCTTTTCGCTGGATGAGACCTCCAGGCCGAAACGGGCGGCGATCTCGCCCTGCGCCATATGACGGTGCATCCCCGTGGCCGCCAGTATCGTCACGTCCGCATCGGGATTGCCTGCGCGGATTTCCTCCAGCAGGAGAGGCATAGTGACGTGACTGGGGACGGGGCGCGTGTGGTCGCTGGTGATAACTACGACGTGCTTTTTCCCCTTGGCGAGGTCACGCAGGGGCGGGGAACCCACCGGGGAATTCAAGGCTTCCCGCGCCAGTTGAGCTTCGGAGGCCTTTGCCTTGAAACTGTGCGCGCGGGAGTGAAGCACCCCCTTCAGCCGGTCATCGGGAATTTCGCAGGAAAGGGCGGCTTCCCCATACGGAACGCTGACTTTCACTTTCATCATCCTCTCTTATGCGTGTTCTGAATCTTATGCGTGTTCTGAATTATCATCAATTGTTCGTTCTGCCAATATGACTTCTTAATGACGGGTTCCGTGAGGGCGGCGGAAACGTTGGTTATCGGCCTGAAAAGCGTTTTGTGCTCCGCAAAGCCCACCACTCTCTGATGCCGGAAGATATGAAGTATGAAGAGAATATCACTCCGGAAAAGGACTGTCAACGTGTGACATAGCGCAAGCGCGCGAAGGCTTGCTGGAATTAAGGAAGTGTTATATTAAGTGAAAATACCTAGGTAAATTACGCACCACTAATATTTATAATCGTTTAACATGGAGAACATGCGTTTGGGGCGATTTTTATGGCCTTTACAAAAACGCGAGGATATGATATAAAAAATTTGGAAAAATGTAAAATTATTTGTATTATGATTGTTTTCTTAGGGCGTGTTTTAAAACTCCTATTTGTATAAATGCATTAAAAAAGTGTCTAAAAACGGCTGTTTTTTGTTGGAATAGTTAGTTTTTAAACACTTCTTAATGTTGTTTCATGGTATAATACTACGATTTGAATCATTCTTGATTTTTGTCTCAATCGTTTTTTTAAGAAGCGCTGATTAGCTCACTATTGGGGCTCCGCCCCAAACCCCGCTTAGGAGCCCGCAGCCCCTAAGAACCCCTTTAACCAGTGTTTCCTTTATTCTCTTTCTATACATGGAATAGAAAACTTGATAAAACACTACTTGAATGCAGTGAACGCTGTGGGGAAGCAGATGGTGTTTTGTCGTATTTGCGGCACAGGGGAAGTGAGACGGCAAGAGAAGCAGGCGATGTTTTGGAATGCTGGTGAAAAGGAGGGCTTTTGTGTATTAAAGGAGGGCTTTCATGCATTTTACCAATTAGCGGCGTCAAGGGGAGCTTTTGACAAAACAGTGGAACCAAAAGGGGGAAAATAGTCAAATGTTTAGGCAAAAAATTCGCGCGGTAAGCTTGTTGCTGGTTGGAATACTTTTGCTGTCAGGCGCGCTTTTAAGCGGAACGCGCGGGGCCGGCGCCGCTGAGTCCGCTCAGTCCGCTCCGGTTAACCCGGTGTTCCTCGAATGGCAGAAAAACGTGAGACAAGGGGAGATTCAAAGAGGGGTTTCAAGTGGATTTTCGCGGGGCGGAGTGATTCCCGACCCGGTTGACCGCTCGCATCTTGGAAAGGCGCGGTATAGGTCTCTCAGAGCGGCCGCGCCCAATTTACCCTTCTTGTCCAATTTGCCCGCCTCTTATGACGCGAGAGAGCATGGCTGCGTTACCCCCGTCAGAAACCAGGGTTATTTTGGTACTTGCTGGGCTTTTGGGGCGTTCGCCTCGCTTGAGTCCACGCAAAAAAAACTGGGACTCACACACGATTTCGCGGAACGCCACCTTGCGTGGTTTGTTTACACGGATTACAAAGGACTTCCCTCTTTCACCCCTAATTCATCAGAACCCATATACCAATTGGGGGGGAACGCTTCAATGGCGGCCGCGATGCTGACACGCGGCACTGGCCCTGTGGACGAGACAACCAACCTCTACTCCATCACCAACACTATGGATCCAGCTGTCGATACCGCCCCGAAAATCCTGGACGTCACCGACGTATGGTACCTGACCATAGCCGACGTGAGCGGCTCGGCGCTTGGAAGCGACCGTGAAGCGACTTATGAAGCCATCAAGCGATTGATAATGGATGAGGGCGTGGTGAACGTTAACTATTACGCCTATCAAGCCTCGAATTCTGCCGATAGCAACTCAGATTATTACAACGCGGCCAGCGCGGCATATTATTATAACACCGCTCATAACACAAACCACTCTGTCGCTATAGTTGGTTGGAATGACAATTACTCCAGTGCCAATTTCAACACAACCCCTCCCGGCAACGGCGCGTGGCTTATCAAAAACAGTTGGGGAACGACCTATGGTCAAAACGGTTATTTCTGGATATCTTATTATGACCGCACCCTCAAAAACGTGGCTTTGTTTAAGGGAAATCCGGTCAGCAGCTACAAGACAACGTATCTCTACGATCCGCAGGGCGAAACTGGTACTTTAACGCCAAGCAATGCTTCAATTAAAACAATGT
The DNA here is from genome assembly GCA_031280275.1 of Synergistaceae bacterium. GTDB lineage: Bacteria > Synergistota > Synergistia > Synergistales > Aminobacteriaceae > JAITGK01. The sequence continues at coordinate 12,635 of JAITGX010000123.1, forward strand.
GGGGAGCGAACGTATTCACGGCGGCAGAGGACGGCCGGATCGAGGCTGTCGCTTTCAACACTCGCGACACACAGACAGCCTATGAAGTACGGGTTTACAAAAACCTCACTGCTTCCCCAGCAAACCCCTCCAGCGGTGCTTTGCAAAGCAGCGCCACCACGACCGGCTCTCACCTCTACGCGGGATATCACACTGTTGCTTTGCAAAATCCAGTGCCGGTCAATAGTGGTGAGAAATTTGCAATTGTAATCAAGATAACCACGAATGCTCCACCAATATACTTCTCTATGGAACATGTATTGAGTGGTTATTCGGAGAAAGCAACGTCAAGTTCAGGTCAAAGCTTTTACTATATATCAAGCAATGCAGTGGGGCCCGATACAGAGTGGACTGATCTTCATGGTTTGAATGGTACAGCCAATCTCTGCATCAGGGCTTTGGGCAATCCCACAAGCGGCTCTGCACCGTTCGTAATCACGACCCCCTCGCCGCTGCCGGAAGGTATTGTGGGGACGATGTACGACAAGACGCTTACAGCGGAGGGGGGCTCTGGTTCTGGGACCATCTCCTGGGCGCTTGTCAGCGGCGACCTAACCAGCTACGGCCTGGACTTGTCGAACCTCGGGCGCATCACCGGCACGCCCGCCAGGAGCGGAACGGCTAACTTCAAGGTCAAGGCCGCCAGGGGAACAGAGGCGGCCGAGAAGCTCTTGAGTATCAAGATCAACGCCTCTGGAGTGTCAATCACGACCACCACGCTGCAGGGCGGTACTGTGGGAAAGCCGTACAGAGAGACGCTGTACGCGATGCACTCCGGCAGTGCCCTTACTTGGTCTAGCGAAGGCACACTGCCCCAAGGCCTGATCTTGTCGAACAGCGGAATCATCTCCGGCACGCCCACCACGAGCGGAACGTATAGCTTCACCGTTAAAGCCTACAACGAAACGGGCGGTGACTCGAAGGGTCTTAGCATCAACATTGCCAGCGCTAGCGGCGGTGGCAGCGGCGGCGGCAGCGGCGGCGGCGGCTGCGACAGCGGATTTTTCGGCGCCATTGCGGCCTT
>JAITGX010000009.1 GCA_031280275.1 Synergistaceae bacterium
GCAGGGCTTTCCAGAGTCGTTTGAAGTACGATTTCAAACAGCTGTCCTGCTTGGCATACCAACTCATTTCAACGAGTGACAGATAGTATTCCTCATCCTCGTCGTCAAACGAACCTGCCGCCCAGTGAAGGCCGCAGCCGCAACCGCAATTGCAAGTCACGATAAGTTCATCGTCCTTTTTGTTTTTGAATATCATTGCGTTTACACCTCCTTGCCTTTATTCACTGCCGGTATCTTTGGGGCGGTTGTCTTTCAGCTTAATCACGATGCGGAACTGCGCTTCGGGATTCGCTTCAAGGTTACGGCTGTTGATTCTCGCCTCAACAATGTCTCCATAGCCAAAGTACAGCAGTTGGCTGAGTTCGCTGTTCTTAGCGCGGGAAACATAGCCAAGTTTCGTCTCGCCGAGATAGACGGCGATTGCATCCGGGTCGTGCGGATTTTCAGGCTCGGACTTTAGCGTGACAATTGCGCCGAGCGTCAGTTGGTCGATGACTTCCAGACCGTCGTAGTAAGTAAACCCCGCGATGTGGCAGTCAATGATGTTACGGCTTCTTTCATACATAGTTATGTACCTCGCTTTCTAAAAATTAAGCACCTTTCAGTATCTGCGTCAGTTGGGTCAGGAGGTCTGTGCCACCGGTGTCAGATATGCTCCCCACGTTGTCACGGATTTGTTCATAATATTGCGGATTTTACCCGGCAGGATGATATCCTTAACACCCGCTTCGGAGAAGGTCACGAAATACTCGGATTCCTTTCCTTTCAGACGAGCAAGCATTGCGGAAGACATCTTCTCCTTGTTCTCCAGAATATCGTCAAGGCGGTATTTGCCGACATACTCGCGGAGGGCAAGCTGCAGCGGAATGTAAATCTGCTTTTCGTAGTCGTCAATTTCGGTATGAATATTAACATAGAGATTATGTTAAAAAATGATGAAGATGCGACAAAAATGGGTTGTGTTCTGAATTTATTGAATCAATACGGTTCGGCCAAAAAACCATACATTTATGACGAGTCCAACTACAATTTTGTGCATTAGTTCACTTTTTGAGAAACGAATACCTTTTCTGACCAATCTTGCACACCAGGTTCTCAAAGATAAATGTTTTCTCTTTATTTTTTGCGTATTTGTTTTGGTAACAACAAGCTTGTCCACAGAAAATCGTTTATAGTACGCATATACCGTCAGTATACACTTTACCAATTTCAAGTCGGGCAAGCAATTCTATGAGTTTATCAAGATTGAAGTACCAAAACGCTGACGGAAAGGGAGTCGCGCACTTTCCAGGCTGGAGCATGGAGCTTCTAAAGGTGCTTTGTGAGAACCGTAAAGTCCGCGCCCTCGGGAATGGGGTGCCCTGATCGTCGTAACCTGGCCCAAACCCTTAAACGGCAGCAGATTTCCCGCAAGGGTCTTCGCCATTCTTCCCTAATCGGCATAGGTCAGCATAGGAGGCCGTTCATTAGCCGAGCGGCCGTCCTCTTCCACACCGCTTATTCTTTACGTTACAAATTGATCTGCTTGCAGATCGACTTGAGGGACTCGGCGCTCTTGTGGAAAGACTCTTCCTCGTCCGGAGGCAGCTTCGCGACGATGCAGTCCCCCAATCCTTGCGCCCCCACTGAAAAAGGCAGGCTCAGGCATACGTCATCGACACCATACTGCCCGGTCATCATGTTGCTCAAAGGAAGGATCGTGCCGCTGTCGCCTAAAACGTTCTTGCATATCTCGCAGATGGACATGGAAACGGCGAAGTGCGTCGCGCCCTTGTTGTTGATAATGCGCGCACCCGCCATGCGGACGTCTTCAAGAACCTTCGCCTTCCAATCCTGTCCCTTCAGCCCCATGGTTTCCTCCACGTAATCCGTCACCTTGACCCCCAAAAGCGATGACATGGACCAGGGGATGAACGACGTGTCCCCGTGCTCGGCAAGCACGTAGGCGTGGATGTTGACGTAGCTCTTGCGGGTGAGTTCCGAGAGGATAGCCCGCAGACGCGAGGTGTCAAGAAGCGTCCCAGAGCCGATAATCCGCTTTGCGGGAAGGCCGGAGATCTTCGTGGCGGCGTAGGTGAGAATGTCCACCGGGTTGCTCACCACGATGTGGACGGACTCCGACGTATAGGGAACGACTTCCTTGAGGGTCTCCTTGAAGATATTCACGTTCGTGTTGACCAGGTCCAAGCGCGACATGCCTGGCTGCCGAGGCAGGCCCAAGGTGTGGATGACGATCTCCGAACCGGCGGTGGCGGCGTAGTCGCCGGAGTAGATCTTCAAGGGAGCGATGAAACGGGCGCCCTGGATGATGTCCATGGCCTCGCCCTCCGCTTTCTGCTTGTTGACGTCGATGAGCGCTATCTCCGAGACGACCTGCTGGACGGCCAGGGTGTAGGCTATCGTCGCGCCGACTTTCCCCGCGCCCAGGATACTCACTTTTCTGCCTTTAATCATCGTTCGTTTCCCCCATAGGTAATATTTATGAACAGCTTCATCTTCCAACGCGGGCGTAGGCCGGGAAGAGCTTCGGGGATACGGCGTCAGCCTTGATTCCCGCGTCCTCTGCCTCTTTCATGAAACGCCTCACGTGCTCAATGTTCAGCCCCTTGGGCTTGTCGGCCCCCTCGACGGCTTTCGACGCGTTCAAACCGGCGTTGCGCCCGAAGACAATGATATCCAGGAGCGAGTTGCCCATCAGCCTGTTTTCCCCGTGTATGCCCCCGACGGCTTCGCCGGCCACGTAGAGGTTTTTGACGTTGGTCGTCCGCCCGTCCACGGTGATCTGCAAGCCGCCGTTCTGATAGTGAAGCGTGGGATAGATGAGCATCGGGACGCGGCGGATGTCGATGTCATACTTACCGAACATTCGCATCATTCCGGGTATGCGCTTTTCTATAGTCCCGGGGCCGTGGATCATCTCGATGATAGGACTGTCGAGCCATACACCCCTGCCGCCGCTGGGGGTGGCGACGCCCTTTCCCCTCACGCCGCACTCGCGGATGACGGAGGCGGCAGAGACGTCGCGGGTCTCCAGCGGGTGCATGAAGGCCTCACCATCGACGTTTACCAAAAGAGCGCCGACGGAACGCACTTTTTCCGTCACCAGCGCGCCGAATATCTGCGGCGGGTACGCCACACCCGTGGGGTGGTACTGAAGGGTGTATTGATAAAGCAGCTTCGCGCCCGCTCGGTAGCCCAGCACCAGGCCGTCCGCCGTGGCCCCATAGTGGTTCGACGTGGGGAAGCCCTGATAGTGCATCCGCCCCGCCCCGCCGGTGGCGATGATCACCGCCTTTGCTCGAGCCACGAAGTGCTCCCCGGTCTCCATGTTTTCAAGGATAGCGCCCGCCGCGTTTCCTTCGTCATCCAGCAGAAGCTCCAGGGCGGCGGTGAAGTCGACCAAGGGGATTTTGCGGTTGAAGACCTCGTCGCGCAGCACCCGCATGATCTCCGCCCCGGAGTAGTCGGCGGCCGCGTGCATCCGCTTGCGCGACGTGCCGCCCCCATGGGTGGTGATCATTGTTCCGTCCTTTTCTTTGTCGAAAAGAACTCCAAATTTTTCCAGCCACTTTATGGCGATGGGGCCGTCCATGACCAGTTTACGCAAGAGGTCGGGCTGCGCCTTGAAATGTCCGCCGCCGTAAGCGTCCAAGTAGTGGGTCATGGGTGAGTCGTTGGACTTGTCGGCGGCCTGTATCCCGCCCTCCGCCATCATGGTGTTGGCATCCCCCATGCGGAGCTTCGTCACGAGCATAACGTTCGCGCCGTTCTCGTGAGCCTCGATGGCGGCCGACGCTCCCGATCCCCCCCCGCCGATGACGAGGACGTCCACGTCGTAGTCCACGATACCCAGGTCAATGTTCAGCTTTTCGACCCAGCTCCGCGCTTGAAGAATGTCGGCAAGCTCCACGGGAGCTTTATCCCCCTTGTTGGGGCCTATCTTGAGGGTCGTGAAGCCCTCTTGCTTGTAGTCTGGATGGAACTCGTTCAGCAGCTTTTCCTTTTCGTCGGCCGTCATGCGGCGCAGTTCCGCGCCCATCCGCGCCTCTCTGGTGGCCTCGACTTTTTTTATAGATTCCAGCATCTCTGGCGTGTACATGGCGATGCCTCCTTAGGCCTCAATGTCCCTGTTGTTGTAGAGTTCTTTAAGTTCATCGGCTGGTTTGCCCATGAAATCCTCTATCAGTTTATCGTAATTGCCGCCCAGTATTTCCTCCACCCTGTCCTTGAGGTGAGCGCTCTCCGGCCGGATGTACTTGCCCGTCAGCCTGCGGGCGAGCAGCCCCACCTGCGGATGCGATATGCCCGCCGGACACCGGGAGGAACATATGCCGCACATGACGCAGTCAAAGGACTCCTCCGCGCATTTTTCATATTCTCCGCGCTGGGCGAAGGCGATGTACTGCATGACGCGAAGCTCCTGACTGCACGCTTTCGTGCAGGCATTGCAGCCCACGCACTTGTATATCTCCGGGTAAAGCTGCATCATGATCTGTTCGGTGGGGCCTATCTTCTCAATGTCGTATATCTCCTTGAGGAGCGGGAAGAACGGCAGCGTGGCCACGTACATCTTGTCCTCGACGGTTTTCTGACAGGCGAGGCAGAACTTTAGCTCCCGGTCGCCCTCGACCCTGTAGATCGTGGCGCACGCGCCGCAAAAGCCGTTGCGGCAGCCGCAGCCGCGCACAAGCCGGTAGCCGGCGTACTCCATCGCGGTCATGATCGTCAGGCCGGACGGCACGTCGTATTTCTTGCCGAACAGAAAGACGCTAACCATTTCACTCATGCGTAATCTCTCTCTTTCCATTCCCTAATATTCGTCGGGCATTTCTTCCATCTGATCGCACCGGAACACGGGGCCGTCCTTGCAGACGTACTTCGCGCCTATGTTGCACCTGCCGCACTTGCCGATCCCGCACTTCATCCGTAGCTCGAAGGTGGTGTACACTTGATTTTTCTTGAAACCCAGCGACTGAAGCGCTGCGAGCACAAACTTTATCATTATGGGAGGCCCGCACATCAGAACGGTTTTCAACGTGGGAAGCCCCAAAGATTTCACGAAGTCCGGCACGAAGCCCACGTTTCCCGTCCACCCCTCCTGAGCCCTGTCGATGGTCAGATGCACCTTCACGCCGTCGCGGCCGTCCCATTCGTTGCGGATTTCGTCAATGTCCACCAGGTCGTCCATAGAGCGTGCACCGTAGACGATATCCACGGAGGCGTAGTTCTTCCGGTAATGACGGACGTAGTTGATGACGGAGCGCAACGGCGCCAGCCCTATGCCCCCGGCGATGAAAAGCAGGTCCTTGCCCTTCAGATCGGTTTCCACCGGAAAGCAGTTTCCATAGGGCCCTCTTATCGTTATCTGCTGGCCGGGCTCCATCTCGTGCAGCCAGTCGGTCAGCGTGCCGCATCGTTTTATGCTGAACTCCATGTACTCCGTGTTGGTGGGTGAGGACGTTATGGAGAACATCGCCTCCCCCACGCCCGGTATCGAGAGCATGGCGCACTGACCCGGCATGTGGGGAAAACAGACGCCTCCTCCCTCCGCGCTGTTAACACGGAAGGTCTTGACGTCCGGCGTGTCCCTTCTTATCTCGGTCACAACCCCCAGGCTCGGAATGAGCAGGTCGCCGCTTTTAACGCCACAGGTCACATCAGGCATTTGCGTTCCCTCCCAGCGCTTTGATAACCTTCGCTATGTTCATGGATATGGGGCATTTCGCCACGCACCGACCGCAGCCCACACAGGAGTACATCCCGTCGTTGTTGGCGGGGTAATAAACCAGCTTATGCATAAAACGCTGCCGGAAACGCTCAAGCTGGCTCTTGCGCGGATTACCGTGAGCCATCAGGGTGAAATCCGAGTACATGCAGGAATCCCAGCAGCGAAAGCGCGCGATTCCGTGCCCGGTGTCAAAGTCTTGAATGTCGTAGCACTGACAGGTGGGACACACGTACGTGCAGGTGCCGCACCCCAGGCAGGACTTGCTCATCTTTTCCCACAGCGGGGAGGTGAACTTTCCCAGGAGATCGTCCCCGCTCCAGCCCTCCAGGCTCAACTTGCCCAAAGGCAGTTCCTTAAACGCGGCTCTTGCTGCCTTCCCCTGCTCCTCTATCTCTTTCAAGTCCGAGGAATCCGCCTCGCTCATGAGAGTTTCCAGTTTGCCGGTCAGAGCCTCGCCGGCAGGGGTTTTGGCCTCCCAGTACAGGAAATTCCCCGCGATCCAGGTCACAACGTCTCCTCTTGGTTCTGCGGCGTCAATGCCGAAGGCGTTGCAAAAACAGGTCTCTTCGGGCTCCGCGCAGGCCATGGAAACGATGACGCCGTTTTCCCTCTGCGCCTTGTAAAAGGTGTCCACGGGGTCGCTGAGGAAAACCCTGTCCAGCACGTCCAGACTTCTGACGTCGCAGGCGCGCGCGCCGAACACGACAAAGGGGCTCGGTTCCTCGTGCGTAGGCGTGATCGTGATTTTCTTGCCCTCTCGTTTGAACGCGGCGATGTTCTCGGTCTGCGGAAGGAAAAAGTCCTTTATCGAGCGCGCGGTATTGAGGTAATCCAGGCAAACCTCCGCTTCTGGCGTCCACGGGGCGAAATCCGCCTGCCCTCCCCGCTTAACCGGCAGATAAAGGGTTCTGTCCCGTGCCATCTCGGTGAACAAGCCGCCTGTTTTATCCAGAGACAGTTTCAGCAGCATCACGCACCGCCCCCTCTCTTGACCACGGCGCCCGGTTCGACGTCGCCGAACTCGTAATTCGTCAAGGGCGCTCTCGCTTCGGCGTCGGCCCCCGCTTGAAACGCGCCGTAAAACGCGTTGATGTCCTTGATGAACTTGCGGTTGAGCAAATGCAGGGGGATTTTCTGCGGACACACCCTGCTGCACTCGCCGCAGTCCGAACACCGGCCCGCCACGTGAAACGCCCGGACGATGTGAAACATGTTCTCCTCGAAGCTGTCGGCGTTTGACTTGGCCTGCACCCCGGACTGCGGGTTGTCGAATACACACTTATTGCAGGAACACACCGGACAGGCGTTGCGGCAGGCGTTACAGCGTATGCAGCGCGACAGCTCGTTTCTCCAGAAACTGAAACGCTCCTCCGGGCTCATGGACTCCAGCTCCGTTACCCCCGCGAACCTGTCCCCGCCCTCAAAAGACGGTAAACCGGGCGCTAGAACCTCGTCTTGGACCGCGAACTCTGGCCCTTTGCAGACAAGGCATTTTTCAAGCAAAATATCGCGCCTGGCCAGTGTCTTATCTCCCGAAGACGCGTGAATCGTTACCTCCGTTTCGGTTTCGTCGAAAGACCTCATGTTCTTGACGCCGGCAGCCCTGATTTTATCCACGTCGAGCATCCCAGGACACCCCACGCCCACGGCGTAAACCCTTTCCCTCTCCACCCTGTGCTCCTTCAACAGGAGGTTGAGCCCATAGGAGTCACACGGCTTGAGAAACACCAAAAACTTTGAGCCTTTTCCCTCACCCTTTTGCTTATCTTTTCTTATCGTTTCTATAAGGTATTTACTGAGCAAGGGCGAGGAGAAGCCGTCGTAGACGAAATTGTCCAACTCGGCTTCGGACTCGAAAAAAGCCGGTTCCGGGTCGTGACAAAATTCCCCCCTCTTCCACCCCAGCGCCATGGAGACGCCGCCATCCCGCAGCAGTTCCCCGGCGCGGGCGCGCATCTTCTCCTGAATTTCTTTTACGGCTGGCATCGCAGGTCCTCCAGTCTCTTGCATTCACCGAGCGCCGCCACCGTCTCGGCAAACTGATTCATCGTAATGGCGAACTTCTGTCCCTCGGCCGCCGAAACCCATTCCACCCGCACGCGCCCTTTCTCGATACCGAGGTACTCCAGCATGCTGAACAAAAGGGCCATTCTCCTTCGGGCGAAGTAGTTGCCGGACGTGTAATGGCAGTCGCCTGGATGACAGCCGCACATTATCACCCCGTCCGCCCCCCGCTGAAACGCCCTGAGCATGAAAAGCGGGTTGACGCGGCAGGAACATGGCACGCGTATTATTTTGACGTCCGCCGGATACGACAGCCGGCTTGACCCGGCCAAGTCGGCCCCGGCGTAGCTGCACCAGTTGCAGCAGAAAGCCACGATCATCGGCTTGAACTCGCCGCTTTCCGCGTTTATCGGCATATCGCGTCCACCTCCGCCATAATTTGCAAGTTGGTAAAGCCCTTCAAGTCCATTGCGCCGGACGGGCAAGTGACGGTGCAGGCGCCGCACCCCTGGCAGAGAGCCTCGTTCACGGAGGCCACGCGGCGCTGTTCCCGAACCCCATGGTCCATCACCGTCTTTTCCTCATAGGTAATAGCGCCGTAGGGGCACACCAGCTCACAGGCCGAACACCCGTTGCAGAGAGGCTCATTGCATCCCGCAACGCAGGGGTTGCCCACCAGCTTGTCCTTGGCAAGAAGGCCAATAACCTTGGCGGCGGCTGCGCCTGCCTGGGACACCGTGTCGGGAATGTCCTTGGGACCCTGACATACCCCCGACAGGTAGACCCCCGCCGTGGGGCTCTCCACGGGGCGCAGCTTCGGGTGAGCCTCCGTGAAGAAGTCATTGGTGTCCATGCTGGCCGTGAGGAGCGTGGCCAGGTTCCTAGCCGAGGGGTCCGGCTCTATGGCCGCGGCGAGCACGACCATGTCGGCCTCAATGACGAGCTGCTTATCAGCGATCAGGTCAGAGGCTTGAACGCGCAAACGTCCGTTCTCCTCCGCCACCTTGCCTACCATCCCTTTGACGTAACGCACGCCATACTCCTCGGCAGCCCGGCGGTAGAACTCGTCAAAGCCCTTCCCCGGCGTTCGGACGTCGATGTAAAAAACGTAGACCTCGGTTTCCGGGTATTTTTCCTTCAAAAGCATGGCGTGTTTCGCGGTGTACATGCAGCATATCTTGGAACAATAGGTCTTGCCGCACTCCACCGTCGACCTGGAGCCAACGCACTGCACGAACACCACGGTTTTAGGTGTTTCGTGGTTGGAAAGCCGCATCACCTTGCCTTTAGTGGGGCCCGCCGCGTTACAGAGGCGCTCGAACTCCAGCGACGTTATGACGTCGGGTGACTGGGCATATTGAAACTCCTCGAAGCGGCCGAGGTTTATGGTTTTGAAACCAGTCGCCGCAACAATCGCACCATACCGGCGTGTCATGATCTCGTCCTGCTGTTCGTAGTCCACGGCCTTCGCCGAGCAGATTTTCTGGCATACGCCGCACTTCCCGGTCTGGAACTTGATGCAGGCCTCCCGGTCGATTACCGGCACGTTGGGTATGGCCTGCGCGAAGGGAATGTAAATGGCGCTTCTGTTAGAAAGCCCCTGGTTGAACTCGCTTTTGCTCTTTTTGGACGGACACTTTTCCATGCAGTCGCCGCAGCCCGTGCAGCGATCCGCGTCCACGCTCCGCGCGCGCTTGCGAATGTCCACGGTGAAGTTGCCCACGAAGCCGCTGACCTTTTCGACCTCGCTGTAGGTGTAGAGGGTGATCTTCTCGTGGGCCGCTGCGTCCACCATTTTCGGAGTCAGGATACAGGCGGAGCAGTCGAGGGTCGGGAACGTCTTGTCCAGCATCGCCATCTTACCGCCGATGGTCGGCGTCTTTTCCACGATGTCCACCTCATAGCCCGCGTCTGCGATGTCGAGAGCCGTCTGGATTCCGGCTATGCCGCCCCCGATGACCAGGGCGCGTTTCGTCACGGGCGTTTCTCCCGCCGTGAGAGGGGAGTCCAGGTTCAGTTTGGCCACGGCGGCTCGGGAAAGGATGATCGCTTTGACCGTCGCCTTTTCCCGGTCTTTATGTATCCAAGAACACTGCTCGCGTATGTTGGCAATCTCCACCATATAGGGGTTGAGGCCGGCCGTCGCGGCCGTTTTTCTGAAAGTCGCCTCGTGCATTCTGGGGGAACAGGCGCACACCACGATGCCCGTCAGCTTGTGTTCCGCGATGGCGTTTCGGATGATCGCCTGCCCGCCCTCGGAGCACATGTATTGGTAATTTGTGGAGAAAGCCACTCCCGGCTCCGTTTTGACGGCCTGCGCCACGGCGTCCACGTCAACGGTGGCCGCGATGTTGCTTCCGCACCAGCATACAAAGACACCGATTCTTTGCAATAAACTCACGTCCTTCGAAATTTACTTGCTGTATTTTCGGAACGCGCTCGTCAAAAGCTGCTGAGGCACTTCCGCGCCCTTTTCCTCAAGATTTTGCAAAAAAATGGGGACGACGTCTGGTTTCATCTTGTTCAGGCCCTGGGGTGACAGGGCGAAAAACCTCACGGCCTCAATAAGGTGCGCCGGCTCCACGCCCCTGGGACACCGCTCCACGCAGGCAAAACAGGAAAGGCACTTCCAGAGGGACTTCGACTTCAGCAAGCCCGCCACGTCGCCCTCCTCCGCCATGGTGACGAAGCTGTGGGGGTGTACGTCCATGTCCTCAAAGGAGGGGCAGGTAGCAGAGCACTTTCCGCACTTCATACACTTTTTAACGTTGGTTCCGCTCATGCGAACGATGTCCTCCGCCAGAGTTTTCTCGTCAACTCGCACGGGCAAGGCCCCCTTCCAACGTTTTCAGACCCAAGGCCGCTGCCAAGAACTCGGTGAAGTAATGAACCGGTACCTCGCCGCCCCCATTTTCCTTGAGGTTGTAAAGGCAGAGGGGACAGGCGGTGATCAGCGCCTCAGCCCCATGCTGAGCGGCAGCGCGCGTGACTCGGCGGGACGCTTTGCGCGCGGCGCCGCGGTCGTCTAAGGCCACGTAGCCCCCGCAGCACTCGTTACGGTAGGGAAACCTCACTGGAGCCGCGCCGATTGCCGATATGAAGTCCTCCATTACCGACGGGTTTTCCGGGTTGTCGAACCGCATGACCGCACTGGGCCGGAGCAGCATACAGCCATAATAGGCGGCTATCTTCACGCCTTTGAAAGGACTTGTAACCTTGCGCGCGACCTCGCCGAACCCGACCTCGTCGCGCAGCATTTCCAGGTAGTGAACGACCCGCGTCTCACCGGCGTAGGGTTTATCGGGCTGCAGGTAGTTGTTGGCCTTAGTCCGCAGACCTTCGTCCGTCTGCATGTCGTGGTTGACCCGTTTCATCACGTGGTGGCACGCGGAGCAAAGCGTCAACAGCGGGCGTCCCTCGTCCCTGGCGGCCATAAGGGCGCGCACGGAGGAAAGTCTTACGGCGATTTCCTCCCTAGACATGGGGTACACCGCCCCGCAGCACTGCCATTCCGGCAGTTCCCTCAACGTCACGCCCAAAGCTTCAGCTGCCAGGCGGGCCGTTTCGTCCAGATCCCTAGCTTTCGTCTTAAGCGTACATCCCGGAAAATAGCTGAACTCCATAACTCGTTATCCCACGCGTTACGTATACCCCTCGGCTCGTAAGCGTTGGATGGCGCCCCCTTTCTTGTCGTGACACCGCCGTTTCTCCGGCAATGTCTTTTCCGCGTATGCTTTCAATATCTGCACCGTTTATCATAAATAATTATTATACACCATTTGTTATAAAAGAACTCGAAAAGTGTTATAATTCCAAAACACACCGTTTGTCAAAAAACTCAATTAAGGAGGATTTTGCGTTGAAAGAGATAACGACAGCCTCAATCATCGAGAAAGTACGCGGCATGTGCATAGAGGCGAACAACCTGCTGCCCCAGGACGTCTCGGGCCGTATCCGCGCGTGTTTCGAGGAGGAGACGTGGGCGCCGGCCAAGGACACCCTCGGCAAGTTGCTTGAAAACGTTGACGCGGCCCGCGAGAAAGGAGTGCCTATCTGTCAGGACACCGGCCTGGCGTGCGTCTTTTTGGAGCTGGGGCAGGAGGTTCACATTGTGGGCGGGAACCTCTATGAGGCCGTGCACGAGGGCGTCCGTCAGGGCTACAAGGAAGGGTACCTGCGGAAGTCGGTGGTGGCCGACCCTCTTCGCAGGAAGAACACGGGGGACAACACGCCAGCCCTCATCACTACCGACATTGTGCCCGGCGACAAGCTGACGATAACCGTGGGCCCCAAGGGGGCCGGCTCGGAGAACATGAGCCGCCTAGCGATGTTCCCTCCCGCGAAGGGGGAGAAGGGGGTTAAGGATTTCGTCGTGGAGACCGTGCAGCTCGCGGGTCCCAATCCCTGTCCTCCCATCGTGGTAGGGGTTGGCATAGGAGGTAACTTCGACAAAGTGGCCCTCTTGGCCAAAAAGGCCCTGATGCGTTCCACGGAGGCGCGTAACTCGGACGAGTATTACGCCGCTATGGAGATCGAACTGTTGGAGAGGATCAACAAACTGGGGATAGGGCCTCAGGGCTTTGGCGGCAGGACCACGGCGCTGGCCGTCAACATAGAGGCGTGTCCAACGCACATCGCGTGCCTGCCCGTGGCGGTCAACATCAACTGTCACGTGACCCGCCACGTCAAGGCGGCGCTGTAAAGTAAGGGGGGAGACTGAAATGGAGATCAAGAGAATAACGGCCCCGATAACGAGAGAAGCTGCTAAGTCCCTTCGCTCCGGCGACTCCGTGCTTTTGAGCGGCGAGATATACACCGCTCGCGACGCAGCCCACGGGCGTCTTGTAGAGCTTCTCGACAAGGGGGAGAAGCTTCCGATCGACATCAAGGACACGGTCATTTACTACGTGGGTCCAACGCCGGCCAAGCCCGGCGAGGTTATAGGCTCCGCCGGCCCCACGACCAGCTACCGCATGGACGCTTATGCGCCCCGCCTGATCGAACTCGGCATGACCGGCATGATCGGCAAGGGCAAGCGATCCGGCGAGGTCATCGAGAGCATGAAAAAGCATGGCGCCGTTTACCTGGGTGCGATAGGCGGCGCGGCCGCCCTCATCGCCAAGTGCGTCACGGCGTGCGAGCTGGTCTGTTATGAAGACCTGGGTTCCGAGGCCATACGCAAGCTGACGGTGAAGGATTTTCCGCTAACGGTGGTCATTGACTCACTGGGCGTCAACCTCTATGAAACCGGGGTAAAAGAGTACCTGGCGTCCGTGAAGAACTAAGGGAAACGCTGATTAAGCAAACGGCAGTGGGCTAAATTTGTTGACGAAGGTTTCTGAACCCGTATAAATCAAGGGCTAAAAAAAGCCTATCCACAAATTTGTGACACTACCAAGCAAACACGGATTAATGGGGTTCTTAGGGCGTGTTTAAAAACTAGCTGCTCCAACAAAAAACCGCCGTTTTCAGGTACTTTTTTGAATGCGCTAGTCAAATTAAGAGTTTTAAAACACGCCCTTAGGGGCCTTCAAGTATAATGGCGTAAAAATCCCCTGTGGGGTTTTGCGTGGGCAAGCGCAAAAACCTTGTGGAAAAGAGCTGAATATCGTGTATTTTACGGATGACATCGCTAATTTAAACTGGTATAATATCCGCAGGACCGCAGGACTTAGCTTTTCTTTTCCTTTTTTAGAACCCAACTCAGTTCCGTTTTTTAGGTTTTCTTTCCCTATTAAAACCAATTCCGTTTTTGTGAACACCAAAGGCCCGCCAAGGCAGCCGCGTTTTGAATGCGCGGCCGCTTCTGACGTCTTTTACTCAAAAATTTTGACTCAAAATCATATTGGGAAGGGTGGTTTGTTGTGAAAAAGAGAAGCTGGCTTTTGCGGGTATTTGCGGCGGCGCTGTCACTTGCCCTCGCTTTAGCGGCCGGAGCCGAAGCCATTGAGTGGCAGAAATGTCTGGGCGGTTCTGACTATGAAGAAGCCTCCTCCATCCAGCAGACGAGCGACGGAGGGTACATCGTCGCGGGGTTTACCCAATCCACCGACGGCGACGTAGTTGGATATCACGGGGGATACGTCCCAGACGTCTGGGTTGTCAAGCTGAACGCCTTGGGGGATATCCTGTGGCAGAAATGCCTGGGCGGTTCTGACTATGACGAAGCCTCCTCCATCCAGCAGACGGGCGACGGAGGGTACATCGTCGCGGGGTTTACCCAATCCACCGACGGCGACGTGGCCGGACTTCACTGGAGCGCCGACGTCTAGGTTGTCAAGCTGAATGCCTCGGGGGATATCCTGTGGCAGAAATGCCTGGGCGGTTCTAGCGGGGAGCGTGCCTCCTCCATCCAGCAGACGAGCGACGGAGGGTACATCGTCGCGGGGTTTACCTTTTCCTCCGATGGCGATGTAGTCGGAGATTACGGAGGAAACGATGCCTGGGTTATCAAACTGAACGCCTCGGGGGATATCCTGTGGCAGAAACGCCTGGGTGGCTCTAGCTATGAGTATGCCAACTCCATCC
>JAITGX010000042.1 GCA_031280275.1 Synergistaceae bacterium
AGCCTGCTCTCCTATGGACTGAACTTGTCGACCGACGGGGTCATCTTTGGCACGCCCACCGCGAGCGGAACGGCTGACTTCATTGTTAAGGCCGCCAGCGGAACGGTGAGCGCCACGAAAAACTTGAGCATCACCATCGACCCCGCGGGCGGCGGACTAAGCATCACCACCACCTCACTGTCGAATGGCACTGTGGGGATGCCGTACAGCGAGACGCTTACAGCGGTGGGAGGTTCTGGGGCCGTCATTTGGATGCTTGACAGCGGCAATCTGCCATCCGGCCTGATTTTGTTGGAGAATGGAACCATCTCCGGCACACCCGCCAGGAGAGGAACGGCTGACTTCACCGTCAAGGCCGCCAGCGGAACGGTGAGCGCCACGAAGGCCTTAAGCATCACCATTGACCCTGCGGGCGGCGGACTGATCATCACCACCACCTCACTGCCGCGTGGCATAGTGGGGACATCGTACAACGCGACGCTTACAGCGACGGGGGGTTCTGGGGCCGTCATTTGGACGCTTGACAGCGGCAATCTACCTTCCGGCCTGATTTTGTTGGAGAATGGAACCATCTCCGGCACGCCCGCCATGATTGGAACGGCTAACTTCACCGTCAAGGCCGCCAGCGGAACGGTGAGCGCCACGAAAAACTTGAGCATCACCATCGACCCTGCGGGCGGCGGACTGATCATCACCACCACGACGCTACGGAAGGGCGCCGTGGGGACGCCGTACAGCGAGACGCTTGCGGCGACGGGGGGTTCTGGATCTATTACCTGGACGCTTGACAGCGGCAATCTGCCCTCCGGCCTGATTTTGTTGGAGAATGGAACCATCTCCGGCACGCCCACCGCGAGCGGAACGGCTAACTTCACCGTCAAGGCCGCCAGAGGAACGGAGATCGCCACGAAGGCCTTAAGCATCACCATTGACCCTGCGGGCGGCGGTGGCGGCGACAGCGGCGGCGGCGGCTGCAACAGCGGATTTTTCAGTGCCGCTTCAGCTCTGCTGGCATTGTTCTCACTGTTGGTCGTACAGAAGAAGCAGTAAAAAATCGGGGGGCGAAAGCCCCCTTTTTTCACGCTTGAGTTCCGTCACTTCGTTACGTGACCATTTGCGGAAGCGTGAGCATAACCCTATAGTTTTAAAATACACCCTAGGAATCCCCATTGACG
This sequence comes from Synergistaceae bacterium, assembly GCA_031280275.1. Classification (GTDB taxonomy): domain Bacteria; phylum Synergistota; class Synergistia; order Synergistales; family Aminobacteriaceae; genus JAITGK01. The sequence continues at coordinate 1,176 of JAITGX010000042.1, forward strand.
TCAGCGGAGACGGCCACGGGAAGGAGTTCTGGGGATTCGCTGGGGAAGAGGGTTTTGTCGTGGATCACGATCTTCGCCCTGGTGAGCAGGCCCTGAGTGAACTCGTTTATGACCTCGCGCTTCTTCTGCTGGATCAGCCAGGCGCTCACGTCCGCGCTGACCTCATCGTAGGGGGTGAACTTTTCCTCCACCGCCTCGCGCTTGATTCCAACAGTAAAGTCCCCGCTGGAGGGCTCGAACACGGGGCTCACAACCCCGAGGTCAAGGGACTTCAACGGCGAGAGAGCCCCATCGAAGACGGATTCCGGGAAATACGACGCCGTCACCCTGTCCGCCGAAACCACGTCCCCCGATGCCGCGTCGGCCCACTCGACCCCGCCAAGAAGCAGGCCCCTAAACCTCTCGGCTCCGGCCTCGGAGGAAAACCGCGCCAAATTCACGTTAAAGCCAGCGGGCTGTCGGAAAGCGAAGGCCTTCATGTTCTCGTAGAACTCCCGCGCCTCGTCGCCGCCCACGTTCACCGGCCCCACGGATTGTTGAAGCAGTCTCTCGCTCGCCATCTGCCGGGCGATGTTTCTCCTGTAGTCCTCCAGCTTCTCGCCGCGGCGCTCCAAATACTGGTAGAAAGCCTCTCGCGTCGGGAAAGCCTGGTCGGCGTATTCCTTCATCACCTGGTCAGCCTCGGCGTCGGAGACCGTGATACCGCTGTCCCGGACCTCCTGCTCCATCTGCCGCTCCATAGCGTATTGGTTGAGCGCGGTCTGGTAAAGGTACGGCAAGTACAAGTCGATGGACGCCATATCCCTGCCCCCAGACTCCGCCAGAAGCAGCCGAACCCTCTGGTCCAGCGCTGAACGCATCAGCGGCCTGCCGTTGACCTCGGCCGCCGCGTAGTCCTCCAGTCCGCCGGACCCGCCGCCCCGCCCTGTCTCGTACATAAAAAAAGTAGAGGCAAGGAACGCCACGACAATGACCCACAGAATCCATTTGACATGATTTCTCAATTTGTTCATCAAAGCGACCATCTTCTTTCAAGGGTTAAAAAATCATGTTCCCGGCTCGCGGCTTCCTTAAACGTCCAGACAGCTTCCCCCTATAAACTCACGTATGACCGAGTTGTTCGGTATGCCCTCGGACTGAATCGAGGGGACGAACTTGAGGATGTTGAGCAGCCGCAGCGCGTCCCCGAACACCGGCGAGTCCTCGCGGACGGTGTGCAAAATGGGCTCCACGTAGCCCTTCAGCACGCTCAGCTCGTAGGGCAGCGAGGAGTTGAACATCACGTTCGCGCGGCTTTGAAACGGAAAAATGTAGCGTATCGCGCCCAAAATAACCTTGGGGTACATCTCCAGGGTGGTCTCTGCGGATTTCCCGCGGGTGCGGTAGTCGCGGATAATGCGCCGCAGCAGGCGGTTATCGCTGGTGCTGGTGCGGTTGTGGGGGTCGATACAGATGCCCGTCAAGGGTGAGACGAAGATGGAAAACCGGTTATTCTCAGGCAGCATGGCCAGGACACGCTCGTTCAGTCCGTGAATCCCCTCCATTATGAGGATGTCCTCCGGGCCCAGGTGGACGGCCTTGCCGGGCTCCTTGCGGCCCTTGGCGAAGTTGTAGCGCGGCGTGACCACTTCCTCGCCCGCGAGGATACGGGTGAGGTTGTCGCGCAGAAGCTCCAGGTCCAGCGCCTCCAAAACCTCGTAGTCGTAGTCGCCGTTTTCGTCCCTGGGAGCCTTATCCCGCTCCTCGTAATAGTTGTCCATGGGCAGGGTCACAGGATTTTTGCCGCAGACGATGAGCTGGATCTTAAGGCGCTCCGAGAAGGTGGTCTTACCCGAACCCGACGGGCCCGCAATGGTTACAACCTTGATCTCGGACCCCCCGGCAATCTCCTCGGCGATGCGGGAAAGGCGCTGGGAGTGGAACGCCTCCGAGATAAGAACGAGTTCTTGCGCCTTGCCGTTGGTGACGTGGCGGTGGAGGTTACTGAGGTAGTTCAGGTCCAGCACCTTCAGCCAGTGAGCGTAGTCAAAAAACACGTTGCCCAGGGCCTTATCGCCTCGGAGGGGCAGGATGCTGTCCGGCACGGACAAAGTTGGGGTTTGAAGCACCATTCCGTGAGAAAAGGGCACGACGTCGAAGACCTTCAGCACCCCAGTGGAGGGGGCCATGGTGCCGCAGAAGTACCCGTACTGCGCGCCGCAGCGATAGACTTCCACAGGGTCCAGGTTCGCCCGCACGAAGAGTTCCGCGATCTCCGGTTCCCCCTGCTCCTCGAAGACGCGTTTGGCCTTATCGATGGGCAAGACCTTGCGGATGAAGGGAATGTCCTGGCGCACCATTTCGCTCATAGTGGCGTGGAGTTTGTAGACGTCCGACTGCGTCGCGTCGCCGTTCTCAAATTCCCAATAATGCCCCTCTCCGATGGAGTGCCGCAGAGTGGCCTTGCGGCCCAGAGCCTTGCCGCAGGCGATGACGAAAAGGAAGTCCAGCGACCTGCGGTAGACCTGCAAGCCCTCGTTCATCCTTGTGGTGATGAACTCCGCTGCGCAGTCGTCTTCCACGACCCACTCCAGGGGACGTATGTAGTTGTTCACGCGCCACGCGACGACCCCGTTATCGGGGGGCACGCCAAGCTCGGCCATCGCACTGCGCCCGGAGACCGGCGACTCGCCGGTCACGTACTTCCCATCCTTAAATTTAATGGTAAAGGCCACTATCGGCCACCTCCTTGTCCGTGCCCGCGGACGGGCGGACAATTTCAACTCCTCATGCCTGACGCACGGCCAGCATGACGGGAAGAGTTTATCATAACTCACTATAAAAAAAGCGGCGCCGTAAAGGGCCGCCTTTCAGAGGGTAGAAACCGCCTGAAACTTACTTCGCTATTTTTTTCTTGGCACCCGCTTTGGCGCCCTTGCCCATTTTCGCGACTTTTTCCTTGAGGTCCTTGCCGGGACGGAACACGGGAACCTTCTTCGCGGGGATCTTGACGATCTTCGTGGGGTCTTGCGGGTTGCGCCCCTCGCGAGCGGCGCGGTCCTTCACCTCGAAGACGCCAAACCCGACAAATGTGCACTTCTCTCCCTTGGCAAGGGAACTCTCGATGGTACTGAAGACCTCTTCGACAATCGGCGCGATATCCTTCTTCTTCTCGTTCAGTTTCTCGGCGATTCCCTCAATAAGATCAGCCTTTGTCAACACTTACACCTCCAAAGAAAGATTTTTCCTGAATTTTAGCAGTCATTTTAAATTATGCAAGCCTTTTTTGAGTGCTAAAGATAGATTTTGGCAAAATAAACATAAAATGAGTCCAAATACCTATATGAATTAAGGCGAAAGGTTCATAAGCCGTTCCGTAACGCAAGAATATCTCCTAAAAGGCGCGCTTTTTGTTGGTGTGATAGTATATACATTGTAAGAAGGATGACTTAGAAGGATGACTTAAAAGCGGGGGGTCTTTTTAGATGTGCAAAGAAAAGAAAGACTACAAGGAGACACTGAACCTTCCCGTCACGGACTTCCCCATGAGGGGCAGCCTGACGAAGCGGGAGCCTGAGTTTCTGAGGTTTTGGCGGGAGAACGACACGTACCACAAAATGCTGCGGCGGCGCGAGGGCGCGGAGACGTTCATTCTCCACGACGGTCCACCCTACGCCAACGCCAGAATCCACATAGGAACTGCTTTCAACAAGGTACTCAAGGATTTCATCCCCAAGTACAACTTGATGGCCGGGCGCTACTCCCCCTTCGTTCCTGGTTACGACACCCATGGTCTGCCCATAGAGCTTCGCGTTCTGAAGGACGAAAACATGTCTAAGGACGCCGACCCCGTTGAACTCCGCGAAAAATGCTCCGAGTTTGCTCACAAGTACATCGGTGTTCAGACGGAAGAGTTCCAGCGATTGGGCGTTTTCGGCGAGTGGGACGACCCCTACGTCACCCTGAAACCGGAATACGAGAGTATGGAACTCGAAAGTTTCGCCGATATGGTGAACAAGGATCTGGTCTACCGGGGACTGAAGCCGGTTTACTGGTGTGTGGACTGTCAGACAGCCCTGGCTGCCGGCGAGATTGAGTACTGGGACGAGTCTTCGCCCTCGGTCACGATCGCCTACCCCATGCTGGATGCCGCGGCAAAGTTCCCTCAGCTTGCGGGAAAGGAGCCCCACGTGCTCATCTGGACCACCACGCCCTGGACCCTGGCGGCCAGCATGGCCGTGGCCCTGCACTCCCAGTACGAATATGGCTTTTACGAGGCGGGCGGCAAGACCTGCCTCTTCGCGGTCGAGCTGCGAGACGCCGTGGCGAAGGAAACGGGACTGCCCTTCGGCGAACCCCTCCTCCGGGTCAAGGGCGCGGAACTGGAGGGTCTGACCGCCCTCCATCCCTTTTACGACGAGCGGAAAATCCCCTTGATATTGGCCGGCTATGTGCTGCTGGACTCCGGCACGGGCTGCGTCCACACGGCCCCCGGCCACGGTACGGAGGACTTCGAGAGCGGCGTGAAGTACGGTATCGACGTCTATAACCCCGTGGACGACGGGGGGGTGTACCTCGGTGACACCCCGCTCCTGGGCGGCATGGATATAGAGTCCGGCGGCAAAAAGGCCCTAGAGCTGATAAAAGAGCGGGGGCGCCTTTTGGCCGAGAGCACCATCATGCACAGCTATCCCCACTGTTGGCGCTGTAAGAAGCCTGTCATTTTCCGGGCGACGGAGCAGTGGTTCATCGCCGTGTCGAAGTTTCGTGACAAGGCGCTGGAGGTTATCGAGGACGTGCGGTGGATACCCGACTGGGGCCGCGACCGCTTTCGCAACATGGTGCGGGACCGCTCCGACTGGTGCATCAGCCGGCAGAGGATCTGGGGCGTACCCATCCCTTCGCTCCTGTGCGGAGACTGCGGCGCTCACTCCCTGACCTCCGCCCGGGTGCGGCTCTTCGCGGAAAAGGTCAAAAACGCGCCCAAGGGCTGCTCCATCTGGTGGGAGCAAACCCCCCAGGAGCTTTTCGGAGACCTGGCGGTCTGCGACGCCTGCGGCTCCCGCAATGTCTCTAAAGACGGCGACATCATCGACGTGTGGTTCGACTCCGGCGTGTCCCACTTCGTCGTGCTGAACACCAGACCCGGCCACGTGTGGCCCACGGGGATATACCTGGAGGGCACCGACCAACACCGGGGTTGGTTCCAGTCATCCCTCTTGACGGCGGTGGCCGTGAAGGGTCAAGCTCCCTATCGGCAGGTGCTGACCCACGGTTTCATCTTGGACGCTGAGGGCCGAAAAATGTCGAAATCCCAGGGGAATTCCGTGCCCCCTCAGGAGATCGTGAATGAGTATGGGGCGGACATCTTACGCCTGTGGGTAGCCTCCACCGACTACCGCAGCGACGTGCGCATCTCGGCGCCCATCATGAGAGCTCTTGCCGAGACGTACCGGCGGATTCGCAACACCGCGCGTTTCTTGCTGGGGAACCTGCACGGATTCGACCCGAAAGAGCACTCCGTGCCGAGGGAGAAAATGCTGCTTATGGATCGGTGGGTTCTCAGTAAGCTGAACCGCCTGGCAGAGCGGGCGGGGGAGGGCTTCGAGAACTACGAGTACCACCTGCCCACCGCCATGATCCACTCGTTCTGCGTCAACGAGCTGAGTGCGTTCTACCTGGACGTGAGCAAGGATCGCCTCTACGTGGAGGCCCCAGACTCCCTGACGCGGCGGAGCGCCCAGACCGCCATGTGGGAAGTGCTTCTCACCGTTACACGAATCCTGGCGCCGATCTTGAGTTTCACCGCTGAAGAAATCTGGCAGAAGACGAGGAAGATCGACCCCTCCCTGCCGGAAAGCGTTTTCTTGACCGACTTCCCGCGCCCGAGCCCCAAAGAGAGCAGCGACGAGCTGGAGGCCCTGTGGGACAAGGTTCTGACCCTGCGGGGTGCGGTCTCCCGTACGCTGGAGACGCTGCGCGCTTCGAAAACCATCGGCACGTCCCTGGAGGCTCACGTACAGGTGAAGAGGGCGGAGAGCCTGGCCGAGGTGGTCTCATCTTTCACCTTGCAAGAGATGGCCGACATCGCCATCGTCTCGAAGTTCGAGTGGGCGGAGGAGCTGGAGCCGGAGAAAACCGTTCGCGACGAAGATACCAGCTATGAAATGTCCGTGAATTTCACTCCGGGAAGCAAGTGCCCCAGGTGTTGGAAGTACACCGAGACCCCGATGAAAGACGGCCTGTGTCCCAGGTGCGCGGGCGTGCTGGGATTCAAGAACTGAAAATCAGGGCAGGTAAAATCTCAATTTTCAATATAAGGCGGAGTGCTCCTTGTGAGGGTACTCCGTTTTATGTTTATGATACCATTAGGGTATATTGAGGGTGCCGATTTTTCGCTGTTATGGGAGGTTTGAGGTGAGAAGAGCCGATAAACGTGTTTCCTTGCTGGAACTCCTGTCCGTTCCGGGGCGGGACGCCGCGTCGGTGCGGGAGGCTGTTGCCCGAGGTGCGGACGTGAACGAGGCGTCGTCTGGGGGGTTTACGCCGCTGATGTACGCCGCTCTTCTCAACGACGACCCCGTTATCGTGCGGACGCTGCTGGATGGAGGAGCGGACCCGGACGCCAGGACCGAGACGGGCGTAACTGCCCTCATGTGGGCTCTCCTGACCGAGACCCGCGACCACACCGGGCGGGACGTGGGAGCGCTCATGGAAAGAGACGCGCGCCGCCGGGCCGCCGCGATGGAAATTTTACAAAGCGGCACGGACGTCAACGCGGTGTGCCGCTCCCTCCGCTGGCCGAACTGGACGCCGCTTCACTTTGCCGCCATGGAGCCGGATCGGAACGCCTCTCTCGTCTCCTCGCTGCTGACCGCCGGGGCCAGTCCTAACGTGGAAACGGCGGAAGGCGTCACCCCCTTGATGTACGCCGTCCAGGGGGACTCCTCCTCCGCCGTTCACGACCTGCTGACGGCTGGGGCGAACGTGAACGCGGAAAGTGAACAGGAAGGCCGCCAGGGGTGGACGCCCCTTTTCTACGCCCTGGCCGGGGCGCGAAGAAGCCCGCCTGTGGTCAGGGAGCTGACGCTGCGCGGCGCGGACGTGAACCATGTCACGCCCAATGGGGTCACTCCTCTCCTGCTGGCCGTTTGTCTGGGGGACAACTCCGCCCTGGTAAGCCTGCTCCTGGAAGCGGGGGTCAAGGCGGACGCGCCGGGAGCCCTGGACTGCGCCAAGGCGAAAAATCACAGACGGGCTGTCCGGCTTTTGGAGCGGACAACGTAAGCATGGTCTATTTAAGAATTCGGAGTTTTTTCGGAGGTCTTTTTGTATGAAACTTTGCTACATTGATGGGAAGTTCGTCTCGCCGGAGGCGGCGGTGCTTCCTGTGTCGGACTTGATCATTCAACGGGGCATAGGGCTGTTCGAGACCATCAGCACCCACAAGAGGCGGCCTCTTATGCTGACGCCGCACTTGGAGCGCCTTTTGACGGGGGCTAAAAACTCCTACATTCACCCGCCGCTGGGGATATCTGAAATGCGCGGCATTATCCGGGAAGGCATCGGGAAAATGGAGGGAGAACTCTTGATAAAAGTTTACCTCACGGGCGGCGACGTGTTCGACCGGGTGCAGGGCTTCACCAATCCGCGTTTTTTCGTAACCTACGAACCGCTGGAGCTGCCTCCCTCGGAGTTCTACGAGGTCGGCATCCGTCTGGAACCCGTGGACGGCGGCCGTGACGACCCCGCGACGAAGACCGTGGATTACCGCAAGGCCTACACCCTCTCACCTCACGACGAACACACGGAAATCCTCTACTGCCCCAGCGGAGAGATAACGGAGAGCGCGCACAGTTCCTTCTTTTTGTACCTGAACAACGTCCTGGTCACGGCCCCCTTGTCCCGCGTCCTCAAGGGAACCACGCGGCAGGCCGTCATTGACTTGGCTCACCTGACGGGAATGGAGGTGGAGGAACGCTGCCCCCTCCTGGCGGAGCTGCCTCAGGCGTCCGAGGCGTTCATTACGGGCAGCGTCAAGAAAATTCTTCCTGTGGTGCGCGTGGGGGCCCAACTCATCGGCGACGGACGGCCTGGCTCCGCGACAAAACACCTCTCGGAACTTTACCTCGAACACATTGAGGAATGGCTGGAGTAAAAGCAAGCCGAATCCGATTATCACGCCAAAGGCAAAGGGTCCGCTTGCTCCCTTGATAAGGTTTTTTTAAGGAAGGTGTTGGCATGGCGTTTGTTTTGAGCATCAATCCAGGTTCCACCAGCACGAAAGCCGCCTGCTTCCAGGACGAGACTCCCGTTTGGAACGAGGTCATACGGCATGCGGGAGAGGAATTGGCGCTTTTCAGCTCCGTGACAGAGCAGTTCGATTTCCGGCTCTTGACCATCTTGAAGCTCATTGAGGAGCACGGCGGCGGCGAAATAATTGACGCGGGGGTGGGGCGGGGGGGCAGTATCGACCCCTTGCCGG
>JAITGX010000122.1 GCA_031280275.1 Synergistaceae bacterium
CAGGCAGCAGGCAGCAGGCAGCAGGCAGCAGGCAGCAGGCAGCAGGCAAGTTATGTTCTTTTAATAGGTTTCCTTTCTTTAAATTCCTGCCTAAAACTGCGGGGGCGTGCCGCAAAAGAAGGCGCGTTTTCGCGAAAACAGATTCCCTTACAAAAATCAAGTATCAGCAGTTGCACCGCGTCCCGGAAAAGGTGGCGCGTGCGTCCATGCTGGGGCATTGGGTCGAGAAGTCTAGGTTTTCCCTGGAAATTTCCCTTTCAAAAATTTTTTTTGATTCTGTTCTGCATCACTTTGTTCGCTTTATCTTTTGGATTTGTATTACATTCACAACTATTACTGAAAAAGTTTTGCTCATAAAGAAGCCAACGATTCTAATCAACACCGAGGGAGCATATTGAGCTATGAAAACATACGCTAAAAAAGAAATTAAGGAAACGCTGATTAAGCCCTTGTGGGGCTCTTACACCCCGCTTAGGGTCCAGGCCCCTTAAAACTTCTATTTGACTATAAATGCATTCAGAAAAGCGCCTAAAAACGGCGGCTTTTTGTTGAGGAGAGTAGCTAGTTTTCAAACACGTCCTAAGAACCCCATTAATCAGCGCTTCCTTAAGAATTTAAGAGGTGATTTGAGTGATAGTAATTATTAAAAATATTTTTAAGAAAATTCTTCCAATTTCAATATATCGTAAATTGGTAGATCTTTATTGGTGGGGAAATGGGCGAATTTTTAAATATAATTTTTTACCGAACGGTTATGCAGCATTTAATTATATTTATAAAGAAAACTATTGGGAGAGTGGTTCTGGGCTTGGTTCACATCCTGACGCGACTATAAATTATCGTGGAATTTTGGAAAATTTTATTACCGAGTATAGTATTAGATCAATTGTAGATCTAGGGTGCGGAGATTGGCAATTCTCAAGATATGTGAAATGGGGAAATGTGAATTATATTGGCTATGATGTTGTGCAGGATGTTATTGAGGCAAATATCAGTCAATATGCAACACCAAATATATCATTTATACATTTACGACCTGAAGAAATAGGTACCATTAAAGAAGCTGATTTATTCATTGCTAAAGAAGTTTTTCAGCATTTACCTAATGATGAAATAAAGAGCATATTGGATATAGCCTTATTAAAATATAAATATTTGCTGGTAACTGATGTTATTTCCGCTAATGGCTATGAAAGTATAAATGATGATATCAAATTTGGATATTTTCGTTGCGTGGACATAACTCGTCCACCATTTTCATTTGAGGCGAAATGGTCTAAAAATATTGATTTTTCAACTAAATATGGCGATATGAAATGGAAGGTAACTTTGATTTGCAACGAACAGAATATTTGCGAAAAGTAACTAAATTTTAGGGCGAATTTGATAAATTCCCATTACATGTAAGTAGAAATCTCACCCGGGAACCACGGTTAAGGAGGCGCTGATTAACCCCTGGTGGGGCTCCGCCCCATGCCCCGCTTAGGGGCCTCAGACCCCAAGGGGCCTCAGACCCCTAAGAACTCCATTAATCAGTACTTTCTTAGGAGAGATGAGAAATGACCCAATAACAGACGCCTAGCAATATGGAGTATGCCACTTGCCGTTTGGTGAACAGTTCCTGCCGTCAAGCTTGCAGAGAATTTCACCCCCAAGTTACTACCCATACTCCATGCTGGGCGCACCAAATAGAAGGTGCGTGCGGTGCACCTCCCGAAGAATCAAAACGTCACGCTGGTTCGGAACTGAATGCGGTCCGCGTCGGCAAAACCATCGGTTTCGGCGTTATCGTCCCAGTCCATCTTGATGTAGTTGAGGACGAAAGTCACGTTCTCGTTGTACAGGTACTCTACGCCAAGGCCCCACTGAAGCCCTTTGTAATCGGGCGTGGCGTCGCTGGTCAGCTCGTGGCCCGCCGCGTAAAGCCAGGTGAACCATTTGTCGTTCCACTGCTGAATAGCCCCCGCCCGCCAGATGTTCATGTCGAACTCAATGGCGCCGGCTCCCCCGCTGATGATGTTCCAGCGGTCCTCATCCACCAGGGTCAGGGCCGTGTTGTTGTAGGGAATGTAGAAACCCTCGTCCATATGACCGTACTCCAGCCACAGGCTGGTGAACTTCAACAGCTCCTGTTTCACGTCAACGATGGCCTTCCACGCCTTGGCGCTGTCCGCGTCGAGGTCCTGCCACAGGCCGGCTTCCAGCGGGCTCATCTCCATGTTGGAGTCTTGGTATGTGCAGAGGCCCCTGAGTGCGATGTTCGGGTTGAAGTCGAAGCGAAGCCCGCCGTAGAGCGTCCAGACGTTCTTCACCCTGACATCGTAAAGGCCGAGCCCCATCACGTCGTCTATCACGGAAGCGTCGTCACCTTGGAAGTACTGCGCGCCGATGTCGAACCCGAATCGCTCCGAAAACTGAAACTGCGTGAAGAGATGAAGCTCCCAGGCCTCGAATTCCTCGTCCGGGGTGAAACCCGGCAGGCCCGGGCGCGCCGCGTAGAAGTTGATCGATCCCGCCCCGAAGGACTTCGCAAAGCCCAGTCCATCCACCGTGCGGTCGCTGAGCCAGGCGTCGTTGGCGATGTCGGTGGCCCCGCCGATCTGGAAGCGGTAATCACCCTCGAAGTCGCGGTCGAAGCGACCGACGGTCAGCACCGAACTTCCAGCGAAGGGAACGTCAGCGTAGAATTTGTCGAACTTGACGCTTCCCTCATCTTCCTCCAGCCTGGCGTAGAAGTAAATCCCCTCGTCCGCCCCGAACCAGCGGTGAAACTCAAGACGGGCCATGCCGAGAGCGAAACTGCCCTCATCTGCGGCGGGGTTGTTCCATTTCCAGTTTTCCAGGTCCAGGCGCAACTCACCACCGATCTTCCAGCCGCCTAGACGGCTTTCCATGGTGTTCACACGGACGTCCAGCTCGTCGGTCTTGACGCCCAGGGCGTCCAGTTCGTCCTTAAACTCCACGATGAGTTTCTGGAGCATCTCCGCGTCCTGCTTGGCAGCCTTGTTCAGATCGGTGAGCGCCAGGGCGCGAGCCACGGCGGAGGCCATTTCATACCGCGACGTCGGCTGTTTTCCCTTATACGTGCCGTCCGGGTAGCCGGATAGGACGCCCCGCGCCGCCAATTGACCGATGGCGTCGTAAGCCCAGTGGTTCAGGGGCACGTCCATGAACGGGTTTAAAGCGGCGAAGCTCGCCGAGGCCGTTGCGGCAGTCACGCACAAAGCGCACAGAATTGCGGCATTAAACTTTTTCGCAAACCTTCTCACAATAAAACCTCCCTAAATTTTTATCTGTTAAGAAATGATTGAGCTATCCTGCCGTGCTCCAAGACGACGGTTCTTTCCGCTTGGGCCGCTACGCCAGGGGAGTGGGTGACGACCACGATGGTGCTGCCTTCCTCGTGGAGGCGGCGCAGCAGGCTAAGCACAATGGCTTCGTTCGCCTCGTCCAGGTTGCCCGTCGGCTCGTCGGCTAGGATTAATCGGGGATAGTTGATCAGCGCCCGCGCGATGCAGACGCGCTGCTGCTCCCCGCCGGAAAGCTGACGCGGCAGGTGCGCCGCCCGGTCCCTAAGCCCCACGCGCTCCAAGGCCCCCATGGCCTCGGCCTCGTCGATCATGCTGTGGTAGTACTGCGCCACCATCACGTTCTCCAGTGCCGTCAAATAGGAAATCAAGTGGAACTGCTGGAAAATCAGGCCAATCCGGTCGCGCCGGATTTCGGTCAGGGCGCCGGGCAGCAGCCTCGCCACGTCCTGCCCTTCCAAGAGCACCTCGCCGCTGGTAGGTCTGTCCATGCACCCGATAACGTTCATCATGGTGGTTTTGCCGGAGCCGGAGGGGCCCATGACCGCCAGCCACTCACCCTTCCTCACCGCCAGGCTGACGTCTTGGAGTGCCTTCACCTGCCCGTAATCCATGGAGACGTCTCTGAGTTCCAGGATGTTCGCTGCCTGTGCCGCAATGTCCATGAAATTCTCCTTCTTCGTTTACTCGCCGCGCAGGACGAGGGACGGCTCCACGGCGACGGCGGCGCGGATGGGGAGCACGCAGGCCGCGGCGGTTAAGGCCGTCGAAACCAGAAGCGCTGCCAGGGTCAGAAAAGGATTGAAGGCAATGACGCGCCCAAAAACGTTAAGGCCGATGGCTCGCGCCAGCAGCCAGCCCAACGCGATCCCCGGCAGGCTTCCCGCTGCGCCCAGACATATCCCCTCGCCCAGAAACTCCCCGGCAATGGCGAAGTTCTCCGCACCCAGCGCCTTCTTCAGGCCGATCTCCTTCCGTCTCTCCAAAACCACCGTCATCATGGTGGTGGCGACGCAGATCATCGTCAATACCAGCACCACCGCCGTCACCATGTACACTAACGTCCGCAGACGGGTCAGAACGGAGGCCTCCGAGCTGGTCACTCGTTTCACGGACCTGGGTGCGACGGTTGATATCTCCCTTCGAATTGAATCGGACAGTTTGGCCAGCTCCTCCGATCCGCAGGCCACGCTCACCTCCACCAGGTCGGCCGTGCCGGGGTTTCCGTCCAATTCCTCCAGAGTCGGGAGGTTCATGAACACGAAGTCCTCCTCTGGGCCGCCGGTGCGCAGGACGCCGGCCACTGTCATCTCCTGGGAGAAACGGGCCCCTTTGGCGTTCCGCCCGGAGATGGTGAGACCCTTCCCCGGCTCGAGTCCCATGAACTCCGCCACGTTCGCCCCAGCGAGAAGCGTGTTTCCGTCCGAGGGCCATTCGCCCTCAACCCGCCACCAGGGGCTTGTCTTTTTGACTTGTTCGAAGCGGGTTCCCACGGCGGTGAGGGGCTGCATGTGAGCGCGTACTGGCTTATAGCGGTAAGGCGTCGCCCCCACCAGCTTGTCCTCAGGCAGAAGCGCCACAGCCCGCGCGGCGTCCTCCAGTGAGAGGGCCGCGTCATCCGCCGCCGTCAGAACCATGTTCGCGCCGTAGGAACGGAACTCTCGTTCCATCTGCCGAGGAACGTCGCAGCAGATGGTCATCATTCCCTGAAACACCGCCGCGCCTACCGCTACAGCCAGCAAGGCCGCTATCATCCGCGACCGCCGCCGGGTCAGGGAGTTGAAAAGCATCTTCAGGTACATCCGGTGTTTTGTCATCTCACGTCACCTTAAAAAGACCTTGGGGCTCTGCCCCAAACCTCGCAAGGGGAGCATGCTCCCCTTGACCCCTATCAGCCGCGATAATCGCTTTCGCCGTCCGCTCCCGTTGGCCGCTTGTTTATGTTCTGCCGTGAAGGACTTCGGCGGGGCGCAAGGTGAGCAGCGCCCGCATGGCTGGAACCCCGCCCAGCAGAGTGACAGTCAGCACCAGAAGGGCGGTTATAGGAATCACCAGAGTCTTGACCGCTATGGCCGAGCCGAAAACGGTCTGGCCCACCACCTGCGCGAAGCCCAGTCCGGTGAAGTACCCCGCTGTCCCGCCCGCTGCCGAGGCAAGGAGTATCTCCGCCTGAAGCAGCAAAAACACGTCCGTGCCCGTGGCGCCAATGGCTTTCAGCAGGCCGATCTCGGCGCTCCGCTCCATCACCCCCGCCGTGACCAAGCTCGATATGGCCAGAGCCGCGCAGGTCAGGCTTAAGACCGTCAGCAGCAGCATTAAAAGCTGCGTTTTCCGCAGTATCTCCCCCTCGGAGTCCGCCACCTGCAGCACGGGCTTGGCCCGCGATCCGGCCACCACCTCCTCGATCTGGTACGCGATGGAGCTGATATAGGCCGTGCAGTACCAAGTGTCCCATTCTTTGCGGGAAAGGCTGTCCGGGTCTCTTGCGGCCCGGCGCGCCAGGTCGTTTTCCGGCGTGGTCAAGGCGCTGACGTCCACCCGTGACACCGCCCCGGGCCTGCCTGACAGGGTCTGAACTAACCCCAGGGAGACAAACAGGCGCTCGTCCTCCGGACCGCCGCTGTGAAACACGCCCGTCACCGTCAGCGAGGCCCGCCCGCCACCGACCTCAACGGCGTCGCCAACCTTCAAACCAAGTTTTTTTGCCAGTTCGACCCCAGCCATCGCGCCCCTTTCGTCCGTTGGCCACGTTCCCTCCACGTCCCACCAGGCCCTCATGCTTTTCATGCCCGTGTCGGTACTCTCACCGGAGGGAAGGTCCAAGTGCCGCTCGAACCAGGTTCCGGTCAGAGTTACGGGTTCACCCGCCACCGCCGCCTCCATTTCCAGGAACGGCGCGAAGTCCACGATGTTGAAGGCCCAGAATATCATCTTCATCTTGGGCAGGTCGTCCTCGGCCAGATATTTTTGCGCTGCCGCTTTGCCCTCCGCGCCGGCCAAACCGTAAAGTTCGCTTACCAGCGAGGCCCCGCGAGGCACGACGGTCAGGTTCGCGCCGTAGGTGCGCAGCTCCTGACCCACCTTGTCCCCCACGTCCAGCATGACGTTCAGAATAGCCGTGGTCATGGAGGCGCCGAGGGCCATAGTAAACGCCACCATAAGCAGCCTCTTTTTCCGGCGCGTCAAAGCACCTTTCAGCATTCGGAAAAACATGTCTATCGGAACCGCCTTTTCTCGGACTCAAGGTCTTTCGTCTCAATAACTAAAGCACCGCTGGAGATAACGTGCTTTAAGGGAACGGGGTTGCAGCCTCCAGGAAAGCCTATCGTGGAGATGTTCATCACCACGTCGCACAGGATGCACACCACCTGGTCCTTCCGCTGGTAGTAGCCCGACGCCCCGCACACGTCACAGGCGTCGAGCCCCACGCCGTAGGCCGTCTCGCTCTTGCGAACGATGATGTAACGCACGCCGGTCCCGTCAGAGGCCTTGTACACATAGCGGTGCAGGCTGCCGTCATTTACGCTTTCGAGGGGGATGACGATCTGACCCTCCGACGCGGGAAGCTCCAGAGGAGGGGAAAGCTCCACCCCGCGGCCAGCGCAGCTTTGCCCCACGGTCATGGTCAGGAGCGAAAGCAGAAGTCCGATGAACACGCTCAGGACAAGGTGAACCTGACGGCGCGCCTCACTTTTTTTCTTGCGGCGCTCGGCGGGGTTGGCGCCCTCGGTTGTGCGGACTCGAAATGTCTGAAATGTCTGAAGGGAGAATAGGAACGCCAAGCCTATGAGGGTGTAGAGGAACCCGTTTCCGTGGTTCACGCCCCAGATCACGGCACTCGTCAGCCATTTCGTCCGAGGAATCAGATTGCGTCCCAAAAGGATTTGAACTATGGTCAGTACCTGAAAAATAACCATGACGAGGAGTGCCAGGACGGCAAAGAGAACGGTGCGGCGCAGAGGCGCTTTCTTCGCAGAGGCGTAAAGGGCCCAGCCGGTCAGAAACGCCAGCAGAAGAGCCGACAGGTAGCCGATGACCTTGTCCAGAAAGACCGTTTCGAAGATGGTGTCCATGCCCACGGAGAACTCGAAGGGATAGAGCAGGAGGTTGGGCAGGCAGTAAGCGCTCCAGGCCGCCAGAGTGCAGAAAACCGCCAGATGGAGGGGCAGACCCGGCGCGCCATTCTCACGCAAGGCCCAGGGGAGAAAGACAAGCGAGAGGCACGAGGCCGCGAGAGAAGGCAGCAAGACCCCCAGGTCATAATACTCGCGCACGGCAAACCCTGTATTACGCTTTAATACCGTGTAGACCAACGCCGCCGTAAATCCCGCAAAAAAAGCCCGTAAAGGGCAAATAAAAGGATAAATAAACGGGGTCTTAAGGGGCCTAAGGCCCCTTAATGGGGTTTGGGGCAAAGCCCCAAGGTTTTTAAAAGCGGCTGAAAGCAGGGAAAACGCGAGAACCGTGGGGAGCGTGTTATTCGTGACCTTGATCAGATATTCCAGCATGAGCCGTTCCTATGGAAGAGGGGGCATAGCCCCCCCTTGAAAGTTCTTACCAAGACCTGGGGATAAAGTCAAAATCCCAGGAAACTTCTATGGGCTTGGTCCAAAAGCGGCCCCCAACGCCCGTTTCCTTGTCCACATGCAGAAGGTAGTTCTGCTTTTCAGGGCTCTCGATGATGAAGGTGATCTTGTACTTCCCCGCGCCGTCAAGCTTCACGTTGTTGCCGTAGTGGGGGCCGTCCGAAGCGCTCATGGGCATGAACACGCCCTCGATGGTCTTGCCGCCCTTCTTTTCAGCCTTGTAGCGCACAGTCAGGTTCGGGACAAAGTCACCCACTCCGTAGCCCAAGTTGTTGCCCTCAGCGGCGGAGATGTCCGCTTCCAGGTGCATATCCGCCTGAGAAGCAGGGATACCGCCCTGCCCGGCGGGCTCCATGTCCACGGGCTGGAAGTACACGCCCGCGATATGCAGGGGGCCCACGTCGTATTCATCGCCTAGGGGGAATTCCTCGAAACCCTTCTCCTCTCCCGGCTTAGGGGCCGGAGCGGCGGACGCGGCGGAGACAGCAAACGGCGCGGCCGCAAGGAACAGCAAGCACAGCAGCATAACCAACTTCTTCATAACAAAACCTCCTAAAATGTATTCGTATTTTGCCCACCGGCCGCCTCGGTCCCGGTGAGGCGCGCCTGTTTCCTGGCTTTCTTTCGGTGCCAGAGCACCGAGAGAACAGCCAAAATCAGAAGCGCCGCCTGGGGCGCCAGGGTTTCCACGGTGGGATAAATACCTAGAATATCGATTGCCTCCACGAAGCCCACAGGCGTAACGCCGATCACGTCGGCCTCCTGGAGTTCCTTGATACCGCCGCCTGCGAAGGCGATGGACATGGCGTACATGAGAAGGCTGGTTCCCAAGAAGAAAGCGCGGATGGGAATGACCAGGGAGCCGTAGCGGACTAGGATGAAGATCACGACCAGCGCCGCGCAGCCAGCGGCGAACCCGTACCAGACCATGCCGGACTGAGTCACGGTCTCGGCGATAAGGGCTTGATAAAACAGAATGGTCTCGGCCCCCTCGCGAAAGACGGCCAGAAAGGCCGCCGCACCCAGGGCGAAGCTGTTCCCTGTCTCGACCGCGGCGTGAACCTTGCCCTCGATGTAGCCTTTCCAGGCCTCGGCCTCCGCCTTGGAGATCATCCAGTTGCTGACGAAGAAGAGGACAACCACGGCCAGAAGCATAGCGGCGCCTTCAAGTATCTCCTGATTCGCGCCGCTGACTTGGAACACGTACTGAATGGCCGCGGCGGCCAAGGCGCTGGCCACGAGTGCCGCGGCGCCGCTTATATAAACAACGCGCGTTTGGCGGCCGTTCCCGGAGCGGATAAGGTAGGCAGCGATGGCCGCAATAACCAAGATAGCCTCGAAACCCTCCCGGAGGATGATCACAAAAGACGCCAAAAAGGTACCCCAAGGGCTTTCTTCTTTGCCGTCCAGCTGATTGGCGTCCTCCCGGAGCATCTTGGAGAGTCCGTCCAGGCAGTCCCGAACCTCCCGGTTAGGCGCGCCCTCGGTCATCAGTTTTTTGGCTATGCTGAACTGGTACTCGACCGTGGAGGCCCGCTTGCCTGATATGTAGGACAACACAGCGCGCTCGACGCCTTCCTTTTCGTAGTAGGTGAAATAGGCGTCGTTCACCCAGTTCTTGGCGTCTTCAACATCTTTTTTGAAATAGGCGTCGTAGGCCTTGTTCAAGGAGATGTCCATCTGATCGACGATCTCGCTCCAGCTGCTCCATTTTTTCTGTGTAGCCTCCGATTCAACAGTTAGCAATAACAAACTTAAAAAAGACAAAATTAAAATACCTATTGTGTTTTTTAAGCTCTTTACGGCAAATATCGTTCGCATACTCAAAGTTCACCTCTCAAAAATTCTTTTTATTGAACAGCATAATATCACGATAAGTATGTTTTGTCAAACATAATTCTTAAGAGTTAGTTTTAGACGAGCAGCTTTTAAATCGTTAATATTAACGATAAGAAACGCGATACGCAACTATTTGCTCTCATTTAGTTGCTATATTCAAATTTATAAGGTATTCTATGGGTCATGATAAAAGTTTTATGATAAAAACAAGAAGGGGTGACACTGATGTGCAGAGTGGTTCGGAGCGTTTTAGCGGCGTTGGTTGTGCTTTTGGTTTTGGGGATGACGGCATGGGGGGGCGAACTGCCGCCTCCACAGACAGAGGGGGGCATGGGGCTTTTTGAGGCTTTCAGGAAACGCGCTTCGGCGCCGGGCGGGGATTTCCCGACGGGGAAGCTGGAACCGGAGGAGCTTTCCACGATTCTCTGGGCCGCGTCAGGCTTGAACCGAGGGGAGAAAGGCTGGACGGTTCCCATGGCCAGGGGACTTGCGCCTTACTGCAAAGTTTACGTGGCGGAGGATGCGGGGGTTTTTCTTTACGAATGGCGGAGTCACGACCTGAAGGAAATTTCAAAGGAAAACATTCGCGCAAGGGTGGGAGCTCAGAGCTTCGTGAAGGCGGCGCCTTGCATTTTGATCATCGTGGCCGGCGGGGAGGGGCTAACCGAGTTTGAGGAGCCAGACCGCACGGAATTCGCCAACGTCGCCGCGGGAGCGATAACGCAGGACGTGTACCTGGCTGCCGCCGCGCTGGGCGTTGGGACGCGCTATATCCATTCCATGAAAGTCGAGGAAATTCGGAACGTGCTGGGACTCACGGACGGCGACAGACCCATTTGTTTAATGATGTTGGGAAAGTGAGAAAGGAAGTACTGATTAAGGAAACACTGATTAATGGGGTTCTTTAGGGGCCTGAGGCCCGGGGTGTGGGGTGGGGCCCCACAAGAAGGTTAATCAGCGTTTCCTCGTCCGCACGATGAACTCCGACGTCAGCGCGAGGCTTTGGGCGATAACCGCGCGCTGACGCTGTTCTTCTGGTATTTCCGGCAGACATTCATGCCTTCCTGACCTGCAAGACGGACCAGGCAACAACGTATTTCACGCAATCACACTCTAAACCTGAGTTTTTTTAGATAAGAATTTACGGTATATATACTTCAGAGGCACCCATAAAAAATTAGGAATCATAAATTGAAACAATGCAAACAACCTACGTAAGCCTTCTGTATAAGATAAATTTTTGGCCTGAGTAATAGCTTTCTGGAATAAATCATAATTCTCCGCAGAATATTTCCTTTGTATTATTTCTCCTGTTGCGGTAATTATTTTTTCTGAAACGATAAATTTCCATGGTAAAAATAAA
>JAITGX010000138.1 GCA_031280275.1 Synergistaceae bacterium
CCAGTTTTCGTCACTTATCTCATGGCGATTTGGCATTTTTATCTCTCCCATCGCTGCTTTGTTATATTATGCCGCATAGAAGGATTCATGCCCATATTTAGTTTTAAAACACACCCTAATGATACAATAGAAAATATAAATTCATTGCAACTGCACATGACAGGACTGTTTACGCTGTGCTCGCCGTTGGTGGGCTTGACCTCCAGTCCCAAGTTTAGAATAAGGTGGTTATTGAAAAATGGACAAAGGCAGGGTTTACAGCGGGATGAGGCCTACAGGGCCGCTGCATCTGGGACATCTGGCGGGGGCGCTGACAAACTGGGTGGCGCTTCAGGACGAGTACGAGTGTTTTTACAACATCGCCGACTGGCACGCCTTGATGTCCGACTACGCTGACTCAGGCAGAACCCGCCGGAACAGCCTCGACATTTTGCTGGATTGGCTGTCCGCAGGGCTCGACCCCGAAAAAAGCTGCCTCTTCGTCCAGTCCCACGTTCCGCAGCACGCGGAGCTGGCGCTGGCTTTCGCGATGCTCACCCCTTTGGGCTGGCTTTACAGGAATCCCACTTATAAGGAGCAGATTCAGAACCTCCAGAACAAAGACCTGAGTACCTACGCCTTTTTAGGCTACCCCGTCCTCCAGGCCGCAGACATACTGCTCTACAAGGCGAACAAGGTTCCAGTAGGGGAGGATCAAAGCGCCCATCTAGAGCTTTCCAGGGAGATCGCCAGGCGTTTTAACCACTTCTTCGGCGAAAACCTACTGCCGGAGCCCCAAACCCTTCTGACCCCCACGCCGAAGGTTCCTGGCACGGACGGGAAAAAAATGAGCAAATCCTACGGCAACTCTCTTGACATGTCGGAGGACTCCAAATCCCTCTGGGAGAAACTGCGGACTATGATAACAGACCCCGCGCGGAAAAAGCGCACGGATCAGGGGGACCCGGACAAGTGTCCGGTGTGGGATATTCACAAAGTGTTTAACGGTGACGAGGCCCAGCGTGAAGAACTCGCCAAGGGCTGCCGCACGGCGGGAATTGGCTGTATCGATTGCAAAAAGACCCTTTACGGACACATTGACACGATGATGGAGCCCATCCGCCAGCGGCGCGCACGCTACGAAAACAACCCCTCCACTTTGACGGAAATCCTCGCGGAGGGCGCCAAGCGCGCGTCGGCAGCGGCGGAGGAAACCATGAAGGAAATCTACCCCGCCATGGGCCTGTTGGGTCGGTGAGGACGGAGATAACGTGGTTTTCACGCGCGGCTGATGGCTAGAGAAAGCGTTGAAATATCGATAGAGGGCTTTTCCGGCCCTCTGGATTTACTGTGCCACTTGGTGGAGAGCCGGAAAATGGAGGCCGCTAAGATCAAAGTGGCCCAGTTGGTGCGCATTTACGGACTGTACCTCTCTAAGACGAAAAAGGCCTCCATCGAGGCATTGGCGGATTTTTTCTTTATGGCGGCTGAACTCTTGCTGCAAAAGACCCTGACCCTTCTCCCAGCGTCCAGGGAATTTTTGGCGGAGGAGGAACCGGAGTTCTCTATGAGCGAGGAGGAGCTTCTGGAACGCCTGGCCCGGTACCGGCCCTACCGGGCGGCCACGGTTTGGCTGGAGGAGCGCAAGGTGCGGGAAGAGCGGTATTTCCGCCGTTCCGCGGTCCTGGAGGAAGACGGGCAGGAACCCGAGCCCAGTTACGACATCGGCGACCTCTATTTTTTGAGTCGCATCTGGTGGGGGCTCATTAAGAGGCGGTCGAAAAGAACCCCACGCCGGGAAAAATTCGATTTTTCTCTCGACGGCGCGGAGGAGTGGGACGGTTTGCCGGAGGCGATACCCGAGGAGGCCCAGATACAGAATCGCATCGCGGAGCTGGAAGAAGAACTTACCCAAGGGTTCGAACTGTCGCTCAACGCCCTGTGGGCGCTTTCCCCTTCCGTCAAGACGCTGGTCGTAACGTTTCTGGCCGTTTTAGAGATGTGCCGCATGGGCAAGATCGCCGTGGAACAGGAGACCCTTTTTTCTGATGTCCGAATTTTCCTCCAAAGACGCGCCGTCCTACGCGGCTGAAGCTGCGAAGAATCCGGGCGCGTGGAGCGGCGCCTTTTCTTTGTCTGTGTTGGCGGCGCAGATCGAGGCAGTGCTTTTTTTGGCCTCGTCCCCCGTGCCAGAGAGCGAGATGAGGGCCGTCCTGGGCGTGCCGGGACGGGAGATAACCGCCGCGTTGAGAGAGTTGGAAGAACACCTGAACCAGGGTCACGGACTGGTTCTTCGTCACGCAGCTGGGGGGTGGCGTCTGGAAACTAACCCTCACTTCGCGGAGGTACTGTCGCTTTTCCGCGACGTCACGCAAAAGGAACGTGTCCGGCTCAGCAAGGCGGCGGTGGAGACGCTCTCCGTCATCGCCTACAACCAGCCCGTCACGCGGGCAGAGGTGGAGGACTTGAGGGGCGTGCACAGCGGGGGGGTCATCGAGACGCTTTTGAGCCATGGCCTGGTTCGTATCTCAGGGCGGAAAAAAGCCATGGGCTCCCCGCTCCTTTATCGCACCACCAGCCGATTCTTGGATATTTTCGGACTGGAGGCCATCGCAGACTTACCTACCCTAGATGAAATAAGTAAGTTTTGCGGTGTTTCCGAAGGCATGGAGGGCGAGGGCGGTGAGGCTTAACGCCTTTTTGGCTGAGTGCGGCACGGCCTCCCGGCGCAAGTCGGAGGAGCTGATTCTGAGCGGCCAAGTACGGGTTAATGGTAAGATTGTTCTGGCGCCGTACTTCCTCGTGACGCCGGGAGAGGACGTGGTAGAGTATGAGGGAAAGCGTCTGGCTCCCCAGTCCAAGTTTTACTTGGCGATGAACAAGCCGAGGGGTGTGGTGTGCGCTGTCACTGACAAGTACGATCCGGTGGTGGTGAACCTTCTGCCCGAAAAATACCGGGTCGCTAGGGTGTTTCCGGTCGGTCGTTTGGATCGGGAGAGCGAGGGCCTGTTGCTCTTGACCAATGACGGGGCCTTCGCCCAAAGCGTTCAACACCCCTCCAGGGGTGTGACGAAGGAGTACGAGATACTGTTAAACTTGAGAATCAACGACAAGCAGTTGAGGCGCTGGCGGACCGGTTTTGAAATTGAGGGCCGCCTGGTGAAACCCTTGGCGGTGGAAGCTATGCCGGGTACGGAAAATCGGTGGGTGCGCGTCACAATAGGCGAGGGGCTGAAGCGGGAGGTGCGGACGATGGCGAACCTGGCGGGCTTTGCCGTCCTGACCCTGGTGCGGCGGAGAATAGGTTGCCTGATCTTGAAGGAACTTGGGACGGGCTGTTTTTTAGAATTGTCTTTTCCCGTCCTGTGTTCTAAAATATTTGAAGGCGGGTCGGTGTAAGGCCGTTTTTTGGCGTGTTCCTGCGCGCAAGGAGGAGTACTGATGAGCGAAATAGACGAACGTTCGAGAGAGCTTATCAAAACGCGGATCATCAACAAGATGAGGGAGATTAAGTCCTTTCCCCAGTTCGTCGTGGAGACGCTGCGGAAGCTCAACGACCCCAACAGCAGCGCCGCGGACGTGGCGGCCTCCCTGTCGCGGGACGAGGGGTTGGTTTTACGCACCTTGAAACTCGCCAACTCC
>JAITGX010000008.1 GCA_031280275.1 Synergistaceae bacterium
CTGTTCGAGCTGCCGGAGGAGTGTTTTCCCAAGCTGTATTTCATGCGCTGGCCCGTAGAAACAAAGTATGATGTTGTGAAGAATAAGCTGCCGCTGGAGAATTTCAGCGGCTGCCCGAAAAATGTTATATTGCAGGAATTTTGGGCGTCCATGCATCCAGCCGGCATGGCGGCGGCCGCTGAAGACGAAGCCAACGCGGCCATACGAAAGAAACGTGCCGGCAAAGATAACAAATACGAGTACGCTGCCAATTTGAACCAGATTATTATTGCCATTGAGATTGAAAAATCCGTGGTGCCCATACGGCCGGGACGTTCTGTGGAAAGACCGCTCACTCCGAGAAAGACTAAGTATCATCACAACAGAAAATCCCACGCATAAATAATTAAGTTGTTGACATTGATTTGCGATTATAATTTCTCAATCCTGTGGGTCGCGACGCGCCGACGCTTCCTATCCACCGCCAGGGCAACCAGGGTCGCGCCCATAGAGGCGTACTTGTCCGCGTCGCCTTAATGCTCGCAAGAAGCGCTCCGTAAATTTTCACAAGTCCCTCCGCGTCTCCCCGCGCCAGCGATTCTTCCAAATCGACAGCCGTCACTCCCGCACCAGCGGCCCCGGCCTTGCCCCACAAAAACAAACCCGCGACGGACGAGAGCACTTCCATGTTGGGATAATCGAGAACCAGTTTTCTCCCCCTTCTTTCTCGAACGGACAAATATCCGCTTTGAAACAGGAAGCTCTCAGGCGGAGCCTGTTCAATTTCCATCATCGACGTGAAGTTTTCCGGAACCTCCAACTCCCGAAAGTTTTCCACTTCCAGGCCGTGGCGCTTAATATAGTCGGCTAGTATCGACGGCGTAGCGGATTCGAAATGGATGAACCTCAACATGGGGCTGTCATTCATCGACCAAGACAACAACGGGTGCGCCGTGTTCTTCAGCCGCGCCGGTCAGCAATTGGTCAAAAGCGTCGGCGAGTTTAGTGGAGGATAACGTGATTCCAAGCCATTTAGCGTTTTCTTCAACACGCTGAAGCAAGGACGCGCGGAGTCGGGCAAGTCCGCTGTTCGACGTAATCCGGCTTTAATTGTTCACCGGTATGTTACCCGCTGGCTGTAGGCGCAGCCACAGTAGTTTTGGCGGTAGAGGCCTAGTTCTTGGGTGATACGGAGGGAGCGCAGGAAGCCGTTTTTTTTGCGCCATACCCGGTCGTCCCAGGCTAAACCCAAGGAGACCGCGGCCTCCAAAGAGGCAACGGCCTCCGCGCCTAGGCGCGAGACCAGCGCAGCATCCTTCCGTGGACTGGTGGTGAGGGTCGTGGAAAGGCACGAAACCCCCATCCGTGCCCCTTCCTCTGCGGCGGCTCGAAGCTGCGCCGCAAGGCAAAGAGCACAGCGCAGGCCGCCCTCGGGCTCGTCCGCCAGGTGAGAAACGCGGGCAAACCACTCGTCTGGAGTGTAGGGGCGCGTGATAACGGGAATTCCCTCCCGCTCCGCGAGAAAGAGCAAAGCCTCCGCGCGCCGCTGGTACTCGGCCTCTGGGTGGATATTGGAGCCGTAAAAGTACCCGGTTAACGCCCAGCCCTCCGCTTTTAGGTCGCGGAAGGGAACCGTCGCGTCCGGCGCGCAGCAGACGTGCAGGAGCAGAGCGTCTTTCACGTTATGGCGGGGTCCTACTTGGTCGGCAGACCCGTATTGTCTTTCAAGTAGACGTCGTGGGCGCTGCCCTCGATGATGCTCAGGGCTGAGACGGGGGTGAGCCGGGCCTTCTGCTGGAACTCAGCGAGCGTCAGCGCTCCACAGTTGCACATCGTAGAGCGTATTTTGTGCAGGGTGACGGGCAGGTTGTCGTGGAGGCTTCCCGCGTAGGGCACGTAGGAGTCCACGCCCTCCTCAAAAGAGAGATCCTCTTCGCCGCCAATGTCGTACCTCTGCCAGTTGCGGGCCCGCAGCGAGCCCTCGCCCCAGTATTCTTTCATGTAACTGCCGCCCACCATGACCCTGTTGCTGGGGCTCTCGTCGAAACGAGCGAAGTAGCGCCCCAACATGCAGAAATCAGCACCCATAGCCAGGGCCAGGGTGATGTGGTAGTCATGGACGATACCGCCGTCGGAGCATATCGGGACGTAGATACCCGTTTCGCGGAAGTATTCGTCCCGGGTCTTGGCTACCTCAATGACAGCTGTGGCTTGCCCCCTGCCGATGCCTTTCGTCTCGCGCGTGATACAGATGGAGCCGCCGCCGATCCCCACTTTAACGAAATCGGCCCCAGCCTCAGCCAGGAAGAGAAAGCCCTCTCGGTCCACGACGTTCCCAGCGCCTACCTTAACTGAATCCCCGTAGGCGGAGCGAATGTGCCGCAAGGTCATCCTCTGCCACTCAGTAAAACCCTCCGAGGAATCGATGCACAAAATGTCCGCTCCTGCGTTCACCAGGGCCGGGACGCGCATTTCGTAGTCCCGCGTGTTGATTCCCGCGCCGGCCACGTAGCGCTTGGATGCGTCCGTGAGTTCCAGCAGATTTTCCTTGTTCGTGGTGTAGTCCTTGCGGAACACGAAAGCAACCAGCCGCCCGTCCGTGCTGAGAATGGGGAGGGTGTTCAGTTTGTTGTCCCAGATGATGTTATTGGCCTCTTTCAGGGAAATACCCTCGGTGGCGTAGATAATCTTGTCAATGGGGGTCATGAAGACATCGACGCGGGTGTTCGTCTCCATGCGGCTGACGCGGTAGTCCCGGCCTGTGACGATGCCGATCAACCTGCCGTTCTGGGTGCCATCATCGGTGATGGCCACCGTGGAGTGACCCGTTTTGATCTTGAGGGCCAGAATGTCGGCCAGGGTCTGGTCCGGTCGAAGGTTCGACTCGCTGGTAACGAACCCCGCCTTGTAGTCCTTTACCCTCTTTACCATAGCTGCCTGCTGTTCCACGGACTGAGAGGCGTAGATGAAGGAAATGCCGCCCTCCTTGGCCAAAGCGATGGCCATTCTGTCGTCCGATACAGCCTGCATCACGGCCGATACCAGCGGGATATTCATGGAGAGCGGCGGTTCCTCCCCGTGCCTGTACCTCACCGCCGGCGTCCTCAAAGACGTGTTCGCCGGGATGCACTCCGGCGAGGAATAGTTCGGTACCAGCAGGTACTCGTTAAAGGTGCGCGACGGCTCCTGGTAGTAATAAGCCAACGAAAATCTTCCTCCTGTTATAAAGTTTTTGTAAACAGCACGCCCGCCTCGCGAAGGAGCGCCAGGGATTCGTCTCCGTCGAACCCCGCCACCGGAGACGTGCAGTCCGTCAGAAGGCATACGCGCCGTTTCGCGTCCAGCCGGCGCGTGTAAGACAGAATGGACTCCCTCACGCAATGACTCAGGGCTTCCCCCGCGAAGGTAACTTGATCGAACTCCGCAAGCCGTGAAAAGAGATTTTCGTTGAACGCCGTTTCGGGATAGGTGTCGTCGATGCCCTCAAATATCGAAAATTGATCCGTGTAGGGATTTTCCCCTTTAAAAACGTATCGCACCGGAAAACCCGTTTTCTCGCGCCAGCTTCCCAACGCGCGGCGCAGCGGAGCCGCGATTTCGTGTCCCCATGTAGAAACGACGCAATGTTCCGGCCAAATCGTAAGAGACGAAATTCCCTTGGATTCCATCGCTCCAAAAGTCCGCTCGGCAAAGGGCTGACTCGAAGCCGTTTTCCATTTTGCCGAGTCCAAGTCCGCTTTAGTGATTTGGGTAAAAGGTTTGGGATGCCTGCCCGCCCCATCCAGCCAAAACGTGGGATGAAATATCGCGGCGTTGTCATGGGAGTCCAGCGACACAAATATCCCCTCCAGGGATTCACCCATTTTTTCGATGTACGCCGACAACCGCGCGATATCGGCGGACGCCCCTTGCACGTAGAGGCTTCCTTTTTCATCACAGAAGTCATTTTGTGGATCCACGATGACAAGGGCATTTTTCAACATGCTTTTCCCCTCCTCAAGTTAAGGAAACGTTGATTAAGCCATTGCGGGACTCTGCCCCACACCCTGCTTAGGGGGTCTCAGACCCCGAGGGCCTCAGGCCCCTAAGAACCCCATTAATCAGTGCTTCCTTAAAAAAGCGCTGATTTACAGATCGTAGGTTCTGTTGTTTAAGAGGCCGGCAAGGCGGCGGATTTTTTCCACGTCCACCTGCTTCAGGTACCTGAAGATATCCCCCCATATCAGATGAAGTCCGAAGCCGCCGTTGACCATTTCGTCCACAGCGGCTTCGCGGGTCCAGTCCTGAAAGACCATGCGGTAGACGGCGATCACCACGCCTGTTCTGTCCGCGCCGTCCATGCAATGTACCAGGTATGGCCCGCCGCCCGGGTCCGCCAGTATGCGCATGACCTGGATGATTTCCTCCTCATCTGGGTCCCAGGCATACATCTTCACCCGAAGCTCCCGCAGGGACGTTCCCGTCAGCGCGCGCCGGTCCCCGTGGAAGGCGCGCAGGTTCACCACCGTCTTGACGCCCAGCTCCTCCAAGTTCTTAAACCCCCTTGGCGTGGGCTGTGCGCTCCGGTAAACGCCCTGAGCCACGCGGTAAAGGTTGGGCACGCCCGCAACGGCTGCCGGTGACGCCCACTGAGAGGGCCGCTTTTCCTCTTCTCGCGGGGCCGCCGATACGGACAAAGCGACGCTCACGGCCAAAGCAACAAGAAGTACGGCGGCAAAACGCGGCATTCTGTACATCATACTACCCCCCTTCTATCACTCACAACGCGCGTCAATTAAAAAGCATGGTCAGTTCCTTAGGCGAACAACATTTCATGTGAGCCAGTTTGTTGCGGCAGTCGTACAGGAATTTCAAGCGCTGTTTGTCTTCTTTCTGAAAGGCGGGCGCATCCAGGCGAAGGAGCAAGCCTAATTCGGCGTCATAGGCGTCCGTGATTTGCTGCCTGTACCACGTGGCGTCTGTCCCCGATTGTTGCAAGGCCGCGTCGATTTCAGCCTTGTACCTTTCCACCAATTCGATTCGCTCTTTTTCAATTAAAGGAAATACAAACTGCAGCTGAACTTTCCAGACAATTCTCTGCAAGGAGTCTATTTTCGCGGGCCTTTCGTTACGAGACAGCCCTTGAATTCGGTCAGCAGGGTGCTCCTCACAAAAATCCGTGTTCTCAATAAAAGCAGCCGCGGCGCCGACATTTTCATAAAACAGCTCGGCGGCAAGCGTCGCGATATACTGTTTCCACAAGCCTCCAAGCTTCAGCCGCGCCGAAAGCAAAGAACAAAACAACAGCGCGTCGTGGAAAGTAATTTCGTCATCGCAGTCGCGAAATACGACGTGCTCGGGCAGCGATTCGGGTACCACCTTCAGTTTCAGAAAGCTTTCAATCACCAAAATGCCGCCCAACGGATCGCGATTGGTCTCGTATTGCAGGCAAAAGATAAGCCACCGCCGCAGACGTTTCTCGTTTTCAAGATTTTTCAGCCATAGAATCCTGTTCTTGAGTATATCGTTGTCCCGAATGTACGGGATAATTCCGTCATCGCTCCCGCGATAACCGTAGGCAACACGTGAGTCCGATCCCCTCAGGCGTTCGAGCAGGTATTGACCGGCCGTCAGGCTCAGGTCATCCTCATATGCGCAGTCGATGAAGTCAACGGACAGATCGAACATTTTTTCGGAAAGAGACAACTCGACACAGCGGCGCATTCTATCACCCCAGGGCAGCTTTTCCGAAACGCCGATCAAAATCGACCTGCCGGCTATCAAGTCGGAAACGACGGTTTTCACCAAACGCGCCGGGCCGGTTATTACGTTCCACCAAAGAACGTCATTTTCGATGCTGTCGTCAGACATTGCCCGACGCGCTCGACAGCCAATCCCAAACGGACTCCCTGTAGCCTATGTTTGCGAGGAAATTATTTCGCCGCAAACGATATACGACGGAAGTGTGGTTCGACCTCGCGGACTTCCAAAGGACGCCCATCTCGACCATTTCGTCCAGAAGGGTTTCAAATTCAAGTTCTATACTATTTGCACTTGTGATTTTCCCCGTGATTTCCCAATCCGAAGCCGCATTTGTAATGTTTTTAAGCGAATAGCCTTCCGCTATAGCGCCATTTTCCTCGCTTTCGTAGTAAAGATAAGCCAGAAGATAGGCTAAGATCTCATATCTCCTGTTCTCATCGGCTTTGAGCGTTATATCAAGCATATTTTTGATCCGCATCGATATTTCTTGAGATGCGAGTATATTACTTAAAACGTCGTCTTGTATATTGCATGGAGGGTTTCCTCCGTCCGCGCTGTAATATTCCGCGTACCTTTCGGATACTTTTCTGACAAGCGTGTTGCCAACAAGCTGAAGAGTGCCTGGATAATAATTTGCATGGGTAAGGATGGTGTTGATTTTATCACTGTCCATGTGAAAACCCAGATAAAGCAGGGGACGCATCAGAAGATTCCTGGCGTCGGGGGGCGACAGGGGTTTGATGCACAGCGCATCTCCAATATGGGGGCCTATTCCGTTGTTGATTATGGCGGCACTAGTGCGGGCTACATGATGCAGACCCGCGAATACAAATTTAAAGCGGTTGCTGGTTTCATTTTTGAGTTTGTTCAGTTCATCGAGAATCCGATACCCGCTGTTCTGGTCATCCTCCAAAAAAGCGTCAGCCTCATCGACGAGAAGAAGCAGATGCGCTATATTTTTCTCCCCATTGAAAAGATTCCGCAGGGCGGAGAAAAGACCGCCCCACGTCTCACAAGGTTCGTGTTCATCGAACAAACGGGCCTCCTTCTTCATTTTATCGACTATCGCTTGCAAGGCGCCGGCCGTGTTTTCCCTCTTCACGGAGACCAACACCGCGTAATCTCCGTCATTGGGGTTATTCGCGCGGCTTTTGGCCTGCTCCATCAGCGCCGATTTGCCGAGCTGCCGTCCTCCATAAACCAAGCTCGCACCTCTGGGGTCCAAAATTCTTTTGAGTTCCTCCCTGCGGCCAAAGAACATCTCATCCGCGATATAACCAAAGCCCTCGGAAAAAGGCTGGTAGAACGTGTAAGGCAGAGTGCATTTCAACAACGCTGACAGCCGGACGCTGATATCGAGGGTGGCCAGGTACAGCAGCAACGTCTGATCGACGAGTAAAAACGCGTTCAGCTGGGATTCTCCTCTAGAAAGATCGGCTAGCTTCCGGCGATTTTTCTGAGTCATGGAAGCGCTGTTGAGCAGAACTATGGTGTTACTTCCCAGGTTGAGCTTTCGTATGTTGTCCACAATCTGAGTCGGATGGACCCCGCCAAAGAGACACACGATGAAAAACGCGGACGCTTCCGTACCGAACTGCGCTATGGGGTAAGGATAGTCCGGCAGGCCCTTGGGCGCGGGCTTAATCTTTAGTTTGAAAATAACCCCGTTGGAGATGTCGTGCTCCATTTTCAGACATTCCGCCTCTTCAGCCTTAAAACCAAGATTTTTGAATAGATTGACCAATATCACATTGGTTACAGTAGATTTCTTTTCTGGCCAACTTTGCAGCAATTCTTGAACGCTGGTCAGGTTCCGTTTACCCACGTTTTCTCCAGAAGTGCCGCTCAGCACTTTGTTATTAGCGTCAATCATATTCACAACGACCTTATAACCCCACTTGGCTATATAGGAAACTTCCTTGTTTTTGAGACAAAGTTCACGTATTTCATCGTAGACGTGGAGAAAATCACTGAAGGCGTCGTTCTCGTTGAGCGTTTCCTCGATCGTCACAAGCCTTTCTCCGGCTTCCCAGCAATTGATATACTCCTCCGCCGTGAGACATTTTCTGTTCTCCAGTTTTTGGAGGATAGTCGCGTAATCCTCCTTCTGCTCGTCATGGACGCCTTCTAAGCTATCAAGACGTTCCTTGAGCCCTTCCACCGTATGTTTCGTTTCGCCTTCCGCCTGACGTCTCAAAACGTCTAAAAAAATGCGGTAATGAGCAAAATTACTATTCCTCCACAACTCACGGTAAAATTCTTCCTCAATTTTCAAGATACGTTGTTCAAATGCCTCGTTAATACAGCCGTCGTGACGGGCAATCACCATGTCAGCCCGGAAGCGTTTCTGATCCTCTCTCGCCACTTTTTCGGCGTTCAACTTGAATTTCTCCCATTTCATTGCGCCGGCCGGTGCGCCCATGCGTTCAATCAGCATTGCTGAGCCGATGTTGTCGTAGTAACTTTTGTCGTTCACGTCGGCAGCGCGCTTTAAGACCTCTGCCAACGTAAACTGCGGCGCCGCGATGTGTTCGAGCGCGTTGCGCCATGACTCGAATCCGTCCACGTCGTCGGAACGTCCAAGCTGAGGGATACCGTTGAGTTCAAGCTCAATGAAACACGTTCTGAGTATATCGGCGAACGCGTACGGGTTAAGCGGAAGCGTCCCTTTTTCTAGAGTCTCTCGCACGCGCCGTAACATGTAAATGACGAGCGATTTACCCGCCAAACGGCTTTCTTCCGTTTCCTCGAGCGCTTTCGGAATCAGCGTCAGTATATTCTCTTTGACGGCAATCAGACGCTCTATTGTGTCATCGTCCGGCATGGCTGCAGCGTTGGCGTTCAAATCAAGCCACGCCTTCATCACGTCGAGACGTTTTTGAACATGGGTCTTTACCTGGTCGAGCAAACGTCCCTCGGCTTGCCTGCTTTTTACCCTTTTGGCGTTTATCGCTTGGTTCCAAACGGTTTTTATAAACTTGTCCTTGTCGCCTGAAATATCTTTGTGGTTGGCCTGCACGAACTCCGCACTTTTAGTGTCACACACGGCGATAATGTCCATACTTTTACCCAGCGGACTGGTATCTCCAAAACACGCGGCAAAAAACGGCGACGCGTTGGAATAACCGCCATACGCTGGAACGTGTTTCAGGCTCTTAGCGTTGTCGGCCAATTGTTCTTCTCTGTTTTGCCTTTCGGCGCCGTCGCATATCTGCATTAAGAGCGATGCCGAAAATCCATTAGGCTTCCTCATCTTGAACAATGCGTCAAAAATGAGCCCTAAAGAGCCGGAAAAAGCGTTTACGTATTCCATGACCGGATCGTCCGGTCCCGTTGTCAGGCCGTAATTGTATCCCTCTGAAGGCATGAAAAACACCCGCAGGAGGGAGGAGACGTAAAGCGGCGTGCACAAATCGTCTTCATCGTCTTCATAGAAGACCTTACTTATAACCGTATCGGAGTAATCCCTCGGGTCAAGGGGAGCATCTGTTGCCAGCAGGAGCTGAGCGTATAGTTTTTCGTAAGCATCATGCTCTAAGGCGCTCACGTTTTTTTCCAGCGTAAATGACTTCGCAAGCACGACGGCACGCGCGAACGCGGCGGGAAGAGTGGAACCCGTTATCGATGCCGCTGACGCTTCTTCGAGGAGGAGATGAACGAGTTTGCGAACCGCGTCGAAGCCAATCTCCACGCGCCCCTCGAGCATATCTTTGGCCATGTCTTTGGAAGCGGCGCTTTCAAGCGGGGGATTTTCGGCGTCCCAGGCTTCGCAAGGCTGGGGCGTTATCTCAGGCTCATTTTCTGGAGTCGTTGCCTTTGTTTTTAACACTGGCCGCGCGGCGGTGTTTTTTTCCGTCTGAGCCGACCGCATCTCCACGAAGGTTCCTCCCACGGAGGTTCCTCGAAGAAGTTCTTCCAGCGTTGTCACGCCTTTTTGCGGATCAGGAAGCGTGGAACCGCTTGAAGCGGCTGCGCTGCTGTCCGGTGCGGCAGGAGACGGTCTTCGCGCGCCACCGCTCTCGTCGGAATTCGTGCCTCGATCGGTGGGGCATTCTGGGTTTGCTGAATTGTCGGGGTAAACGATGCCGCGCATGTTGACGTCGTTTGGTTTGATCCTCAGGACGAGTTCCGCGGCCTGCAGCGCTTCGTCTTTCATGCCCGCGTGAGAATAGCAGACAGCTTTAACGCGGTTAAGGTCGGTTTCCAACGTCTGGAATCGCTCATCACCCAAAACTTTCCTGAATCTTTGCAGGTCTTGCTGACATTCTTGGTATTGCTTGATGGCCTTGTCATATTGTTCGGAATCCTGATATAGGCGTCCCGCTTTCATCATGTCATGTATGCAAGCGGAGGCGTTACTATCCGAACGGGATTTCTTGGCGCGCTTCAGCAAGAGTTCAATTAATAAAACGTCGTTCTGCCTGCTCCGGTCGAGGATAGTGATTCGGTCGTTGCTTATCTTTGCTTCTGGCAGGTTGCTCTTTATCTCCGTGCTGTCCAGAAGTTCAAGGGCTTCTTTGTACATTTCGCTGTTTTGAAGCTCGGTCAGCAGGGCAGCAAGCCTCTGCTCAAATTGGATTCCATTCAGCACGGAAGTTTTATAATCACGCCAAGCCTGTTCCAAAGCGTAGGGGAGCTTCGTGTTGTACCACGCGGGCTCGACGACAGCGTGAGAGGGCTGTGTTCCCGCGTTTCCCAGACCATGCGCTGGCGTGGGCGGCCGCAGAGGAACGGCGTTTGCCGGGGACACGGCTTGTATATTTTTTGCCGACGGAAGGCCTTGTTTCAAAAATCCATGGAACGATACCATTTCCCATTTCCATGACACAAGAGGGCTCGTTAAGGCCTTTTTCAGAGAGTCGTCCACGACATCAGCCAAAGTAAAACTGTAATCCACGTTTTCGCAGCGGATAACACCGGAACACCTCTGACGGTGAAATTCTATCAGCTGTCCTTGCTTAGGCGCCGCGGAAGGCGTGACTGGCCGCGTGGGAGGACTGGGCGGCGCCGGAGCGGCGTCACACGCGGCGATAAAACTGTAACGCACGGGTTTCTTGACGCCGCTTACTTCCTCTATTATGAGCAGGCTGTCTTTGAACTCGGACACATTGCCTTTAGTTTTCGTTCCGTCGTTGCATGTCAGGTAAATTTGCTGCCCAGGCTGAAAATTTTTAGTTAAAAATTCCCTCATTTCGTCATCCACGGTGTATACTTCCCCCTATGTGTGGTATACGTATAACGTGAGAGTGGTGAATTTATGCTGTGTTCACGTCATGAACCCGCTTCGACCCCCAGCGTGTTTCATGTTACATTGATAAAACGTCAATAAGTGAACTGAGACAACAGTATACAATGCCCTGCTTTATTTTTCAACTGGAAGCCTGATCTCCACAGGGTAAACACACCAAAATCATAAATACATAATATCACTTATATGAGTTATAATGCATGAATTATAATGCAGATGAGACATTCGCTGCAAGGGACGGAGGGTGAGCGTAATGTATAGGCTGCGGAGTTTATTGCTCGCGTTTATTTTTTTCCGGTGCTGACGTTTTTTTCTTGGGCTGTCACCGTCTCGACCTTGCTTTCTTATGATGGAAAAGACTGGTTGGAAGCTTTGGTCGCGTTCGCTTTGTTTTTCAGCGAATCATGGAAATTTGCGCGCTTACATGTCGTGGAGCGAAAAGAACCGATATTATTGCCGCTGAGATTGAAAAATCCGTCGTGCCCATACGGCCGGGACGTTCTGTGGAAAGACCGCTTACTCTGAGAAGAGCTAAGGAAGCACTGATTAATGGGATTCTTAGGGGCCTAAGGCCCCTAAGTGGGGTGTGGGGCGAAGCCCCATATGAATTTAATCAGTGTCTCCTTAATTTTCGACTATTTACCACATCGCTCTTTGAGCTGAAATCTTGTAATGATAGTACCTAAATCGGTTATTGAAAGATGAAAGCTCCATTATGTTCTTGTCTTATCATCCCTGGGTAATACGCTACTATTACCACATTGGGCAAACTTTTTTCTATAAAGGACCTTATACTTCCTGTGAAGCCGCTTAACCCTACTCTGATATCCATCGTGTCCACATCTTGTACTCCCAAAGCTAAAAAAGGAGCTAAAACGTAACCAAAAGAATCACGTATTATCAGTATTTTATTCGTTTCGTGTTTTAATAGATGGTTATGTACTGAAATCATAGGAGTAAGTCCATAAAAATATACGCTATAATAATCTTTCTTGTACGGATCCTTTTCTTGCAGTGCATATTCCAAATTTTCTTGGTGATAGGTTACACGGAAATCCCCACGCTTCTCAATAGCGCGGGATAGAATTCTAATGGTCAAGTCGGTATCAAATTTTGGGAAAAGAAAAGTAAAAGGCTCCAATTTTGCTGCCGCTAAGGTCATAGATCTGCCAATGGAGCCTAAAAAATCACTATAAACTTGGCAATCATAGCGCTCAAGGTCATATAGGGACGTTTCTATATCAAAATCAAAAAAATTGTTCAACCGCTCCGCGATGGTTTTCGCGGCCCACAGTCCTGCCTCAGGTTTCCAATGGTGATCCGTTTTAAAAAATAAATCATGATGAGACAATCCTTGCCGGTGAATTTCTTCTCTTAAATCAACATAAGCAACCCCTGACCTTTTTAAACCAGATAACAACCGATCCGCGTTTTCGTCAGCTATATGATGTTTGGGCGCGAGTGTATCATTTTTACACACTTTTCCTGGTATTTGAACGTAAAACAAATG
>JAITGX010000057.1 GCA_031280275.1 Synergistaceae bacterium
GAGGTGATTTTCATATGCCGGCATTGAAAAAAGTATTGTGTGACGGCGGCTGTACCGGTGAAGCTTTTGCGGCTCAAATCAGGGTGCTTACAGGGGCGGAAGCAGAAACAGCCAAGCGCTCTGAATTGCATAAATTTGCAGTAATATCCAA
This sequence comes from Synergistaceae bacterium, assembly GCA_031280275.1. Taxonomy (GTDB): domain Bacteria; phylum Synergistota; class Synergistia; order Synergistales; family Aminobacteriaceae; genus JAITGK01. The sequence continues at coordinate 152 of JAITGX010000057.1, forward strand.
AAGATGGATTGTTGAACGTACAGTTGGGTGGTTGGATAAGTGCCGTCGTTTATGGAAAAACTGCGAACGTCTTATTGAAACAACGCTTAGTATGGTTAAGTTGGCTTTTATATCTCTTCTTTTGAAGAGATATTAGACACGCTCTTAGAGTTTCACGAAGGTTATTAAGGAAGCGCTGATTAACCCCTTGCGGGGCTCTGCCCCACGCCCCGCTTAGGGGCCTCAGGCCCCTAAGAACCCCATGAATCAGCGCTTCCTTAAAGGGTGTCAGGTGGAGCGAAGCCGTCAATCAAATTAGCGCGGAGGAGCGTTCGCTGCGCTTTCCGCTCCTTTGGATTTTTCACCACGATGACGGCCTTGTCCGTAAAGGGATCCAGTCCCGTGTAGTACATGCAGGTCGAAAGGCTGCCGGGCGTTGGGGTGAAGTCCTGAACCTGCTCCGGACAGAAACCCAGTTCCGCCACAAACCGAGCCAGCTCGGCCGCCTCGGCCGGGCCCGCGCCGGGGTGCGACGTCATAAAGTACGGCAGAAGGTACTGCTTCTTCCTCAGCTGCTCGTTGATCTCGCGGAAAAGGCGCGCAAATTTCCGGTAAAGCCTGATGTTCCCCTTGCGCATCACGCGCAAAACGGCGGGTGACGCGTGCTCCGGGGCCACTTTTAACTGCCCGCTGACGTGGTATCGGCACAGTTCGTTTAGAAATTCCCGCCCCTTTTCCCCGTCCGCCATCAGATAATCGTAGCGCAGCCCCGATCGCACGAACACCTTCTTCACCCCAGGGACGGCCCGCGCCGCGCGCAGCAGCTCCAGGTAGTCGGCATGGGACGTGTCGAGCTTTCCGCAGGGTTCGGGAAACAGGCACTCGCGGTTTCTGCAGGTACCCCGTGTCAACTGCTCCCGGCACGAGGGGTGACGGAAGTTGGCCGTGGGGCCGCCCACGTCGTGAACGTAGCCTTTGAAATCCGGCAAGCGCGTCAGTCCCTCGATCTCCCGCACAATGGAGGCGTGGCTTCGCGCCTGAACAATTCGCCCTTGATGCTCGCGGATGGCGCAGAAGGCGCACCCGCCGAAGCACCCCCGGTGGCTGGTGATGCTGAATTTCACCTCCGCCAGGGCGGGAACGCCCCCCTGGGCATCGTACATCGGGTGCCACCCGCGGGTGTAGGGAAGCGAGTAGACCTCGTCCATCATGGTTTCCGTGAGGGGCGGGGCGGGGGGAAGCTGCACCAGAAAGTTTTTTTCCTGCCGCTGAACCAGCGTTTTGCCGCGGATGGGGTCTTGCTCGAAAGACGCCAGCCGGAACGCCTCGGCGAATGCCCCCTTGTCATCTCCCCTGACCGCCTCCCAAGAGGGAAGCTCAACGCTGGGACCGGGAAAGTCCGCGCTGTCCGACAGGTAGCAGGTTCCGCGCACGTCGCGTATCGAGTCCACAGGATGGTACTTGGCCAGCCGCTCCGCGATTTCCAATATCTGGCGCTCGCCCATGCCGTAGACCAGAAGGTCAGCCTGGCAGTCGGCAAGGATGGAACGGCGCAGGGCGTCCGACCAGTAGTCGTAGTGCACAAAGCGCCTCAGACTGGCCTCGATTCCTCCCACGATTAAGGGGATGCGGCCCCATATCTCTCGGATTTTCTGGCAGTAAACGATGGTGGCGCGGTCGGGACGCAGCCCCGTCCGCCCGCCTGGGGAGTAGGTGTCCTTTCTGCGAGCTTTTTTGCCCGCCGTCAGTTTGCCCAGCATGGAGTCCAAGTTCCCCGCGCCCACCAGCACAGCCAGCCGGGGACGCCCCATGACCGTGAAGCCGTCCGGGCGCCGCCAGTCGGGCTGCGCGGCGATACCTACCCGGTACCCGCGCCGCTCCAAGAGCCGCCCGATGAGCGCCATCGCGAAACTGGGGTGATCCACATAGGCGTCCCCCGTGATGAAGAGAAAATCCAGCGCGTCCCATTCCCGCGCCTCCATGTCCGCGCGGGTGACGGGAAGAAACTCGCCGCCCTTGTCTTTTCGCCGCATCTGTTCCAAAAATACACCCCTAGTCTTCAGCGCGATAAAAGCGTTTAAAGATTATTCATCCCATTTTATCTTTTTTTATCTCCTTTTATCTCCTTTTATCTTCTGTGCTGTGTATGTAACGTGATATTATTTAGAAAGTCAAAAAGTTTTTGTATTAGGGAAACGCTGATTAAGCCCTTATGGGGCTGGAGTCCCGCACTCCGCTTAGGGGTCTCGGACCCCGAGGGGCCTTGGACCCCTCCCCATTAATCAGTGCTTTCTCAGGTCTTCGGAAGTGACGCGCTTGAGTGAGAAAATTCAAGCCGCGCCTCACAGGTTCTAAACGAGGTGCGAGATGCATAACGAACGCCCGGTAATTATGATTGTAGATGACAACGTCACCAACCTGAGAATCGCGGTGAATGCCCTCGGCGAGCTGTACGACGTGCTCACTGCGCCCTCTGCGGCAAAAATGTTCGCCCTGCTGGAGCGCAAAACGCCCCAGCTGATTCTGCTCGACATCGAAATGCCGGAGATGGACGGCTACCAGGCGATCAAGCTCCTCAAAAGCACGCCGGAAACCCGCAGCATTCCCGTCATGTTTTTGACGGGCAAAAGCGACCCGGAGAGTGAGCTGGAAGGGCTTTCTCTCGGCGCCTTCGACTACATATCGAAGCCCTTCATGCCTCAGCTTCTGCGCAAGCGCGTCGGGCTGCATCTCACCCTCAACGCTCAAAGATGTATGCTGGAGAATCAGGCGGAGAGGCTGCAAGAGCAAAGCCGGGCGCTTCAGAATTTCAACAGCAACCTCCATAGGATGGTCGCGGAAAAAACCGCGAAGGTCATAGAGCTGCAAAACGCCATCCTGAAAACCGTCGCCAACCTGGTCGAAAACCGCGACAGCAACACCGGCGGACACATTGAGCGCACGCAGCACTGGCTCAAGCTGCTGATAGAGGGGCTGGAGGACTATGGGCTCTACGAGGACCAGCTTCGAGAATGGGACATGAACCTGCTGCTGCAGTCTTCCCAGCTTCACGACGTAGGCAAGATAGCTATAGTGGATAGCATTTTGAACAAACCCGGACACCTGACACCGGAAGAGTTCGAAGAGATGAAGTACCACACGACCCTGGGGGTCAGGATCATTGAGCAGATTGAGGAGGAAGTGTCGGACAGCGAATTTTTGAGGTACGCGAAGGTTCTGGCGGGTACCCACCAGGAAAAGTGGGACGGCACGGGTTATCCCAACGGTCTGGCCGGGGAGGACATTCCCCTGCCGGGGCGGCTTATGGCCGTAGCCGACGTGTACGACGCTCTCACCTCAGCCCGACCCTACAAAAAGATATTTTCCCATGAAGAGGCGGTCCGAATCATCCGCGAGGGGCGCGGAACCCACTTCGACCCTGTGCTGGCGGACGTCTTCGAGCGGAAGGCCGATGAGTTTGCCGCGTCCCAAGTGCGGTTCAAGGATGTGTTGTGAGCTTGAACTTTAAAGAACTGTGTCTGCGCGCGATCTTAAGGACCGCTTTGTGGGTTGCGGCGGTCTGTTTTTGTCTCCCGCGCGCGTTTTTAGCGAGCGCGAATCAGGACTTCCTGGCCGAGTACGTTCAGACTCATTTTACGGAAACCGGCGGGCTCTCCGTCACCAGCTCCAACAGGGTGCTGCAAACGAAAGACGGCTACATCTGGGCCGCCAGCTACAACGGCCTCATCCGTTACGACGGACGGCGCTCGAAGGTGTTCGGCAAGAAAAACGGCTCCTTTCCCACCGACAACATCTACACGATTTTCGTGGACTCCCGCGGAGACCTGTGGGTAGGAACCAACGATGCCGGTATCGCCCTTTACCAGGGGGGATCGTTCACTTTTTTGGGCCCAGCCGAGGGCCTTCCGTCGAAAACGGTGCGGGCCATGGCAGAGGACAACGCTGGCAACGTCTACGTATCGACTATATCCGGCCTGGTCTGCATCACTCCGGGGCGTGAGATCGTCCAGGTGGACGTTCCGGGCGCGGAGTCCGTGTTCGCCACGAACATCTCCGTCTCGCGGTCCGGTCAGATATGGTGCGCCCTTTCGGACGGCGGCGTTCTCGTTCTGGACAGGCGGGAGGTCAAGCGCGTGTTCCCGTCAGGTTACTTCAACGGCGCCGCGGTGGACTCGATCTACTGCTCCACGAAAGGCCCCATTTATCTGGGTTCCTTCGACGACAGCGTGATGGTTTGCGGCCAGGACGCCCCGGAGGACTACAAAGTGCTTTCGGCCGCCGGCAGAAACAACATCAACGGCTTCTACGAGGATAGACACGGGCGGCTGTGGATCTGCGCCGGAAACGGCGTCGGCTACTTCCAGGGTGATGTGTTTTACCCCGTGGACGGCCTTCTCGTGAACAACGCTTTTCAAAACATTATTGAGGACTACGAGGGAAACTACTGGCTTTCGTCGTCGCGTCACGGAATTCTTCTTCTGACGAGGGCGAAGTTCAAAGACCTCTTTTTCGCGCGTTCCCTGCCGCCCCAGACGGTGAACGCCGTGACCCTCTACGACGGCAAGTTCCATATCGGCACGGATGACGGGCTCCTGGTCTTGGATCCCAACGGCGAGACCGTCGAAAACGACCTTACGGAAAAGCTGGAAGGCGCGCGCATACGCTGTCTTCTGCCGGACACAGACGGCGGCCTGTGGATTTGTACCTACCAGGCTTTTGGCGCCGCGCGTTGGAACGGGAGCAGCAACGAGTTGCTGTCCATCAGGGCCCAGGACGGCCTCGTGAACGAGCGGGTCCGCTCGGCGCACCTGGCCCGCGGCGGCGGGGTCATCGTGGCCACGGGGAATGGCATATCGCTTATCAGCGGGGACGAAGTCGTCAGGAGCTACGCGAAAAACGACGGCCTTACGGTTCCCACCATTCTGAACGTGATTCAGGGGCCGGGAGACGTGATATACGCGGGCAGCGACGGAGGCGGTATCTACAAAATTGAGGGCGGCAAGGTGACGAACTTTTCAGAGGAGGACGGACTCACCTCCGGGGTTATCCTGCGCATGACCGCCGACGAGAAGAACCAGGGGGTTTGGATTTCGGCGTCAAACGGCGTGTGCTTCATGGATCGCAGCGAGAACATCCGGTCCATCGACAAACTCTCCCAGTACAGCAACAGCATTTTCGACATCCTGCTTGTCGGGGAAGACGACCTGTGGCTGCTCGGGGCGGAGGGCATCTTTGTGTGCAGCCGTTCCAACCTGCTCTCAGATGAGCCCTTGACGATAAAGACCTTCGGGCGTATGGACGGGCTGTCGTCCCCCATCACCGCCAACTCCTGGAACTGTCTTTCTGAGGACGGGACGCTTTACATCGCCTGCGCCAGAGGAGTTAACGTCATTGACACCAAGAACATCTACATGAACGCGGCGGTCCCCAAGATAGCCATAAGCGGCGTCACCATTGACGGCCGCGAGCACGAAAACCCCGGCAGTGCGATCACCGTTCCCAGCGAGGCGAACCGCGTCACCGTGAACTTCGCGCTCTTGAGCTACGCCTCTTCGTCCATGAACACGATGACGGTCATGCTCGAGGGCTTCGATAAGGAACCTTCCGAGTACGACATGAACCTCCACACCTCCATCAGCTACACGAACATCGGCGGCGGTGATTACCTCCTCCGCCTTACCGGGACAAACAAGGACGGCGTGAAAAGCAGGGAACTCACGCTCAAAATAACCAAGGTTCCCAGCTTCACCGAGAGGCCCGCGGCGCAGTGGCTCATGGCGGCCCTCGCCTTCGGCTTCATCTTCACGGTCGCGAAACTCTACGGCAGGTACAAAATGCGGGCGCAAAACAGGCTGCTCAGGGCCGTGAACATGGCGGCCTCCCTGCTCATCGCGGATATTCACGAAGACCAGGCCGACGCCATTCAAAAGGTCCTTGAAATCCTCGGCGAGAGCGTGGACGCCGACTTTGCGGCACTGTGGCGGGGCAAGGGGGAACGGTTCGGCGAGTGGCGGAGGCAGAAAAAGAAGACAAGCGCGCCGGGGACCCAGTATAAGTGCATTCCCATCACGATTCAGGGATACTCCTGGGGAACCATCGGCTTCGCTTGGAAGTCCAGCCCCAGGGAGCTTTCGGAGCAGCAGAAGAACATCCTGGCCTCCGGCGGGATGCTTATTGCCAACGCGGTGATGCGCAGCGCCATGGTGGAGGACTACATTGAAGCCAAAGACGCGGCCCTGGCCAGCACCAAGGCAAAGAGCGACTTTTTGGCCCGCATGAGCCACGAGATAAGAACCCCCATGAACGCCGCCATCGGTTTGAGCGAGCTGGCCATTCACAAGTACGGCAGCCCCAAGGGACTGGAGTACCTGGTCGGAATCCGGCAGGCCAGCTCCAACCTCTTGGCCATCATCAACGACATCCTGGATTTTTCAAAAATTGAGTCCGGCAACTTACCAATCCACCACGAACGGTATGGAACGGCCTCCATGCTCAACGACGTGCTGACCATCATCCGCGTGAAGCTGGAGGAGAGCCCCATTGAGTTCGTCAGCCGCGTGGATTCCCGCATGCCTGCCGCGATGGTAGGCGACGAGACCCGCGTCCGTCAGGTTCTTCTCAATCTTCTCTCCAACGCGGTGAAGTACACCAAGGAAGGCTTCATCGAGTTCTCCGCCCAGTGCGAGCGCAGCGGCGCGTCCGCACTCTTGACCTTCCGGGTCGCCGACAGCGGGATAGGGATAAGGGCCGAGGACTTGCCCAAACTGTTTGGTGAGTTCATCCGCGTGGACGACCAGCGAAACAGGGCCGTCGAGGGCACGGGCCTGGGGCTGTCCATAGCGCGCAGCCTTTGCAGGGCCATGGGCGGGGACATAAAAGCGGAAAGTGAGTACGGCGCGGGCTCCGTCTTCACCGCGGCGTTCGTGCAGGAAATAGCCGACGACACCCCAATGGGCTCCTTAGACGCCAAGACGTTCATACGGAGCGGGGTACCGAACGTCCCCTTCACGGCGCCGGGGTTCCGAGCGCTGGTGGTGGACGACGTTCTCACGAACTTAATGGTCATGGAGGGATTTCTCTCCCCGTACAAGGCGGATGTGGTCCTTTGCGAAAGCGGCGGCAAAGCCGTGGAGCTGGCGCGGGAGGGGCGGTTCGATATCATCTTCATGGATCACATGATGCCCGGCATGGATGGGATAGAAGCCGCCAAGGCCATCCGCGCCCTGGGCGGAAACTGGGTGCCCATTATCGCCCTCACGGCTAACGCCATCGTGGGAATGAGAGAGATGTTCCTGGAAAACGGCTTCGACGATTTTTTGGCGAAGCCGATAGAAACGCGCAAACTAAACGAACTGATGGGAAAATGGGTCCCCCAGGAGAGGCGAAAACCTCTTGATTTAGGGAGAGACAGTCCAGAAACCCCACGGGCGATGGAAATTGAGGGATTGGACACGAAAAGGGGTACAGCCCTCACCGGAGGAACGGAGGCCGGTTACAGAACCGTGCTGAGACAGTATTGCCGCGACGCGAGCGCTCGGATGGAGTTTCTCGACCTTTCCTACGCGGAGCGCGACCCGAAGAACTTCATTACTCAGGTCCACGCGCTGAAAAGCGCCTCGGCCAGCATCGGAGCGTTGGACTTGTCGGAAGCGGCGGCGTCCCTGGAGAAGGCGGGCAAGGCCGGAGACGCGGAGTATATCCGCACTCACCTGGACGACTTTCGCCAAAAGCTCTTTGAGACGGTCACCCGCGTCCGCGCTGCCCTGGCAACACAGCCGGAGGCCGGCAAGGAAAACTCGAAGGAAAACCCGGCGGGCGAAAAAACATTGGAACGGCTTTCGAGCCTGAAAGAGGCCCTGACTTCCGACGCCGTGGGACGGGTCCACAGCCTCTTGAAAGAACTGGAGGAACTGGAGGAGCTGACCGACGGCGCGGATGCCGCGAAGGAGTTTCTGTCAGCGGTTTCGGACCTGGTTCTGATGTCGGAGTTCGATGAAGCTGTTAGGGTAATCGACGCATTTTTGAAAAAACACGGAGAGGGCAAATGAAAAAAATAAAAAAGGGGCTGTTGGCTTTTGCTTCGCTGGCGGCCTTAGCGGCGGCGGCTGTTTTTCTTTTCTCTCAGAGAGCGGGGGAGGTGGAGTGGAAGCCGGGGTCTCCTTTGGCCAAGGAGCGGGTGAAGATAGGCGTACTGTACACTTCCGACCCCTTCCGGGAGACGGGAGGGTACAGTTTTGCCCATGAGGCGGGGATACGGAAGATGCAGGAAAAAATCGGCCTTCAGGACGATCAGATCCTGCGCAAGGTCAAAGTGCTCCATGGGGACGCACAGGCCGTAGAGCACACTATAATGGAGTGCATCTTCGAGGGTGCCAACGTCATCATCGCCACCAGCTGGAGCTACGTGAGCGCCTGCGAGGCCCTCGCCTTCAAATACCCCGGCGTCGTCTTCGTTTACGTGGGGGGAAACAGGCGCAATGGGACGAATTTCACCTATTATTTCGGGCGCGCGTATCAGGCCCGCTACCTCAGCGGCATCGTGGCGGGCCTGAAAACGACCGCGAACAAATTGGGCTACGTGGCCGCCATGGGAAAGAGCAACAGCGAGGTGACAAACGGGGTAAACGCCTTTGCTCTCGGCGTCGAGAGCGTGAACCCTGACGCTAGGGTTTACGTGGAGGTGACTCACAGGTGGTTCTACCCAGAGGGGGAGACCCAGGCGGCCCGGTCGCTGATCGAGTTCGGCTGCGACGTGATCACCCAGCACTGCGACACCCCCAACCCTCAGATAGAGGCCCAGCGCGCCGGGGTGTGGGGAATCGGTTACAGCAGCGACATGAAAAAAGACGCTCCCAGCGCCGTCCTCACCTCCGTGATGTGGAATTGGGGCGTGTACTACGAAAAATTGATACAGAGTCTGATCGACGGCAGTTTTACCACGGAACCCTATATCGGCGACCTTAAAGACGGTATGGTCGGGATAACCCCGCTGAACGAACCGCTTTTGCCTCCAAACGCGGCGGAGGCGGCGGCCGCCGCGAGAAAGAGAATTGAAAACGGGGAGTTCGACGTCTTCGAAGGTCCCATGGAAACCAACGACGGACAGATCGTCGGCTATAAGGGAGGACGATTCTCCTATGGAGAGCTTTCCAGTGCTATCAACTGGTACTACCGCAACGTGACAGAGCGGTGAGGGAGGCGGGCAGCATTGAAAAAAGAAGAGAGTGAGAAAAAGGCGTTTTTAACCGCAGTGATTTTGATTTTGCTGGCCGCCTCAGGATTCCTGCTCGTGGGGCGATGGCCTCGGAAGGAAACGCTCCAGGGGGAAATGCCCCCGTGGAGGCCGGGAACCCCCCTGCCCAAGGAGCGGGTGAAAATAGGCGTCATCTACACTACGGACGCCGCCGTTGAAAAAAATGGGTACTCTTATGCCCACGATGTGGGAATTCAGAAAATGCGGAAGAAACTGGAGCTCAGGGATGACCAGATTATCCGCAGAAGCGACGTGTCGGATTTGAACCGCGCCGCGGCGGAACAGGCCATGCGCGAGTGCATCTTGGAGGGCGCTAACGTCATTATCGCCACCAGTTTGTTTTATGCGGACGCCTGCGAAAAATTAGCGCGGGAATACCCTGGAGTGGTGTTCGCCCAAACCAGCGGCGTCAAAAACAACGGCGTCAACTTCACGGACTACGACGGGCGGATTTACCAGGCGCGCTATCTCGCTGGCGTCGTGGCCGGCTTGCGGACGGGCACGGGCAAAGTAGGACATGTGGCGTCCATGGGCAGGGAAAACAGCAAGGTCACGGGCGCAATCAGCGCCTTCGCCCTGGGTGTGGAGAGGGTCAACCCGAGTGCCCGGGTTTACGTGAAGGTTATCCACCGGTGGTTCGACCCGGAAGGAGAGGCTCTCGCGGCGCGGGCGCTGATAGAGGCCGGCTGCGACGTCATCACCCACGACAGCGACACGCCAAGCCCGCTGATCGAGGCGCGAAAGGCCGGGGTATGGGGTATTGGGTACAACACGGGCATAAGCCCCGCCGCCTCCAGCACGGTCATAACCTCGATTACATTGGAGTGGGAAGTGTATTACATTCAACTGATTCAAAGCGTTATCGACGGCTCATTTACCGCCGAACCCTACTTTGGCGGCCTGAAGGAGGGCTTGGTGGACCTCGCGCCCCTGAATGAACGGCTTGTGCCTCCGGGAACCGCCGGAGAGGCGGCCAAAGCCAGAGCGGAGATCGAAAGCGGCGTCAACGGCGTTTTCGACGGGCTCATGAGGACAAGCGACGGGCGGGTGGTGGGGATGGAGGGGGCCACCCTGTCCGACGCGGCAATACGAGAGAAGATGAACTGGTATTACCACAACGTGATCGAGCTTCACTAGATGCCGCCAAGTTCGATACGGGTAATGGTCATAGAAACTATCATGGATAAGAAGCGACTGATAAAGGCAAATTACCGTCAGGTGTTTTTCGTCTTCGCGGCGTTCTTTTTGATGGTGCTGACCAGTTACCTCTCGGTAAGTTCCATTGTGGAGCGCCGCCTGATTCAGGGAACCCAGGCCGCCATCCGCGTGGCCGAGCTGAACGTATCGGTGGGCCTGTCCGAAACGGAGGCGATCCTGAACAACATGGCCCATATTGTCCGGTCGATGATCGAGAGGGGCGCTTCCCATGACGGCATTTTGGCGTACCTCAAGGACACGACCAAGTGGCTGCGCAGAAGAGACTCCTGGAAAACCAGCTTTCAGGGCGCTTTTGGATACATCCATAGGGAATTTCTAGACGGAACTGGGGTCGTCGATTCCAGCAGCCCCCCGGCTGGTTTCACCCCCCAGACGAGGCCCTGGTTCGACGCCGCCGTGAGAAACAGCACTGAGAGCACCGCCTACACCGCACCCTACATTTACTGGCGAGACGGGATGATCGTCCTGAGCGCCGTCAGAAACCTCTACGGCAGCGAGGGTGAATACTATGGCATCCTTGGGATAGACATGCGCATGACCTGGCTCCAGGAGTACGTCCAAAAGCTGCAAACGGCGGACGACAGTTACGGCCTTATCCTGGACCAGCACATGGTGACTATTGCCCACCCTAAAAACGAGTATATCGGCCTTCAGATACAGAACATGGGAAAGGGCTACCGAGAAATCTACGACGAGCTGATGATCCGGCGTGTCGTTTCCTCCATGAAGGTGAACGACGTGGACGGTATCCCGGCAATAGTCTCTTTTTCCCGGATGTTCAACGGATGGTACATCGGCGTGATCACGCCCCACGACAGCTATTACATGGACGTGTACGCCGCCGCCGCGGCGCTTTCCTTTTTGGGCTTCGTCCTGATGTCGATCCTGAGCTGCATTCTGCTCCAGCTCTCCGCCGCGAAAGAGCGCTCCGACGAGCAGAGCCGAAGCAAGTCGTCCTTCCTGGCCCGGGTGAGCCACGAGATACGAACCCCCATGAACGCGGTCATAGGGTTGAGCGAGCTGGGCCTTCGAATGGACCTTCCCTCACCCGCGGCGGAGTACTTCGCCGGCATCCAGCAGGCGGGGCGGAACCTGCTCTCGATCATCAACGACATTCTGGATTTCTCCAAAATAGAGTCCGGCAACTTGGAGGTAACTTCCTTCCCCTACACTTTGACGTCCCTGTTGAACGATGTGGTGAACGTCATTCGGGTGCGCCTTCTGGGCAGAGACATCCTGTTCGCTGTCAACGTGGAATCCGCCACCCCCAACAGCCTCGTCGGCGACGAAACCCGAGTGAGACAGGTGCTGATGAACCTCCTTTCCAACGCCGTGAAATACACGGAAAAAGGCTTTGTCAAGCTCTCCGTACGTTTCGAGCAGACGGGCGACGGCTCCGTCCTGCTGAAATTCCAGGTGTCGGACAGCGGGATAGGGATCAAGCTGGAGGACATGGAGGGGCTCTTTGGAGACTTCGTCCGACTGGACGCGGCGCGCAACAAGGGGGTGGAGGGCACGGGGCTGGGGTTGGCTATCGCCAAAAAGCTGTGTCTGGCCATGGGCGGGGACATAACGGTGGAGAGCGTGTACGGCCGAGGGTCCGTCTTCACCGCGGTCATTCCGCACAAACACGGCGGCGGCAGGCCCGTGGCCGTCGTGGAAAACGCGGGGGAGAAAAACGTCCTGCTCCATGACGAACGGTCCCTTTACGCCGAGTCCATCGCGGCGACGCTGAAGGACCTGGGCGTCAGCGTGACCGCGGCGGCAAGCGTGGAGGAGTTTATCGAAAAATTGAAGGGCGGCGCTTTTCATTTCGCCTTCGTCTCGTCCCATGCCGCCAAGCGGGCCAAAGACGCCATACACGGCGCCAAGACCGCGTCGGTTCTGCTGGCCGACTTGGACGAAGCGTCCTCCTTTTGGGACATTCCCGTCATTCTCATGCCGGCCTACGCCGTTCCCGTGGCCAACGCGCTGAATCACGAGGCTCCCGCGGGGTTCGGGGAAAGGGAAAAAAAGGAAAAATTCGAGGCGAGGTTCGTGGCCCCCGGCGCCAAGGTGCTGCTGGTGGATGATATATCCAGCAACCTGCTTGTGGCAAAGGGCCTCATGGCTCCCTATAAAGTGAACATTACCCTGTGTGAAAGCGGCGGTGAGGCGGTGAAGCTGGCGCGAAAGGAGCAGTTCGACGTGATTTTCATGGATCACATGATGCCCGGCATGGACGGAATAGAGGCGGCGGCGGCCATCCGCGCCCTCGGCGGAAGCCGCGAGAGCGTGCCCGTCATCGCCCTCACGGCCAACGCCGTATCCGGTATGAAGGAGATGTTTCTTCAGAGCGGCTTGAACGATTTTCTCTCCAAGCCCATTGATCCGGGTAAGCTGGAGTCCGTTCTGCGCAAATGGCTTCCCAGAGAAAAACAGCAAAGCGCGGGCGCTCACGCTCCTCATAACCCCCCCCACAAAACCCCCCTGGCTCTTTTCGAGATCAGCGGTTTGAACGTCAAAAAGGGTTTGGTACTAACCGGGGGAACGGAGGCGGGTTACAGAACGGTGCTGGGGCAGTACTGCCGTGACGTGGAGTCCAGGATGGAGTTTTTCGACTTTTCTTACGCGGAGCGCGACCTGAAGAACTTCATCACCCAGGTTCACGCGCTGAAGAGCGTCTTGGCCAGCATTGGGGCGTCGGAGCTGTCGAGGACGGCGGCGGCGCTGGAGGACGCGGGCGACGGCGGGGACATGGAGTATATCCGCACTTACGCGGGCGTCTTCTGTCAAAATCTGTCCGAGCTGAACGCCCGTGTTCGCGCCGCGCTGGAGACGGAGACGGGGAAGACGCCGGGCGGGGAAAGGGATATTCTTGACGACGGGATGCTGACGAAGCTAAAAGACGCCCTGGTGAAGGAAAACATCGGCGAGGTGAACAACATCCTGCACGACCTGGCAGGGAAGTTTTTCGACGAGGAAACGACGCATGCTCTGTCCGCGATAGACGACCTGGTTCTTGTGTCCGACTTCGAGGACGCGATAGAGGCGCTGGATGACCTGATCGAGTCCCGCGGGGCGGAAGCGAGGCGGCTCTCTTGTCCGTGAAGCCGCGGCGCGAGGCAAAAATCGCCGCTAGGCTGTCGCTGTTTCTGATGGCGTTGGTCCTTGGGGTGTTTGTCACCATCCTCTTGTCGGGCAAATACCTGCTGAAGTACGCTGAGGTGATGCAGGACAGCCTTGCGCTGCGGCTGCTGACCGCCGCCCGCTTCGCCGCCAGCCTCATGGACGAGGCCGCCTTGAACGAGCTGCGGGAGCCGGCGGACATGAAAACAGAACTTTACCGGCAAAAGCGCGAGGAGCTGATACGTTTCGCGGAAAGGGAGAAGGTCACCTTCGTTTACTTCATGCGCGTCGTCAACGGGAAGCTCCAGTACATTATCGACAACGATCAGGACCCGAAAACCCAGGTGACGCTGGGAATGGCGACGGACCCCGACGGCTACGTCATGAACGCGTTCGCTGGCAAGGCCGTCAGCACCCACATGGGCAGTTACGCTGGGATATGGGATGGGCTCATGTCGGCTTACGCGCCGGTTTTCGGCGCCCAGGGCCAGGTCGTGGCCGTGGCGGGCGTAGACATCGAGAACTCGGCTATCACGGCGGCCACCCGGCGGAACGCCTTCTTCAACCGGCTCTTCGCCTTAGAGGTGTCGGCCATATTGGTGGTGGGCGCCGTATTGCTGGTGATCTCCTACCGCAACGCCAAGGAGTACCTGCGGGTCTCGCGGGCCAAAAGCCAGTTTTTGTCTAACGTGAGTCACCAGATGCGCACACCCATGAACGTCATTCTCGGCATGAGCGAACTGGCTTACAGGGAGTACGGCAAACCCAAGGGACTCGAATATATTGAGGACATCAAACAGGCCGGAAGCAACCTCCTTTCCCTCATCAACGACGTCCTGGACTTTTCGGAGATGGAAGCGGGCCGGATGGAAATCGCGAACACGCGTTATCACGCGGCGTCGCTGCTGTTCGACGTCACGACCGTCTTGCGCGTCCAGACAGGCTGTAAGAGAATAGAGCTTTTCACGAACCTGGACGAGTCCATTCCCTCCGTCATGATCGGGGACGAGGCGCGCGTTCGTCAGGTTCTTTTAAACCTTCTCTCGAACGCGGTGAAGTACACGGAGAGGGGCTTCATAAGGTTCACCGCCCGGAGCGAGCCCAGACCCGGCAGCTCCGTTCTCTTGACCTTCACGGTGGAGGACAGCGGCATCGGAATTCGGGCAGAGGACACGGAAAAGCTCTTTGACAAATTTTCCCGCCTGGAGGTAGAGCGCAACGCGCACATTCTGGGCATGGGCCTGGGACTGCCGATAGCGCGCAAGCTGTGCAGCGCCATGGGCGGGGACGTAACGGTAAAGAGCGAGTACGGCGTGGGGTCGGTGTTCACCGCGACGCTCGTTCAGGAAGTGGCGGACGCCGCCCCAATGGGTTGGGGCCTGAACGCCAAGGCATCCACGGAAAGCGAACCGTCCCGCGCCCGTTTCACGGCTCCAGGCTTTCGTGTGCTGGCGGTGGACGACATCTTCACGAACCTGGCTGTCGTTGGGGGGCTTCTTGCGCCCTACAAGATGGACGTGCACGTCTGCGAAAGCGGCGCCGAGGCGGTGGAACTGGCGCGGAAAAAGCGGTTCGACCTGATTTTTATGGATCACATGATGCCCGGTATGGACGGGATAGAGACCACGAAGGCCATCCGCGCCCTGGGTGAGGGCTTCGCGAGGCTGCCCATCGTGGCCCTCACGGCCAACGCCGTTCCAGGAATCAGGAAGATGTTCCTCGAAAACGGCTTTGACGATTTCCTGCCGAAACCCATAGAAACGTCCAAGCTGCGCGAACAGCTGGAGAAATGGATTCCGGAGGAGCGGCGAGCCCCGGCGGAGAAGGAGAGCGACCTAACGTACAAGGTCGGAAGGGTCAAGGGCAGGATTGTCATCACCCTGGGGCTGCGAGAGAAGGAAGACGAGAAAAGCGAGGGAGGGCCGCTGGAGATCGAAGGAGTTGACGCTGTGAAGGGGCTTGCCCTGTGCGGCGGCTCGCCGGCCGCCTACAGAAAGGTGCTGGAGCTGTACCAGCGCGACGCGGAGGCGAAGATGAAGTATTTGAGTGCGTCTTACGCGGAGAGCGACTTGAAAAACTTTACGATTCACGTGCATGGACTGAAAAGCTCCTCTGCCAACGTCGGCGCGGCGGGACTCTCGAAAATGGCGGAGTCCCTGGAAGAGGCTGGCAAGGCCGGGGATATGGCGTCCATCCGCGAGCACGCGGACGCCTTCCGGCAGGCCCTGTCCGACGTATGCGCCCGCGTCCGCGCCGCTTTGCCGGCTGAACACCAGAAGAAAAGCGAGAATTTTTCCGAATATCCAGAACTTATCTCGCGCCTGAAGACGCTGGAAGAGGCCCTAGAGGCGCGGGACGTGGGAATGGCGGACGGAGTTCTGGCCGAGCTGTCGAAAGCGTCCCTGGGCTCTGAGACCGAGGATGCCCTCTCGGAAATATCGGACTTGGTTCTGACCGCGGAATTTGAGAAAGCGATAGAAAACCTCGGAACTTTACTAAAGGGCACACATCCTGGTACTCAATAATTTCGGAATGCGGCCGCCGCCGAAGGCTATTTGAACCAGGAGCTTTGCCTCTGGTTGTGATAAACTATTTTCGGGGTTGTATTCGCCTGAATGGGGGAATGCGAGAGATGCGTTGGGTGGTGCTGACTTTATCCCTTGGAGCGGCTATTGTTTCGACGCTTCACGGCATATTTGAAATACTGGTGTCCAGCACGGCGGACGGCGCTTTCACGTGGGTGACGGCGGCCCTTCTGATCGGGTCGGCCCTTTTTGCCCTGGCGGGGGGCGTGGTGGCTTTCCATTGGCACCGCGCCGGGGGGATATTTCTTGCCATCTCCGCCCTAATGTGTTTTTTTGCTCACCGCGACGCGGTGGTCTACGCGGGGTTCTATCTGGCCGGGGCGGCCCTATGCGTTTTTATCCATGCCCCGGAGGATTACGAAGAGGACGAAAGACCTTATGAAGATGATCCGGAAATGGACGACGACGAAGAGGATGATGGCTGCCTTCAAGAGCGGAAAGACGGCCGCTTTTCCTCAACAGCGAAAAAGAAGGAACCCGCCGCCGGTATTCAGGGGGAGAGGGAGGAACGCGATTTGGGGTCCGCTAGGCGTGGCGTGCGGTTCAGCCAGCCGGTGAGGGTGCGTTCTTCTAAAGTCTGCCCGGCCTGTGGGGCCAGCGTTGGTATTGAGCACAAATTCTGCTTTACCTGTGGATGTCCGCTGCACATACCGTCCCTGGACGCGTCAGAGACGGTCATGGCGGAGGAGAGGGGACCGCAGCTCTTCACCGCCCCCGCCAGGGACAACGAGATGCCCAGGCAGGACGGCTTTGGGAGACCTCGTGAGTTCCGCGACAGGGACTTTCAGAAGGTGCGCTTTTTGGATCAGACGGACGAGGACGAGGATGAAGACGAAGAGGACGACGAGCTTTCCCCGCCCCCTGTCAGCGAGGAAAGGGGCGCGAGGGCCCCAGCTGCCTCCGAAAACAAGAAAGGCCCCCATAGGGTTTACATCCCCTCGGCGGAGGACGACCCGCAGCCCGTTCACGGGCGCCCCCTGATAGTGGACCCAGATAACTCCTATCAAGAGTTTTCGGCCTACACGCGCCGCCGTAAGCGAAAACGGCGTTCGGCTCTGCGCCGCGTGACGGGGCCCTTGGTTCTTTTGCTGGCGGTGGTGGTGGCTGGGTGGTTCCTGCTGGGTTTGCGAAAGCTGCCTCCCGAGGCTCTGCCCGTACAGCCGCCTGTAAAAGACCCAATTCCTCCGGCATCCGCGTCCTCCGATCCGCCCGTCGCCGAGCCGATGCCCGTGAGGAGCGCTCTGGACTCCCTGCGAATTGACATCCCGTCTCGTGGCGTGGTGGTGGGAACGAACGTGAACGTCCGCCCGGACCACTCCACAGCGGGGGCCATCGTGATGAGGGTGAACTCCAGCACGAAAGTGGAGCTTCTGGATCAATGGGAGGGCGTGTCAGGAAGCCTCACCGGCCCCTGGTATCACATACGCGCTAACGGCAAGGAGGGCTGGGTTTATGGGCAGTACTTCCAGCCCCTGGACGCCCGGGATACCACCTTGCCCTTAGGCTATACCGCCGAGCTTCTGGCCTCCTTCGGGGCGGACAGGGCGGCTATGACCGGTCAGTTGGGGCAGCCGGGGAGCCAGACCGCCACGACCCTTTCCTGGACCGGCCTGACGGCGAACCTGAGGGACGGCGACATAACCCGCTTGCAGCTGACTTCAGCGAAGTACGTCCTGAAGAACGGCGTAGCCGTAGGGATAACCGATGACCAGCTCTTCAAGGCCGTGGGTTATCCGTCGGAATACCGCTCCGGCCAGCTCCGCTACATCGAGAGCGGCAGTGTGGGCATGTCCGTCAGCCTGAAAAATCGGCGCGTCGAGAACGTTACGGTAGGGAATATATAAGTGGGGTGAAGTTTTTGACAGAGCAGAAAGAAAAGCGGCGAATGACCACGCCGGAGGTGAAGAAGCTCTCAAAGGACGCCACGTTCTACGTCCTGGGGGTAGTGACCCGCTTCACGCAGCGCAGGGACAAAAACGACAACCCCTTTTGGGACATCACGCTCATG
Source organism: Synergistaceae bacterium (assembly GCA_031280275.1). Classification (GTDB taxonomy): domain Bacteria; phylum Synergistota; class Synergistia; order Synergistales; family Aminobacteriaceae; genus JAITGK01. Next base: position 18,303 of record JAITGX010000057.1, read on the forward strand.
GACGGGGAGGGACAGATCGAGGGCAAGATATGGGGGAGTTCGGAGTGGTGGCACATCGGCGATGTGCGCTACAAAATGGATCCCCTTGCCGACGAGAACGTGAAAAAGCTGGAAGGCCAGACAGTAGGCCTTCAGGGGAAGGTGGTGGCGTTCCGCGATCAGAACCAGTACAACTTCAACGCCGTGTACTACATGGATCAAGAAAAGTACCCGCCCCACACCTTCGTCCGGCGCGCGCCCATCCCAGCCCAAGACATGGAAAGCGCCTTCCGGGAGGTTATTGAAAACTGCGGGGAGCCCGTGAAGAGCTTTCTGCAGTACTTGTTTTTCGAGCGCGGCCTGTGGCGGGACTTCAGCGTTTGGCCCGCGGCCGTTTCCCTGCACCACGCCTACGTGGGGGGGCTTTTGGAGCACTCCTTGGCCGTGGCCCGTTCGGCGGCGGGAATCGCGAAGAACTATCGGGACGGCAGTTTCCCCGTGGACACGGACCTAGTGACCGCGGGCGCGCTGCTGCACGACCTGGGCAAACTGGAGGCCTACCGCCTGTCGCCGGCGCCGGACATGACCGTGGCTGGCACCGTTGCGGAGCACATCGTTCTGGGCTATCACCGTCTCATGGCTTTGGCGGAGGACTACGGCAGAGATCATCCTGGAAGTGCTCCGTCCGAAAAATTCCTGCTGGCGATGGGACATATCCTGGTCAGTCATCACGGATGCCGGGAGTTCGGCTCGCCGGTTCTCCCCGCGACCCCTGAGGCTCTCATTGTCTCCGTCGCCGACGACCTGGACTTCAAACTGTTCTGCTGGAGGGAACAGACCTCTCAGCTTGACAAGGAAAAAGAGGTCACGGACTATGTCGCCTCCGTACAGCGCCGTTTTTGGAAGGGCGGGGCAGCCCACGGTTAATGAGCTGCAAAATTATCATCGCTAAAGACCATGAAGGGCGCAGACTGGATCGGACTATTCGTTCGATATGGCCTGTGCTTCCTTTGTCCGCCATCATGCGCGCCCTGCGAAAGGGGGAAGTGCGCCTGGACGCTCTCCGTGTTCACGAGGCGGGGGCGCGTGTCCGCGCGGGGCAGGAGCTTTACGTTCCCTGGGAAGAACCCGGAGCGGAGACGCTTGATGTTTCCCGCCGCGGTGCCGTGCCGGTGCTGTGGAGGGGCGAGAACACCCTGGTGCTGAACAAGCCGGCGGGCCTGCTGGTTCAGCCCGACGTGAAGGGCGGGGACAGCGTCATCACCCGCGTTTGGGGCATATTCGGCGCGGGAGGGCAGGGCTTTTCTCCAGCGGCGGTTCACCGGCTGGACCGGAACACCACGGGCGTCCTGGTTGTCGCCCTCTCCGGCGAGGCCCTGCGCGGACTGGAACGGCTGTTCAAGGAGCGGCGCGTCGTCAAGCGCTACCTGGCCGTCGTGGTTGGAACTCTGCCGAAGAAGGGCGTTATCGACATTCCGCTCCTCAAAGATGAACTCACCAACACCGTGCGGGCGGGCACGGGGAAAACGGCCCGGACGCATTACACCCGACTGGCGGGAGACGGGGAACTCTCCCTGGCGTCGATAGAGCTTCTGACGGGCCGGACGCACCAGGCGCGGGTTCACATGGCTCACATCGGCTGCCCGATTTTGGGAGATGGGAAGTACGGAGATGTTAAGGTGAACCGCCGATGGCGCGGCAAGGCCAAACGTCCCCTGCTTCACGCCCGCGAACTTGGCTTTCCCCACGGCCTCACGGGAGCCCTCGCCGAACTCTCCGGCAAGATATTCAGAGCGGACCCGCCAGAGGATATCAGCAAGTTTTTCCTCGAAGGGCGGAATCCTTATACTCCACCAGATATAATGTAATTCTTATACAAAGTTCATGGGAGGAAAACAATAATGACATCACTTGATAACGAGACCATCCGAATCATTCTGGGACGCCGCAGCGTGCGGGTTTTTGAGGCGAGGAGCGTCGAGGCGGAAAAGGTGGAACTGCTCCTCGAATGCGCCTTCGCCGCTCCCAGCGCTATGAACATCCAGCCCTGTCACATAGTGGTGGTGGACGACAAAGACCTGCTGAAGAAAATCGGCGAGGCCAGCGCCCACTCCCGCATGGCGGCAGGAGCGCCTTTAGGACTCGCCGTCTGCGTGGACGTGGCGAACTACGAAAAAAAACACGGCTTCACCGACGGAACATGGATGGAGGACGCCTCCTGTGCCATGGAGAACATGCTGCTGGCCGCGAGGGCCGTGGGACTGGAGGGCGTCTGGCTGCAAATCGCCAACCGTCCCGAACGGGAGGGAACCATTCCGTCCCTCCTGAACCTTCCGGAGGGGGTTCGAGCCCTGGCCATGGCCCTTGTGGGATACGGCGCGAAGGTCAAGCCTCCCCATGCCGGGGTAGATGCGGCGAGGGTTCACTGCAACGGCTGGTGAATCAGCCTCCACAAAAGAAGGCAGTTTTGGACAAAGGGCTCAGCCCTGCCCAGATCGGACAGGTAGGTGAGGTGCGCGCTGACGCTGCACAGGTTCAGCAGCAGGTGAGCGGCGTCCATTTCCATCTTGTGGGCCGTGCCCACGCGGGATAAAACCTCCTCGCGGGTCAAGGGGCGGTCCGCCAGGGCGTTCTCCACGGCCTCAGTAACCCAAGCCAGGCCTTCCCTGTTTTGACGTACCAGCTCCTTCACGTCCTGCGTAACGGGCGCGTGGCAGGGCACGAACCAGCGAGCTTCCAATTTTTCGATTTTCTCCAGCGTCCTGTAGGCACCCGCGATGTCGAGCACTACGCTGAAACGGTATTTTTCCAGGATCGAGGGGTCGAACAGGGCGTCGGCCAGGAAGAAAACCTCGTCCGGCGTCTTCACCCCAATCATGTCCAGATAATGTCCCGGAAGCGGCACGGCGGTCAGCCGCGTGTCTTCCATCGGGCAGCCGCCGGGATGGCTTTCGTCTGCTTCAATGAACACGGCAACCTTCGAGGGTTTGGCCTCGATGAACTTTCCCCGGATTTGTTTGAAAGGGTGAGCCGACCAGAGCAGCGTGGGCTCCAGAGCCGTTATCTCCGTCAGGAGACCCTCCACGCGCGTCGCCCAGACCTGGCACCCCGTGCGCTTCTGAATGAAGGCGTTGCCGCCGATGTGGTCGGCGTTGGAGTGCGTGTTGACAATGGCGCGGAGCGGCACACCTTTCCGTTCCCCGTTCAGCAGCTTCAGGATTTTTCGGCCGTTCTCGTCGTCCAGCCCCGTGTCGATCAAGTAGCCTTGGCCGTTTTCCTCATAATACCCGATATTCACCCGTCCAGGGATGTACCAGGT
>JAITGX010000086.1 GCA_031280275.1 Synergistaceae bacterium
CGGCCGCGCGATATGATAAGCTGTCCCGCAGTTTTTTAAGTTTTGCATTAATAGCTTCTATTATGATTTTATTGAAATAATATTGCTCCTCCTAGTTTTAAAACACGCCCATGTCTTTATATCTTAAGGTGTTGACATTGGTCTTGCTTTCGTTTCGCTTCTAATGCAAAGATATTAAATAGGCCCTAAGCGGGGCGTGGAGCAGAGTCCCACAAAGGCTTAATCAGCGTTTCATTGACTTGCCGAATGCGGAATCTATGATATTTTTACGAAAAAAAGCGCGATACCTAACTCACGAGAATCAGTTGATTGGAAAATTTCAGACGGTTTAAAAATTTTATCAACTCTCAACTCCATAATATAGATCGAATTATACCCCCCCCCCCCAGAAAATACGAAGGGAATAGAAAGCTCTGAATTTCCTCCTGGAAGCTTGGTGGAATACACATGGATATTATTTATATAAACATCCAAATTATTTTCAGGCAAGGCATTCATGATTTTTAAATGTATTTCCTTTTCGTTATTAAGAGCCTTGAGGAAAATCCTTGAGTTGTTTCGAGACATCCATCGAAATGAGCCTTCTTTACTATATTCCATATCATGCCATGAGGATTCGTCTATAGTGTTTTTATCTAAGTAATTAATATTATGTATATATTGAGATATATTAGCTAAATCATTTATATCTAAAGAATAATCCATATTATAAAAAGCAGCTTCTCTAAATACTTCGCAGCCGGCGTAGCAGCCCTCACACGTATGCACATTTGTCTTCACAACTTCACTCGCGGAACATAAAATATTATCTAAGCTGTTATCAATGATATTTCCCATCACAAATCTCTCAGGAGTTTTTAAACTGCCTATATAGCAAGCATACACGTTTCCATAAGGATCAATGGTACACGCTTTTCCCTCTGCGGCATGACACTGCCGGATATTAAATTTTCCATATGAAGCAATATATTTCTTGTCAATAGGGTTATTAAGATAAGGAAATATCGCTTGGCAATCCTTTTCATCATAGTCAAATTTAATAGCGCCGCCGCACAACTTGGGAATCATGACTTGATGTATCCCAAGACATTTCCAATATTCCTGCATATAATGCAAATAAGACATATTTTCTCTCTGTATTACAGTATTAACCTGAAAATTTACATTATATTTTTTCAGCATATATAAACAAGAAAGAGCTTGAGCGAAACAGTCCACTCCTCGTATTTTGTGATATACCTCTCCTATTCCGTCAATAGAAACAGCGAAACCCAATTTGTCTTTGTCTTTGTCTTTTATGTTTTTCAATAGATATTCTATTTTGTCAAGACATGTGCCATTTGTCGTGATACCACAATGTACTCCCAATTCAGTTAAAGCCTTAATCAGTTCAAAAATATCATCTTTGAGAAATGGTTCGCCGCCAGAAATACTAACTTGCAAATTTGATATATTTTTTAAATGTTTCACAGCATTAATAAATATATTGTATGAAATTTCTTTTTCTTTGTTAAGAGTTCTGTCATTAGGACACATAATACATTTTAGATTACATCTAAGAGTTACCAAATACACTAATTGAAATTGAAACACGTCTTTCACTAATTTCCACCTATTCTTTTTAAAGGAAACGCTGATTACACCCTTGTGGGGCTCCACCCCACGCCCCGCTTAGGGGCCCATGGGCCCCTAAGAACCCCATTAATCAGTGCTTCCTATAATATAATCTGAAAATAATTATTGATTTTCTTTATTTATAAAATAATATATGTAGTATTTTTTAATATAAAATAACAAAAAATATAATTTATCTTAGCAATGCTAAAGAATACCTAAAGAATAACCGATAAATATTTTAGAACATTGGGTATTTATATAATAAGAATATACCAGTTTAATTCTAATTTTGCAAGAGGTTTTGCGCGTTATTACCGAGCAAAGGCATGAATTTTATTAAGTTAGAAAGTTTACATTTCCCAAATAATATAGTTTCGAATTCTTTAAAAAAAGGAGAAATTTGCCCATGTACAAAGTTGTGTTGATACGCCACGGTGAAAGCGCGTGGAATCAGGAAAACCGTTTCACGGGGTGGACTGACGTGCCCCTTTCGGACAAGGGAACGGCGGAAGCCAGGGAGGCCGGGAAGCTGCTGAAACAGGAAGGTTTCGTGTTCGACTTGGCTTTCACCTCCGTTTTAAAGCGCGCCGTCAAGACCCTGTGGTTGGCACTGGAGGAAATGGACTTGATGTGGATTCCCGTGAACCACTCCTGGCGGCTGAACGAGCGGCACTATGGGGGTTTGCAGGGCCTGAACAAGGCGGAAACGGCCGCGAAGTACGGGGACGAGCAGGTAAAGGTCTGGCGGCGCAGCTACGACGTGCGTCCCCCTCTTCTGGAGGTCAGCGACGAGCGCCACCCCTCCAAGGACCCACGCTACGCCTCCCTGGCCCCGTCGGACCTGCCCGGCGGCGAGTGCCTGGCCGATACCGTGGCTCGAGTAGTTCCCTATTGGGAGAACGCCATCGTTCCGGAGGTGAAGGCGGGCCGGAAGATCGTCATCGCCGCACACGGCAACAGCCTCCGCGCCTTGGTAAAGTACTTGGACAACATCTCAGAAAAGGATATTCTGGAGCTGAACATTCCCACGGGTGTGCCGTTGCTCTACGAGTTAGACGCGGGCATAAAACCCCTGGGACGCCGCTACTTGGGCGACGCGGAAGCCATTGCGAAAGCACAAGCCGCCGTGGCCAGCCAAGGAAAGGCTAAGTCAAAAGCATAAAAACCAAAAAACTATCCACCAGAGACGGATACTCCTTATGAGATAAGATATAAGGAAGGTGAGTTTTCGGGGGGCTGAAGTTTATGGGGAGCAGGGTTCCGCTGGTGGAGATGCGGGGAATCACGAAGAGATTTTCCGGGGTAACGGCCAACCGAGACGTGAATTTCTCCGTGGAGGCGGGGGAGGTTCATGGGTTGCTGGGCGAGAACGGGGCGGGCAAGTCCACGTTGATGAACGTCCTCTACGGGCTTTATCGCCCGGACGAGGGGGAAATTCTCGTGAACGGGGAGCGCCGGGTGTTCCGCTCGCCGGGCGACGCCATCGCCGCAGGTATCGGGATGGTGCACCAAAACTTTATGCTGGCCCCCGCTCAGACGGTCTGGGAAAACGTCATTCTGGGGATGAGGGAGGCGGGCTTCTTCCTTTCGCGGAAAAAAATCCGGAACAAGGTGGGGGAAATCTCCGAGCGCTATGGGCTGGAGATCGACCCCAGTGTGGCGGTGTGGCAGCTTTCTACTGGCGAACGGCAGCGCGTGGCCCTGCTGCGGGCGCTTTATCGGGGCGCGCGGGTGCTGGTGCTGGATGAGCCCACGGCGGTTTTAACGCCCCAAGAATCTAATGGGCTTTTTCAGACGCTTCGCCGCATGACAGAAGAAGGTCATGGGGTTGTCTTCATTTCCCATAAAATGCGCGAGGTGATGAACGAGACGCGGCGGGTCACGGTGCTGCGAGGGGGTAAGAACGCCGGTACCGTCCCCACGGCACGAACGACAGAGGCGGCCTTGGCGGAGATGATGATGGGGCAGAAAACGCCGTTGAGCCTGCGGCGCGGGGCGACACGAACAGGAGCGGCCGTTTTTGAGGCAAACGGGCTCCGCGTGCTGGACGACCGGGGCGCAGAAGCCGTGCGGGGAGTCTCTTTTCGCCTGCGGGAGGGGGAGATTTTCGGCGTGGCGGGTGTCGCTGGGAACGGACAGAGGGAACTCTGCGAGGCCCTAGCAGGACTCAGAACACCCTTTTTGGGCTTTATAGCCCTGGACGGGGAGGAAATGACCGGCGCTTCCCCGCGCCGCTTCATCGACCGAGGGGTGCGCTACGTCCCCGCCGACCGTAAGGGCGTGGGAATGGCCTCTGGTATGGACCTCCGCGTTAACGCCATTTTGCGGAAATACCGGCGGAGACCCGTGGCGAACGGCCCCTTAATCGACTGGAGAGAGGCGGAGACTCACGCCCGGTGGATCGTAGGGGAATTCGGTGTCTTCACGCCCTCGCTTCGTGCGCCCGTAAAAAATCTGAGCGGCGGCAACCTGCAAAAGCTCCTGATAGGCCGGGAACTCTTGGATAACCCCAAGGTTCTCATCGTTATGCACCCCACCTGGGGGCTGGACGTGTCCGCCACGCGCTGCGTGCGCCAGCGGCTCCTGGAGCGGCGGGAAAACGGCGCGGCGGTGCTTCTGGTGTCGGAGGACCTGGATGAGCTGCTGGCCCTGAGCGACCGCCTGGCCGTCCTCTTCAAGGGTCAATTTATGGCCGTTCTTCCCAATCCCGCCTCGGTTCCCGTGGAAACCATTGGCTTGCTGATGGCGGGAATCGCCCCAAAAGACGGCTGTCCTTTTCGCGTGGAATCTTTCGATATACCGGTTCACGGCCTCGACGACAACGCTTCACCTGTTTTGCGTGTGTTTAACGACGGTAAATCCTATCTGCTGACGGAGTGGTTTCCGTGGGACGGCTGCAGCATCACCGAAGAAATGATGGTGCGGGATATGGCGGCGTTCATCGGCGTAAAAGTGTTCCGCGAGGACAGGGATCGCTTTGTAATCGCGGGCAGCGGCTACAGCGTTATCGCTAAAACCTTGGAATGGCTTCATAAAAAATCGCAGCGGTTTGATAAAAGCGATAAAATGCAGGTGATTCGAGCCTTTTTAAACTGCGGCAGCTGCTGCGACGAAGCGTTCCGGCAGTATGAACGCTATGGGCATCCTTCCGGGCTTTACCATCCAGGACGTTTTCCCTACGAGGACTTTCTGTTCGAGGAATTCCCCAAGGAATTTCTGCTGCGGCTCGACCGTCGTGAAGACGACGCGGCGGTTGTCCGTTGCTGCGAGGACATTCTTCGAACAGGAAGCCTTGCCGTCGAAATAAACGACACAAACGACGCGCTTGGTTTTGAACTCATCGTGTCACACAAGGACAAAAAGCGTAAAGCTCCTTATCAAGAGGAAAAAGCTGACAAAAACGCCAGGAACACAATGATTGCAACGCTGAACGAAGTCCTTATGCCTGATTATGAAATCCGTTTCTGTGAGCACTCGGACGGCAGTGATACATCGGCCTTCCTGCCCCTCTCGACGGAACAATGGCGCGAGCTGGAAAATGAGTTTGGGCAGGAACACCTTGATTATTGTTTTTCCAAAGTAACCCGGCTTGTGTAGCATCTCCGCCTCACGGCAAGCCCCTTAGCTCGGCGCTTCTCCGGTGTCCGTGCAGCCCCTCTACCCCGGCCAGATAAGCGCAGCGTGGGGACAAGAACTTGCTGCCCTCAGGCGTGATTTCCTGAAAGGTGCTGATCTTGAGGAATGTGTGAACGTTAACCCCGTTGGAAAACCGGGCGCACCCCGCCGTGGGCAGGATGTGGTTGGACCCTGAGACGTAGTCGCCAAAAGGAACCGGCGCCCAGCACCCCACGAACAGCGAGCCGAAATTTCGCAGTTTCGCCGCCACTTCTGAGCTGTTTTCCGTCATGACCTGAAGGTGTTCCGGGGCTGTCTCGTCGCTCAGTCTCACCGCCTCATCAAGGGAGTCCACGATTATTATCCTGCCGTTGTCGCTCCAGGCCTTCCCCGCTAGTTCTGCCGTTTCAAGGCTTTTAAGTGCTTCTTCGATTTCCCTCGCGACGTCCCGGGCCAGTTTTTCGCTCCTCAGCAGGAGTACCGCCCAGGAGTTGGGGTCGTGCTCGCAGCAGGACAAGGCGTCAGCGGCTATCCACACCGGGTCTGCCGACTCATCCGCGATGATCACCACCTCGCTTGGCCCGGCCAGCATGTCGATGCCCACCGCTCCGCTGACCTGCCGCTTCGCCTCGGTAACGTACCTGTTGCCTGGCCCGGCGATGAGGTCCACAGGGGGAATCGACGGGGTTCCGTAAGCAAACGCAGCTATGGCCTGAGCGCCGCCCATGCAGTAAATCTCGTCGGCTCCCGCCATGTCCATGGCAACCAGAACGGCGGGATGGATACCGTCAAAACCCTTGCTCGCCGGAGAAGCAGCGGCGATACGGCCCACGCCGGCGGTTTTGGCCGGTATAATGGACATCAGGGCGGAGGAGGGCAGAGGGTAACGCCCAGCGGGCACATAGCATCCGCATGACCCGACGGGGATCAGCCTATGGCCAAGGGTTACTCCGGCGGATATCTCGCAGCGCAATTCCTTGACGGTTTCGCGCTGACGCCGCGCGAAGTCCTGTATTCTGCTCGCGGCAAACTGAAGGTTTTCCACCGTCTTGGGTTCGACGGCGGAGTAAGCCATTCTTACCGCCTCCGGGGCCACCTTCAGTTTGGGCGGCTTAAAAGCGTCGAACTTCTCCGTGTAGTCGAGAACGGCTTTATCCCCACCCTCGCGGACGTTTTCGATGATCTCCCTCACCGTTTGCTCCACTTGCTCCACAGAGGCTTCTTCCGTTTTTCTTATAACCTCGCACCGTTTTCGCGCTGCGTCCTTGAAAATTTTCACCGCTGCTCCTCCTTCCTCAGCTTGCCAGAGTCGATTATGTATAATCCTTAAGGAATTGTGGCAGGAAATGTGGCAGGGCTGGTGGCGTTTTGGATGCGATCCTGAAGGGCGAGGCCGATACCCGATGGGTCAGGCCACTCGGCGACGATGTGGCGGATACCCTCCGCCTCGAAACGCCGGAAGGCGGCGAAAACGCCGCGGGCGTAACTTTCCTGGGAATCAAATAAAACCACCCGTGCGAAACCGAAAGGCGGCGAAGTCATTCCCATGAAGGCCGATTGCGCGGGGTCGAGCGCGCGGGGAAGTTCTTCTTTCATGTCCCAGATGTGCACCGGAACCTCCGGGGCGTAGTGACGGTACCGCGTGCCCGGCGAGCGTTTTTTCTCGCTGCCGCCAGGGATCTCTAAAGGGGTACTGAAAAATTTTTCCAGTCTTTCAACGGGCATACCGCCAGGACGTAACAGCAAAACTTTTTCTCCCGTCAGATCGATAACCGTGGATTCAAGCCCTATACCAACGCTCCCCGCGTCCAGGACGAGGTCCACGCGCTCTCCCAGGTCCGCCTCCACCGCCGCCGCATCCGTGGGGCTAGGGCGGCCGCTGCGGTTTGCGCTGGGTCCGGCCATGGGCCGTCCGGTCTTCCGGACGAGGGCTAGAGCTACAGGATGGTCGGGCATCCGCAGGGCCACAGTCGGGAGTCCCGCTCTCACCGCCTCCGGCACGACAGGCCGTGCGGGGAGCACCAACGTAAGAGGTCCCGGCCAAAAGGCATCCATCACGGCCCGCGCCCTTCCGTCCAGCTCGGCGAGTTCCTCGGCCTCCTGGGGAGCGCTCAGGTGCAGAATAAGCGGGTTGTCCTGAGGACGGCCCTTGACCTGGAAAATCTTTCTGACCGCCTGGGGGTCTAGTCCGTCCGCTCCGAGGCCGTAGACCGTTTCCGTCGGAAAGGCGACAAGTCCCCCTTTTCGCAGAATCGCCGCCGCCCGCGCAATAAGCACCGGCTCCGGGTTCCAGGGATCGATTTCAATCATCGCGGGTATCCTTGAAAGCGGCGCTGAAGCGCGCCAGAAAATCGGGGAAATTCCCCGCCAGGATCGCCTCCCGCGCCCGCTGGGCCAGACCTATGGTGAAGTAGAGATTATGCTGCGTGCAAAGGCGCGCGGACAGGATCTCCCCCGCGTGAAACAGGTGGCGCAAGTAGGCGCGCGTGAAATTCCGGCAGAGATAACAGCCGCACTCCGGGTCCAGAGGTGAGAAGTCGCGTTCGTAGCGTTTCGCCTTGATGTTGACGCGCCCGAAGGAGGTGAAAAGCGTTCCGTTGCGCCCGTTGCGGGTGGGCAGCACGCAGTCGAACATATCAACACCACGGGCGATACCCTCCACGATGTTAGGGGGATAGCCAACTCCCATCAAATACCGGGGCTTGTCCTTGGGCAGAACGGGGTTCAGGACATCCAAAATTCGGTACATGTCCTCGTGGGGCTCCCCCACCGAGAGCCCGCCTATCCCGTAGCCGTTGAAGCCCAGCTCCATCAGCTCCCGCGCCGATTGAGTCCGCAGATCGCCGAAGGTGGAGCCCTGAACGATGCCAAACAGCGCCTGAGGGCTGCGGGCACCTTTTTCATGGGTTTGCTTCGAGCGCCGCGCCCAGAGGGTCGTCCGCACCAGGGCGGCCTCCGCCGTCCCGCGCGCGGCGGGGTAGGGAACGCACTGGTCGAAGCACATGGCTATGTCGCCGCCCAAGAGGCGCTGCACCCTTACCGCCCACTCCGGCGACATGGCGTGGGGTGAGCCGTCGATGTGCGAGCGGCACGTCACCTCCGCGTCAGTCACCTTGTTGAGCCGCGCCAAGGAAAAGACCTGAAACCCTCCGCTGTCCGTGAGGATGGGACGGTTCCAGTTCATGAAGCGGTGCAGACCCCCGGCCTCGGCCACCAGCTCCGCGCCGGGGCGGAGGTAAAGGTGGTAGGTGTTGCCCAAAACGATCTGCGCGCCCACTTCCTCCAATTCGCGTGGGGACATGGCCTTCACCGCCGCCTGAGTCCCCACGGGCATAAAGACGGGAGTCTTCACCGTCCCCCGCGGCGTAATGAACTCTCCCGCCCTGGCCCCCGTTTTCTTACAAAGAGCCTCAATCTTGAACTCAAACAAGGAGGGACTCCGTGTACAAAGAGGACCAGCCGAAGAGGCGGGCGGCGTTGGCGTCTACCGCCAGCGCCAGGCGCTCCGTGGGGATTCCCCGCACTTTGGCAATCTCCTCGTAGACCAGGCGGACGTGGGCCGGCTCGTTGAGCTTACCCCTGTAGGGACTAGGCGTCAGCCAGGGGGCATCCGTCTCGCAAAGCAACCGGTCTTCGGGAACGCGAGCCACGGTCTGGCGCAGTCCGCCGTTTTTCGGCCAGGTGACGGGACCGCCAAAGGATAGGTAGGCGTCCAGCTCTCTCATGGCGTCCAGGTATTCAATGCCTCCCGCGTAGCAGTGAAACATCAGGGGAATTTTTGGAGGCGTGTTCCCAAGAATTTCCAACGCGTCGCTCATGGCGTTGTGAGATTGTCCGCCGCGGACGTGAATCACCAGGGGCTTGCCCGCGCGGACGGCCCAATCGACGTGCAGGCGGAAAATTTTTTTCTGCACGTCGTGGGGGGAATGGTTGTAGTGATAGTCGAGTCCCGTCTCCCCTATGGCCACGACGCGGGGTTCACTCGCTGATTTCAGCAGGGACTCCGGCAATCCCTCCGCGACGGACTTGGCATCATGGGGGTGTACGCCGACGGTGGCATAGACCCGTCCCTCAAATGCCAAAGAGCGGGTCATTTCCACGGCTTCGGCGCTGGTGGTCAGGTCGGTCCCTACCGTCAGCAGGCGCATGACGCCGGCTTCCCCCGCGCGGCGGACGACGTTGAGGGCATCTGCCCTCAGTTGGTCGGAGTTGACGTGGCAGTGTGCATCGATCAAAAACAAAAAAAGACCTCCTTAAAGGGATCGGAGACCCCTAAGAACCCCTTAATCAGTGCTGCCCCAATGAACCGGGGCTTTACCATCCCGATATCCCCGATATCAGCGGAGAAAAGCGAGGACAATCAATCACGCCGAAGGCTAATGGTGCAGTCGGCTTGACTGGTCCGTTGAACGTCTTTGGAGGGCAGATTGACGGAGATGGACGCTGTTTCACTTTCTATGAGGAGGTAGTCGTTGGCGTTCTTTCCCGACGTGGTTCCCAGGCAGGGGAGGATGAAAAGCGCGTGACGCCGCTCGTCCAGCTGGCCGGGCTCTCCTCCCTTCACGTAAGGCGACCGGTTCAAAGCCGACAGATTCGCGAATATCATCACGTTGCAGAGGTTCAGGGGCTCCAGGTGTTCTTTCACAAGCTGCTCCGCCTTGGTCTTGAAGGCGATCTTCAGCTCGGCCTCGTCGAACATCTTTCCGCTGAGGCGGTTCCGGGCTTCAGGGCGCAGCAGGTTCTCCATCAAGGCAGCGAAGGCCTCGGCGGGCACCCGGTAGCAGTCAAAATAATAATTTTTCTTCAGCAGGTAAACGTTGGCGAATCCCCCCGCGCCGGGCAAGTCCATGTAGCGGTTTTCCTTCTCAAGTTCCATTAAATCCATGTACTTGGAAAGCGCGTCAAGCCCCGACGGGGGCTCCACCACCACGGGGTCGCCCGGCGTCAAGTCCAGCATGAAGGGTACGTCTTTCACCTTGGTTTCCGCCGCGTAGTCCAGAATTGAGGCGAAAAGCGGAACCGCCTGGGCGAAATAACGCTCCTGATCGAAAGAAAAACGCACGTTCAGGGTCAATGCCCCCGCGCCCGCGTTCAGACCCTCAGCTCCCACGGCGGTGTGAACGTAGTTCTCATAGGGAAAGGAGGAGAAAACCTCGATGAGCATCTCCGCAGCTTCCGTTATTTGCTGCCGGCGGGTCAGCGCGCGGGTATACAGGCCCGCACCGTCGAAGGGGGATTTATCCGGGTTCTTTTCCAGCAAGCCGTTTAAAAGGTTCTCCCTGCGAATCCACGCCTTGACCTTTACGCGCCACAGCCGTCCCTCGTTTCGCTCCTGAGTGACCTCGTACTTTTCGATGTAGGCACGGCTCAACTGAACCACGTTTTCACGCACCTGGTTGTCTATAACCTGCGTGACTCCTTTCGAGACCGCGCCCACGGCCTGCCGCGCCGCATCGCGCCGCGCGTCCGCCAGTGCCTCGCCCCGCGTTGTTCCCGTTCCCTCGCCTTCCGCGGCGATCATGGAACCTGGCACGTTGGCTTCCTTTTTCGGCGCGGGCGCGGGGGTCACAACAGGAGGGGCTTGGGGAGGGCGCGGGGCTGCCGGAGCAAGACAGGGAGAGAAAAGCAGCGCAAGGAGTACCACCGGTCTTCCGTAACGTTTCCACATTTTTTCTCCTTACCTTTCCAGTTCCAGCGCGACTTTCACGTTACCTACCCGCCTCAAGAGGTTTTCAGGCAGACGGAAGGCAAAGGAGTGGGTAAAATGTTCATAAAATTCGTACCCCTGGCCGTTTACGCTTCCGAAGCGGGGAGCGGCAGCCAGCGATAGGCTGTTTTTGAGCCCCGATTCCGCTATGGTCATGAAAAACCAGGGATTGGCGGATTCTTTGCGTTCCACGGAGAAAAAGAGCACGTTGGAGGCTAAAAGGGGGACGGGCAGGCGCTCAATTTCCTTTCCCTCGGAGTTGAGCAAGGAAAAGTGAAGCCATATCCGCTTGTGAGTCTGCACTCTCCCCTTACCCGCGTCCCAAAAGCGGGCGTCGCGCCTTAACGCCTCGTAAAAATTTCGAGGAAGCACCCAGGCTCGCGACGAAAAATTCTCCCCCAACAGGTAAAAGGACACAGCGAAACGGTCTTCTGGGCTCTCGTACTCCTCCTCAATCTCCTTTCGCAGGGCTGAGACGGCAAAAATCCCGTCCAGAATCTTCGTCAGCGGCTCTGAAAATTCGGCGGCGCAGCGTTTGCGGTTGAAACTCAGGAAAACCGTCACGTGCAAAAGCCCCTTGCGGACGTCGGCCTGGGTGTTTTCCAGTTTGACCTCCAGAAAGTTTTCATATTTCAAATTTTTTATGAAAGCGCTCAGGGCTTTCTGCCCCGCGTCTAAGTGGGGAACCGTCCTCTGCCCGATTCCCGCGCTTCCCGCACCCTCTTTCAGCGTTCGGACGTTTTCTCGGAGCTTGACGGAGTCCACCGTGACCAGCACGGTCAGGATGACGCCGGAGCCGTCGAAGCCGTCGGAGGAAGAATCCAGTATTTGGTAGTGGGTGGCGGCGCCCCGTGAGAACTGGATCAGGCGCTCTTCTAACATATCTCCCTCCAACTGAGAGCGCTCGGCGAAGACCGCCCCCAGACTCCGGCGTATGGCCTCGTCCACGGCGGCCCACAAGGCCTCTTCCTGGTTCGCGCCCCGCACCTTCAGCGTCACCTCGAAAAGGCCGTCCGCATAAACACGCCCCGCCGCCAGCGACAAAGCAAAAATCAAAACGAACACAAAAAAGCACTGCACTAACGGGGTTCTTAGGGGCCTCCGGTCCCTAAGTGGGGTTTGGGGCAAAGCCCCAATGGTCTTTTCCATCTTTCATCGCTCCTGCCGCAGTTTTTCACTGGCCAAGCGGTAGAGCCGGGCGGCTTTGTCCTCCTCGCCCGATTCCAACAGAAGGTCTCCTGCTCGCTCCAGCAGCGCGCTGTTCATGGATTCACCCAACTCCACCGCCGTTTCCTCCGCCAGGCAGGCCGCTCCTCGCTTGTCTCCGGTGCGCAGGAAACACTCCGCCGCGTCCAGGTAGGCGACGGGCCTCGCCCACCTCAGGGCGTGAAGTTCCCGGTAGACGGGCAGGGCCCGCTGGTACTCCTTTTGGTCGAAAAACGCCTTGGCCTTCGGGTAAAGCGCGGAGCAGTAGGCCGTGTCCAGGTCGTTCCCTGGCAGGCTTGCGATACGCGCTCCCAGTTCCTCCAAAACCTCACCCCGCACCCGCACCAAGGCGAAGGCCCAACCGCCCCGCACCATGGCAGCGGAGAGGTCGGGCTTCAGGCGTTTCTCCTTCCCCGCGCCCTTATCCCACCCCACGAGGGCCTCGGCTACGGAGTCCTCGTCCGCGTAACGCGAACGGCGCTTTTCCGGCGCGGCACGAAGGTAAAGAAGGTAACGAGCGCGAAGCCCAGCCTGGTGACGCGCCATTTCCTCCAGTTTCACTTGAACGTCGGGACGTTTATCCCTCAGCACCGGACGCAGGGCCAGGGAGTACACCTGCCCCTCCCCTGAAAGCAGCCATTCCGTTCGGGAAGAGGCCGTCCTCACAGCTTGCAGGATGTCCGACCGCTCCTTGTCGGAAAGGGGGACCTGCCCAAGAAATTCCCTCACAATCCCGGCGTTGTCCGCACCCCAAGCCACCCACGGAAACACCAAAATAGAGAAGAAGAGCAAAAAGAACACCAAAGCGAAGAAGAAACGCTGAACTAGTGGATTTCTTAGGGGTTTAGGGTTTTTTACGGACATTCTTTTGTTAAAGCCCATTGAAGTCCTGCACGGCGCCGCTGGGGCCTTGCTTCACGTCTTCACGGGGCGTGGCCGTCGGTATGAGCTGACCGCCGTCCATGGGTTGGAGGATGGTTCCGCGCTCCATGCTCTCCGCGCCCTTCGCGGCCAGGTCTGAGGCGCTGGGCATGTAGATAGCCACGGCGTAAGCGAAGGCCTTCTCCTCGTCCATCCAGGACTGCTGCCGGACGCCGGGGGGCAGCACGCCCTTGCGCGCGCCGGTGATGGTGGTTTGGTAGGCCTCGGCGGCCTTGAACGTCGTCTTCCGGGTTTGCAGCTTCACATAACCCGGATGATCGGGGTTTTCCCTTACCGCCGGGTCGTCCTGGGACAGCTCCTCAAAGTCCCGCGTCATACTCCCGATCTCGGACTCCGCTTTTTCGGCTGCGGCGACTTCCTCGCCCGCGATAACCCCGCACAGGGAGTCCTTTGCACGCATCTTGGCGATACGTTCGGCGTTCAACTCCAGTTTGGCCTGAACAGCAGCGTTGTCTTGACGCCCGATAACCGCACTGCCAAACCCCACAAAGGCCAGCTCACCCGTAGCTGGGACGAAAACGGTCATGCCCCCAACGGGAGGGGTGAGCCCCCGCTCGATCTCCGCCAGGGCTTGGGCCAGTCCCTCCTGCACTGAAGCTGCCGCTATGGAGGAAGGGTCGGGCCGGTCGAAGTGTCCCTGGGTTTTTGGCGTGGTGACGATGGTCAGGTAGACGCGGGCGGCGTCCATGTCATCGAAGACGTCGTAAACCACGTAGCCCCGCAGGAAACCGTCCACCCTCTGCTGAACGCTTTCCATCGTGACTTCCTCCGCGTTGACCAGGGTCTGACCCAAGCTCTCGTTGACCGTGGCGATGCGGTCGAACGCCCGATCGTTCCCCTCGGTCAGAACGCCCTTTAGACCCTCGGCCAACTGGCGCTTGGCGCCCGTGTAGGCACGGACGTAGGCCTTGCGCTTGGCCATGCGCGCAGCGACGGGGTTTTCCAGCTTCTCGTAGGTCCCGACCGCCGTACTGACGAAACCGAAACCGCTGGGAAATAAAATCTCCTCGAAGCCCTCAACGCGCTTGGCCACCCAGGCGTTGACAGCGTCCTGGGCGCTCTTCGCCGAAACCGCAGGCTTGCCCGTAACCTCTCCCTGCACCTGCTGAACCCCGCCTGGATCACGTACCTTCAACCGCTCAGTTCTTTCGGACTCGGTAGCGGCCTGGACGGGCGGGATGAAGTCATCAACGCTCAAAGCGGCCAAAGCCGGAGCCGCGAAAAACACCAACGGCAGTACCAAAAATATTTTTTTCATTCATGTTCACCTTTCTAACTCGGAACCTTTACGGGTTGCTGGGGACATTGCGAAAGACAAGTTTTTCACCGTTGATGATGAAGATCAAGCGGACGTAACTTTCGTCCACTTTGTAGTCCTTGCCCACGCGGTAAAAGTTGATCACCTGCGTGGGTACGCTCTCAATGATCTCTCGCGATCGGGTTTCACGGCCTCCTATGCGGACATCGCTGTCCGCGTCCCACTGGAAACCGTTGTTGTCGAAAAGACTGGCTTCCTTGTAGTCCACGCTGATGACTTGATCCGTGGTGGAAGTCACCGCAAAAATGACGGAAAGGTACTCCGGGTACTGCTTGGACATTTCCATATTTTTGAGCTGGACGGTTATCCCGCCTTTGATCTCCCGCGTCACCGAGGCGCTTGCCTGGGACTTTCTGCCGCCGATGAGGGCCGAGCTGGACGGCGCAGCAACCGCTGCCGCCGCCCATATCAGCGCCGCCAACAGCGCTAAGGATATTTTTCTCATCGCGCCTTCTCCTTTGGGGCGTTTTACTGCTGCTTGCCGGGGACGTTGCGGAAGTTCAGGGTTGTGCCGTTGATGATTATGCCGACACGGGGGTAAGTGGACGCCACTTTGTAACTACTGTCAACATTATACTGAAGGGCTACCACTGTAGGTACGCCAGCGATCAACATTCTTTCCTTTACATTTTGATTTCCGATCAATATCGTGTTAAGCTGATTAAATTCATTTCCCTCATTGTCATAAAGGGTAGTGCCTCCTACTTTTATTATCATGTCTTCTTCAGTGGTGACGATAAACTTTACCGAGATATAATAATGAGGCAGCCGCTCCACTGAATTGACAACAACCTTGATCCCCCCCTCAAGTTCCCGCTCAAAGGATTCGTCGCCCCCTGAGGTCTTGCCGCCCACGAGGCGCGAGCCGGTGGGTGCGGCCATCGCCGCCGAGGCCGCCGTTATCACGGCCGCCAACACCAACACCGCTTTCTTGAAGTCTTTCACCAACACTTGAAACACCTCCATGATTTTTTGCGGCAGTCCGCCGCGTAGTCGGATATAAAGCCCTCATAGTGCTGATTAACTCACTATTGGGGCTCCGCCCCAAACCCCGCTTAGGGGCCGTAGGCCCCTAAGAACCCCCTTAATCAGCGTTTCCTAGACATCGTGGTTTCGAGATATATTTTTATTTTACCCTAAAGTGCCCTTTCATCTCGCGGCTCACCTTCCCCCGGCCATCCAATAATGGCTCACGTTGGCCAGGTCGATATGCTCAATCTCTGCCGCACTGGTCCCATTGGCCTTGTCCACCGCGCTGAGCCACAGTCCGTGAGTGCGGGAAAGGGCCAGACTCATCTCATAGCTGAAGATGTTCTCCGCCGTCTTAAGCCCCCGCGGCTCGCTTGTACCCGTTATCTCCTCCATACCCCGCCGCAAAAGGTCCTTCACCTCGTCAAAAGAGTAGTCTCTGCCGTAGTCCAGTTGGACGATGACGGACAGAACCGCGCCGTTGTAGGCCGTGACGTAGAAGCGCCCAGAACTTGAGCCCCCGGTCAGGGAGTGCGGCAGCCGGGAAGGCAGTCTCCGCAGGGGGTAGTAGGTCTTGCCCGCCTTGGTGAAGGGTTCGTCCGTAACTGGGTGCCCGGTTCTTTCCAGGGCCTCCAGGACCTCGCCGATCTCCGCGCCCAACGCCACCCCATAGACGACCTCGCGCCGGATCGGTCTGGGCTTCTCTTTCGGCTTCCCTCTCGGCTTTTCCTTTGGCTTTTCTTTCGGTTTTGTTTTTGGTGTTTCCTTTGATACTTCCTTTGATACTTCCTTTGATATTTCTTTTGGCACTTCTTTTGATATTTCTTTTAGCGCTTCCGCTGGTGTTTCTTTCGGTGTTTCCTCCAGTGGCGTCTCCAGCTCAACGGAGACTTCCTGAGCAAGGATATCTTGATCCGTCTGCTCGTCTCGATCGTCTTGCCCTTTCTGGGCGGTTTGGGTGAGTTGGGCGCGGAACGACTCCAGCTGCCGGTCGCCTACGTCGTCCAGCGTGTTCGCCGTTGCCGGCGCGGCGTTTTTCAGGCCTTCCCTGGCCATCATCAGCCCCTTGGATATCCGCTCAACGGCCTCGGCGTTGCCCGAAGAGGCTTTCAGGGCCTCCTCCAGCCGAATTTGGGCTTTATTGTAGAGTCCGCCGTCCAGGTACAGTTCTCCCAAACCGATCAGGACCCACACGGCGTTCTCACCGCTCAGCCACGTCAAAGCCTCCTCAAACTTTTCCTCCGCGCTCTTTCTGTCGCCCAGATTGCGGAGGCACCAGCCGGAAAGGTCCAGCGCCGCGCCGTCCTTGGGGTTCTGTGCCAGGATCTTTTCGTAAAGGTTCAGCGCCATGCGGTAGTCCCCCACGTCGTAAAGGTTTTTCGCGCGCTCGTGCAGGGCTCTTTCCACGTCAACCGCGTCCGCCCCAAAACCAGCCGCTGGGAACAGCGAAAGCACCATTAACAGAGACAAAAAGAAGCACGGATTAAGCCCTTGCGGGGCTCTGCCCCACGTCCTGCTTAGGGGTCTCGACCCAAAGGGCCTCAGGCCCCTAAGAACCCCATTAATCAGTGCTTCCCAAACAATTTTTTTCATCTTAGCTTCTCCTTTCCTTATTCCGGCGCTGGCGCAGGGCTTGCCCCGCAGTTTACCAGGGGACGCCGACGTATTTGAAGATAGCCCAGTTTTGGGGAGCTTTGAACTCGCTCTCTTCCAGTAAGAACAACTGAGCCGCGTGGAGGGCCTCCACGGGGGATGCGCCGTCTAGAATGGCGGAGTACATTTTTTGCATGAAGACGGGCGCGCTGGCGTCTGAGGCCCGCCACCGAGTGAGGACAGAGCCCTTTGCCCCGCCCGTCAGCAGCACCGTGGAGAGCCCAAACATGCCGTCTCCCACGTAGAGGTCCCCCAGTCCCGTCTCGCAGGCGGATAGGGTGATGAGTTCCGCGTCCCACCGGACGGTGGACAGCTCTCCCATCTGCAGGAATGAGTCGTTGCGAAGGTCCAGTACGGGTGACAGGGCCAACCCCGGCTGAAGGTCGGGAATGCTTCCACGGTCGTACCCGTGGCAGGCGATATGAACATAGCGGAACCGCGCGGGGGAGCTGTCCCAGAAGACCTGCTCCGAGGCTTGCCCTGCCAGCAGCAGGACGGGGGCTGAAGCACCCTTTTCCTCCCACAGTTTCGCCAAAATATCCGCCTCCACCTGAGAACCCGGCAGTGGGGCCATGAACCGCGCGAAGTCCTCCTTGACCACGGAGGCCCATTTCGCCGCCTTCTCCGTCTCGGTCAGGATTTCCTCCCAAACGGCCTCCAGAATGGCTCTGAACTCCTTCTGCGCTTCTGGTGAGGCGTCGGAGGCGATAAGCTGGGACAAAGGCGTACCCTTCACGTGTTTCTCCAGGGTGGCCCGCAGCTCTGGACTGCGCTTGACGGCGCTTCGCCAATCTCCTGAGAAGCCGCTCCACGCTTTGCCTCCTTGCTGGAACAGTTTCGCGTAGGCCGGGTTAGCCAGCAGAAGGAGGGACTTTTCGTCATTCGGTCCAGTTTTCCGCCCTGCCTGCCGGGTCAATAAAAACGCGCTGGGCAGCTCCGCGAATATCCAGTCCCGGACCAGGTAAACGGCCTTGTCGTCTTTATCTGTGCGCTGCATGGCCTCGAAGGGAAGGACGTAAAGGATGTCATGGGGAATAATCAAGAGCTTTTTCAGACCAGCGCACTCGGCGGCTATAGGCTGGAAGAGGGCGTTCCCCACGTCCTCCGGCGACAGTCCGCAGGCGGTGACGCGAGGACGCCCCTGACCAGGGAACTTGACCTCGTCGTACTCCATTCGGTTTTGTTCCGTGGAACGCATCCAATAGGCGTAGCCAAAAAGAGAATCGTAGTCCACGTCGATAGGGATAATCTGGGGTTCGCTTTCTTTTTTCAGCAAAATGGCGAAGGACAGGGAGGACGAGAGGTAGTAGTCGGCTAGGGCCCAGTCCTGGGGCAGCAAAGCCCGAGCAGCGGCGGTTCCCGGTATGGCGTCCACGTTCACCGCCAGACCTTGGGTCAGCTCCGCG
This sequence comes from Synergistaceae bacterium, assembly GCA_031280275.1. GTDB lineage: Bacteria > Synergistota > Synergistia > Synergistales > Aminobacteriaceae > JAITGK01. The sequence continues at coordinate 18,434 of JAITGX010000086.1, forward strand.
CGTTTTTCCCGCAGGTTTTTCATATCGGCGTTGACCTGAGCCATCATCTCCCGCTGCCCCACGAAGCGGGCCCGGCGGTACGCGCCTTCCAGGGCTACCCGCCGCATCTCCAGCTCCCGTACCTGGGCGCGAACCTCAGGCGGCAGGGCGTTCAGGAACTCCCCGCCCGTGGTGGCCAGCATTTCCCGCCACTGGCGGCCCTTCATGCCCTCCAAAATGTTCCAGATTTTTTCAGCGGCCTCGGCGGAGGGGTTCTCCCGCCACAGGGCGAAGGCCGAGCGAATGGCCCCGTCGTAAAGGGCAACCCGATCGGAGGCGCTTTGGCTCGTGGTTCCCTCCACCGGGTGGATTTTCGCCAGCTGGAAAAGCGCCGCCGCGTACAGCTCCTGGGCCTTGCCGTAGTCCTTCCGATCCTCCGCGGCTTGGGCCAGCAAGGCGTAGGCCCGCCACTGCATGTCAGGCTGAACCTCCGTCTCCGATGGCTGGACTCCGGGGCCGGTCACAAGGGTCAGCAGCTTCTTGGCCGATTCCTCCGCTTTAGCGGGATCGGAGAGAGCGTAAAAAACGCGGGACTGCAGCTCCAGAAGGGCCAGACGGTCATCGTGGGAGACCTTCCCCTCCGCTGCCAAAAGGCCCGCGATGTTTTCAGACTCCTCTCGCAGCTCCAGCAGGGCCAGTTTCTCCGCCAGGCCGCGAAGCTTGTTCACCGCCGCTTCGTCTGCCTTCTCCGGGGTCAGGGCGAAGGAAGATTTGAAGGCGCTCTTGCCCTTCGTCACGGCCTCTCCAAACTGAGCCAGAAACGCCTCCCAATTTTTGTTTGTTTTGAGGGATACCCCCAGCTCCCGCAGGACGAGAACGCGGCGGCGAACGTCCCGCCAGGCGTCCAGGCAGGCGAGAACGTCCTCCCCAGCGCCCAGGGTGAGCAGAAGATATTCCGAGGTCTGAGGAAGCAATTCTTCGGCGTCCTCCTCCAACTGAGCCTGCTGCTTTTTCAGTTTGTTCTGGGCATAGGCGTAGAGCTTGCCCCCCTCAGAGGCCAGGTTCCCCGCTTCCTTTTTCAGCGAGGGGTGGGTGGTTTCCAGAATTTTCAGAAATATCTTTTTCAACTCCTCAGGGGAAGGGTTCGCTTTGAGAGCCTGGGAGAAAAGAACCTTCCTCAGTCTGTCCTTCATGGGACCGGGGAGGGGTTCGCCCGCTGTCAGGGCTTTCTGGAGCCTGTCGGACTCGGCGGGTTTCAGGGACAGCAACGGAACCATTCGCGATAAAGTTCTAAGGTCCGCCTCCAGAGTTCCGAGTTTTGCGGCTTCAGCGGGGTCCTCTGGAGCCGCGGCCTCGACGAATATCCCGCCTATCTGGATGAATACGCCTCCTTTGGGGGCAGAGAGGGTTTCCTCACCGGCCAGAGCCCGCAGGAGGCTCAGAGAGATAGAAAAAGCGCGTTGGACGTACTGGCGCTCGGCGGCCTCTCCCGCGCGGGCGGACAGCTCCAGAAGGGCCTTTGCCGTGTTCCGCACCGTCCGCAAGCGCCCTGTGGCTCGGCGCAGCGCAGCGTCTCCTACATCCCAGGCCGTCTTGGCCTCCTGATAGTAATGGCGCACTTCTGGAGCGCCCCGAAAAGCCATTTCGCGAATCAGGCGAAACCCATCCAGACTGGGAATGGGAGCGAAAATTTCCCTTCGCAGGGAGTCCACTTTCTCCCACGCCGCTAGGAAACCCGCATCCTCGGTTTTTCTGCCTTTCAGGTCCCGTGCTGTAAGCGCAGCGCGCCACGGAAGGCCCTGGGCCGACCGATAATCCACCTTACCCACAAGTCCCAGCTCACTTCGGATGTCCCCCGCGTAGATGCCCTGCATGGCCAGCAGGGTGCTGTCCATATCCCGCACCCTGAGGGCGGCGGAGAACGCCTCTTGATAGTGAGCCGCGGCCTCGTTCCAAACGCCGGTGTGTCCGTAGAGGTTGCCCAACTGGATGTAGGCCTGGGCGAGACGCTGCCCCAAACCGGCCTTCTCCGCCCGCGACCTGAATATCTGGAAGAAGTCCAGGGCCTGCTCGTACCGGCCCCTCATGCGGTTCAGAACTCCGAACTCCGCGTTGAGTTCCAGTGTCAAAATCTCGTTTTTCGCCCCCGCCGCCGCGGTCAAAAGCTCGCTCAACTCCGATTCGGCCTTGTCGAAGTCCCCCAGGTACATGAAGGTCTCGGCGTAGTTGTTCCTCGCGGACAGAATTTCCGGGGCGTAGGGCGTTTCCAGCTTCTCGCCCGCCGTCAGCGCTTCGGCCAGGATCTTCTGGGCCTCGGCGAACCAGCCGGTGGTCAGCAGGAGGGTTCCCTTGTCGCTGAGGGCGTAAAAAACCAGCCTATTGCCCTCGGCGCGGGTCTTCTCGTTTTTTTGAAGGGCGGCGGCGTCAGCGGCCGCGGCGTCGTAGATTTTAAGTGCTTCCGAGATGTTCCCCTGCAGTCCGACGATGTAGGCCAGCTGCAGTTTCACCCTCAGCCGGCTGCTCAGGTTGTCTTTGAAGGATTTTTCCGCCGATTTGAAGGATTTTTCCGCCGCGTCCAAAGCGCCCCTTTCCCGCTGAATACGGCCCATTCCATCTTGAGCCACACCCAGCAGCAGTGGGGTCTTGGCGATCTTCAGACCCCGCGTGAAGTGCTCCTCGGCCTTGTCCCACCGGGCGGCGGCCATGTGAATCTGCGCGGCGGAGAAGCGGGCGCTGCACTCTCCTGCGGCGTCGCCTGTCTTTTGGTAAAGGGGAACCGCCCGCTCGAAGGCCTCAGCGGCAGGTTCCGCCCGCGCCCCGGCGTTCAAGCACAGCCCCTGGTTGTAGAAGCACTGGGCGGCCTTCAGGTTGTTTTTTCCCTTTTCGTAGGCTTGACCCGCCTGCCCAAAGGCGTCAGCAGCGTCCGCCAGCTTTCCCGCCTGATAGGCGGCTATTGCCTTGTTGAACAGGGCGTCCGCGGTTTCCGCGCCCCAAGCCGTACCCACTGAAAGAAGCGCGAAACAAAGGGTCAGAACCACAAAAAATTTTATCTTTACCGCCATTGTGTCTCCTCCATAACTTCGAAAAAGGGGATGAAGCCGTGCCTCGGCCTCATCCCCATCTTGGTTCGTCTCCGCGTTCACTGCTGCTGGCTGATCTGAGCGGTTTCCTCCCAGAAGACGGTCAGGCCTGAAAGGTCACTGCAGCTCACGTTCAGAACAGCCTGTCCATCCAGTCCCGCCGTGACTTCTAAGGCGATGAAGCGCTTGCCGTCAGGAACCCACTGCGTCTCGGCGAAGATACCGTTGTCGTTGAGGCCCGTGGCGGCGCCGTATTTTTCGCCCAGCTTGCCCAACATCTCCGTGAAAAGCTCTTCTTTCAGACTGATACTGTTCTTGCGTTCTTTCCACGTGACGGTAACGCTTGCGGAGAGCAGCTTCTCCTGGTACTCCTCCAGAATGAGAAGCGCTGAGTCCGCGTCCGTCCGCGCCAGTTCCGGCAGCAGGGACGGAGAGGAAGGAAGTTTCACCGTGTAGAACCAGGAGCCAAATTTAGTCGGTTCTTCGTTTTTTTGCACCTCGAATCCTTGTCCGGCCAGTTCGACCACCACGGACTGGATGGGTTCCCCAACGGGAAGGCTCCAAACCACGAGCGTCTTTTCATCCTCCGGTGTCTTTTCGTCCTCCGGCGTTTTTTCGTCTGGCACGTCGGCCGCAGGCTCTTCGGGCTCCTCAGGCGTATCCTCCTGAGACGCCGCGGCAGCCTGGGCTGAGGCTGGTTTCTTGACCTCAGACGCGCTTTGGGCGGCCAGCCGCTGGCGCGCGCTTAGGTCTGTAAGTTCCTCCGGGCTCTCGGCGGGTTTGAGGGTTGCGCCCTCCGCCGGATCTTTACCAGGCTCCGGCGCGGCGGGTATATTTTTTTCCAAGAGCGCCGCGGCATCGGTCTCAATCTCGGCGGCCGCCGTGGGGTCTTTCTCCTTCAGGCGGCTCAGGGCCTCCTCCATCTGGGGGGCGTCCCCCAGGGAAGCGCGGGCCAGGACAATGCCCTTCAGCGATCGGACCACCAACTCGTCATCCTCTGGGGCTAGCTCAATGGCCTCGGAAAAGGCTCGAACGGCGTTACCACCCTGCCCGGCCCCCAGGAACGTCTCGCCCAGCCCCGCCTTGACCCACTTAGCCTCCGCGCCTGGCAGAAGCGTTTCCGCCCGTCCGAAGCCCTGACGCGCCTGGTTCCAGTTTCCCAGGTAACGGTGGCACCAGCTCGCGTAGTCCCAAGCCTCGCCGTTTTCCGGCTCCAGTGCCAGGAATTTTTCGAACAGCGTCAGCGCGTTGTTGTAGTCCTGGATGGAATAGAGATTTTTAGCCCGCTCCATCAGCGCCGCGTTAGGCGATTCAGCGGCGAAGGAAGGGAACACAGGAAACACAGGGAACACGAGGGACAAAAGGGATAAGAGAGCAGTGAGAAGAAATATCGGAAACGGTATACGCTGAAACAAAGGGCTGAAGGGCCTGAGGCCCTTCAGCGAAGTTTGGGGCAGAGCCCCAAGAGTTTTTACCTTCATCGTTGTCCGGCGCTTTAGTTTTCTTCGACGGTCACTTCGAGAGCGAGTTCCATCTCCGTACCATCGTCGAACTTCAGTTTCCCCTTCACGATGTCCTTGCCCGCTTTGCCCGAGGCGATCAGCTTCCACTTGTCGTCTTTACGGGGCAGGATGAGGATTTCCCCAGCCGCCAAGGTCACGTCCACGCCCTCGGGCAGCAGATTGTTCTCCGACGCGCTGGCGCCCAGGTTGATCAAGGAGACCAGCTTGGCGGGCTTGTCGCTCAAAAACTTCACGAAGACGTTTTCTCCGGTCAGGTAATTCGTCAGGTTGGTCCACATCTTGGCCGACCGTCCCTCGCCGCTCGCGGCCGCGAAACCGGAAGGGCCGTCGCCCTTCGTCATCAGGGCCATGGAGGCGACGGTCCACTTCAGCGGGTCCTCCCCTCCGCTATTATTAGACTGGAACTCTTCCTCAAAAAGCAGGATGTCCCGCGTTCCCGCTTTGGCGTCCTGAAGGACGGAGAAGGGGCCGGCGAGCTGACTGTTTTCGGGGTTGAATATCTGGACGTCCTTCTCCGTGGCGATGGCCTTGACCACGTCTACCCCCACGGTGTTTCCAGCCTTCATGGCGAACTTTTGCCCGTCCGCTGGAATCTTTATCTCCTGCCCAGCCTTGACAAAGTTGTTCTCCACCCATTTGTTGGGAAACAGCACCACGATCTGTCCGCTGGGGGTGAAGTCCAAAATCGTCAGATAGGCGTCCTTTTCGGACTTGAAGGTCAGGACGATCTTCTCACCAGAGCTGTAAACACTGTCTTCCTTGTCGGTGGCAAGCGTCGCGGTGAAATCGCCTTTGGACATCTCCTCGACCTTCACTTTGCTGACAACGGGCTCTTCCTCGTCAAACAGCAGAATATCCCGAGTGGCCGTGGTGGTGCTGGTCTTGATATCCGCCCAGGCGGAACCGCACATTACCAGCAACGCCGCCGCCAGCAGCAAACCCATGACTTTTTTCATAACAAAACTACTCTCCTTTCAAAACTTTCAAATCCCCAAAGGAACAAGCCTCCCGCCAGGGCAAACCTTGCATCAAGGCAAACCCCAAGCTGAGGCGGACCCCCTTGACCTGCTCCGCGCTCTCCCTGTTCTTCGTTCTTCCTCCTAATCTTCCGCTCGTGTCCGCTAAGCCTCACCTGCTTTCATTTGCGGCGCTTACATTGATTATATATTTTTCTCACATCAACGCGCACACAATATTAACCCGACTTTTAAAGTTAAGGAAATGCTCCCCCTGTGGAGCTCCGCCCCACGCCCCGCTTAGGGGCCTTAGGCCCCTAAGAACCCCAGTAATCAACGTTTCTTTAAGAAAGTGCTGATTAAGCCCTTGCGGGGCCCTGCTCCACACCCCGCTTAAATGTCCTGTCACTCACTTCAGCAGGACTTTCTTCATCTCAAGCGCCGGCAGATAGTCATTTTTGATGTCGAGGCAGCGGTTCAGCCATTCTTTCGCGGCCGCCTTGTTCTTGGCGTTATACGCGGCCAGAGCCGCCCAATAGGCGTCCAGGTAATTCCCCTTGTGCATCGCCGCGGCGCGCCCGAACTGCCGCGCGGCGACAGCGTACTTGCCCGCATTGTAGCTTTCGACGGCGTTGTTGTGCTCTTCTAGGAGGGCGGCTTTCTGCGCCTCGTCCATCTCTAAGCCGTCGAACACCTCGATTCCTTCAGTTGGAGGCTGGATGGATCCCTTTTTCGACGGCGCGGGCCTGGAGGATTTTGGCTCCTGTTTGGGTTTTTCCCGCTTAGGCTTTGGGCCATCGCCTCCGCCTTTCTTGGGCACGGTTCTGTCCCCAAAGCGCCCGCGGAACACGCTGGGGTCTTTGGGCGGGGTGATCACCGCTATCAGCTCCAGTACCTTGCTGTCCCAGGAGTGTCTGCGGATGAAGTCCCCCTTGGGGGCGGCGGGGTCACTGTAGTGATATCTCTCCCGCCCATTAGCGTCCTGGAAGTTGATCTCGTGGAGGAAAGCCTTCCAGACGGCGGGCCGATAGCCCCGGTAAATGTAAACGATGCGCGAGTCCCGGATGTATCGGGAGAAACCGGGGGCAAACTGCTCAAAGTCGGCCACAGCGTCTTCGACTCCCTCATCGTCGTACTCGTAGACGATCATCGTGCGGACCTCGTGGTCGCTGTCACCCCATTGAGTTTTAAACTTGTCCACCAGGACGCGCATATGCTCGTCTTCTTTGACGATGTAGAGGCGGCTGTGGGCGTCGGCGAACCGGATGACGACGTTATCCCCATAACCCATGACGTTTACGTCGGCCTGACGCCCGATGCTCTGCCCCACGGTCTTCACGAAGGGAGAGTAGGTTCCTAGGAACTGCTGAACGCCAGCGCTGAAGGCATCCAGCCGCTTTTGATGGGCGTCCATGTTTTTGCGGCTGAACATCCCCTGGTTGTAGCTGAGGTCGTGCAGCATCTGCCCCAGTCCGCCCTTGCTGTTCTGGTAACTGTTCAGGGCTTCGTTGACCACTTTGTAGCTTTCCGAGACCCCCTGCAGCGAGGCCCAGATGATCTGCGGCATGTTGGTCAGCACGGACCCCAGACCCTTCACGGCCTTTTCCCCCGGCTCCACCACGTCCTTATCCAGCGTCGTCTTTTCTCCCTCGTCCATCTCGTCTTGCCTGAAACCGCGGGCCATGTTGTGGGCGTTGACTATGGCCCCGTTACCCGCTATGCGGATGTTTCTCTCCCGCTCATCCAACTGCTGGCCGGTTAAGTCGTCCAGTTGGAGCGTGTTGACCACGGTCTCCAGAGCCTTGTAAAAAGACCTCGCGACGGAAATGGCGGGAGCACTGCCGCCAAGCTCCTCCAAAATGGCCACTTCCCTGTCCGTCAGCTGTCTGACTTCCTCCAGGGAACTGCGGGCCTCCGGGATGAGCCGTTCCAGCTCGGCGCGGCTGCCGGCGATGTCGCCGCCCTTGGTGTTAGCCTCGTAATAGTCGTTCTGGGCGCTCTGGGCTGCGCTGATAACTCTGAAGTACTCCACCTTTTTCCGGCGTATCTCGTCCAGCTCCTTAGCCTCCACCTCTTTGCCCGCGTTCACGGCCTTTTTCTGCTGCGCGACGTTTTGCGTCGTGTCCGCGCCCTGAATCCCTTGAAGCTCGTGGAAGCTCGCGGTATTGGAGACGTTGCTCGCCACAATGGCTTCCCGCGCCACGGCCACCACCAACGCCGCGAAAAGCAGCACCAACAGCACCGCCAGCGCCCATTTGACTGTCGGCTTGAACTTCATGTGCATCGAAACCTCCCTTTGAATTTTCGGGCCCTAAAGCCCTGCTGTGCCCAAGAACGTGTTATATGCACCTCTTAATGGGGTTCTCAGGGGCCTTGGGCCCCTGAGCGGGGTGTGGGGCAGAGCCCCGCAAAGGAGGGTTAATCAGCGCTTTCTTAATCAGCGCTTTTTTAAATAAAGCTATAGCAAAATACACAATTTTAGCTTCTTTCGCGAAAAATTTCATGATTTACTGTAAGCGAAGTTTCCATTTAAATTATTACGTAATTCTATCCTAGTTTTCTTAAAAAAGCAATCTTTTCCTAAGAACCTGTTTTCAAAACAAATATTGTGTAAATTCCAATTAAGTAGTATAATAAATCTAACTGTGGAGTTGCCCCTTTGGTCAGGTTGTTTTGAAAGGAGAGATGTGAGGTGTTTCAGAAGTGGTGTTCGCGGGGGTGTCAGGGCTGTGGTCACTGCTTCCAGGAAAAGAGGGAGCGGCCGTAGTGGGCGGGCCGCGCTGGTGGACGCGCGAGGGCGGGGCCGCCCGGTGCGGCCTTTGCTTTCGCGGATGCCTCATTCCCGCTGGGGAAAACGGCTTCTGCGGCGTCCGGGGGTGGGACGGAGAGCGATTTCTTTCCCCATTTCTGGGACGGTTCAGCTCTCTGGCCGTGGACCCGGTGGAGAAAAAACCTTTACGCCGCTGGCAACCTGGGACGTGGATTTTTTCGCTGGGCGGGGTGGGGTGTAACATGCGCTGCCCCTTCTGCCAAAACCACTCCATCGCGCAGCCGGCGTCTCTCGGCGGCGTTCCTCTGGCCGCTGTAACGGCGGAAGAACTCGTGCACCTGGTCCGCGGAGAGAGGCTTTCCTCCGTAGCTTTCACCTACAACGAACCAACGCTCCAAGCTGAGTACATTCTGGAGGCCGCGCCGCTTCTGCGGAATGCGGGAATCGCCGTTGTTTTGGTCACGAATGGAATGTTCTCGCGGGAGGCGCTGACGGACCTGCTGCCGTGGGTCGATGCTGCCAACGTGGACGTTAAGACCTTTGCTCCCGAAAAATACGCGGCTTTGGGCGGCTCGTTGGAAACCGTGAAGGCAAACGTCGCCCGTATGCTTGAGGGCGGTGTCCACGTCGAGCTGACGAACCTAGTGG
>JAITGX010000091.1 GCA_031280275.1 Synergistaceae bacterium
CTCTAAAGTCGAGTTTGTTATATATCGGCACATTTAAACATTACTTTAATTCCCGAAGAGGTCTATTATAACAGGCGGACAGTACGTATTCAGAAAGGAAGGAGTGAGTCATGACTCAGGATAGGTATGCTATAATAACGGGCAAGAGATAACCGCCTGGGAGAGGTCAGACGGGTGTTTCTTGGGCTGCCGAAGCGGGGCCGTGAACCCCCACCTCGGACTTACGCCCTGGTGAGGATGCGGATTAGCTCCACAATAGCGCGGATTAAGTCCGCCAAGGCTTGTGCAAGTTCCGTGAGAGCTTGCACAAGTTCTATTATAAGCTCCAGCATTTCATCACCCCCTTTCGGGGGCACGAAAACCCCAGACAGCTTCACTTTGATGTTCTAAAGCGCCTCTCCTTGAGTCTTATTATATAACGAAAGAATTTCAGAGCGGAGACAGCGGGTTAAGGTTTCCCCCACAAGTACCCGAAATTATAAAATGCGGGGTGCGGAGCACCTCACATCTCACGGCCTTGCGCCAATTTTTTCAAGTGAAAGGTGTTGGTGAAGGACGGAGGTTTTTGGATTCACCGTTTTTCGCGCGTACTGGCGACCAGGATGGTCAAAAAAATTTTTTGTGTCGAAAGAGGCAGGGAGCCTCTAACACAGGAGGGTAAACTTTTATGAGGATTTATCACAACATTCCAGCGCTTTACGCTTACAACGCCCTGAGCGAGACGAACAACTCTTTGCAGAAATCAATACGGACGCTTTCCACGGGACTGCGCATCAACTCAGCGGCGGACGACGCGGCTGGGCTGGCCATCTCCGAAAAAATGCGCGCCCAGGTCAAGGGCCTGGCCATGGCGACCCGGAACGCTCAGGACGGCATATCAATGCTGCAAACTGCGGAGGGCGCTTTGACCGAAGTTCACTCCATGCTCCAGCGTATGCGCGAGCTGTCGGTGCAGGCCGCCAACGACACCCTGACCCAGCAGGACAGGCAGTATATCCAGTTGGAAATCGACCAGCTGAAAGACGAGATCAACCGCATCTCCACCGCCACCCAGTTCAACAAAAAGCGCCTGCTGGACGGCAGCGCCGCGGCCCTGTGGTCGTCCAACAACCTGTCCACCAAAGCCTACGTGCGCGGCTCCCTGCGCCAGATCGACCAATTCGGCCAAAAGGCCGCCTTCGAGGGCAACTACAAAATCACCGTCAGCGCCACCCCCGGCCAGGCCGAAGCCCTGAAGAGCGACATTTTCAAGATCAAGCACTCCAACGTTATCATGGGCAAGGTCATCAACGAAAACGGCGGCATACGCAACGTCCGGGTGGACAACCTTCCGGCGGGCGTCTACACCGCGATAGGCAGTACCTATTCCACCGGCACCGCCGCTACTAGGCAGGTGGGGCACTTTGGTGACTTCACTGATGTGACCTTCAATGCTGTTAACACCACGGACGTGAACGCCAGCGTTCTGCTGGAGGTCACGTCAATCAGCAGCTCCCCCGGCGCCGAGTCCGTGACCTTCCGCGCCACCGTTTCGGTCCTGACAACGAACGGAACCGTGCAATCATACGTCAAGGACAATCTGGTCTTTTTGACGACTAACAACACACAGGGTAATATCACTGACCTGGGATTTGACTTCAATTTCGGAATCAACGCGCCTGCAGCTAGCACGCTTAGGGTTGGCGACAAGTCGACTTACAACATCACGGCCGCCAACACCGGAGGTGCGGACACACAGATATCGATCACCGGCAAACAGAACCAAAACTGGCCCTACAACTGGAGCACCACCGGGAATAACGGCATGGTCACTGACGACACGCTCAACTACGCGCTGGAAGCCAGCACCGTGAACGGAAAAGAGGTCCACTTCCGCAACTTCTACATTAATGAGAAAAACGGCACGGTGTACGAGGGCAGCATTGTCCTATCCCTCACCGATAACTTTGACGTGAAAGCATCTAATTTCGGTGGCGGCACCACCCTGGCGCACTTCGAGGCGGCCTACGTCGGGCAGATCGCCAAGGGCGACGTGGCGCTGCGCGACATCGACAAGTTTTGGAACACCCAGGGCGTGTTCATGCTCGACGACCCGCAGACCCTCGTTATCTCCCAGGGCAACGGCAAGAACACCTCCGTCACCCTCTACTCCACCGACACGCTGGAGCAGTTCCGCAAGAAGCTGAACGACGCCATCAGCGTGGGACTGGGTCAGGGGCAGTACGCGGTGGGCGACGCGGGGAACTTCGTTTCCTTTGTCCTGTCCGGCTACGCCAACACGCTGGAGTCCGTGCCGGGAACGATGATCATCCGTTCCATGGTGGCGGGCAACGCCGGCAGGTTCTCGTTCTCCGGCGACGAGGACCTGATCAAGGCCCTGTCGCTGAACGTGGTGCAGCCGTCTAAGGAGAACTCCTTCTCCGTCTCCGTGTACGACGCGCACACCAACACCATTATCGCCAGCGACGTAAAGCTGTCGGGCAACCTGTTGGTGGGGGTTATCCACAAGAACGTGGACGTGGAGTTCGACGCGATGGCGGGCATCAACGTGAGTTTCAGCACGGCCACGCGCTCCTTTATTCTGAACAAGGCCGCCCAGCCCTACGAGACGATTTTGCACTTGGTGGACAACAGTACGGTGTTCCAGGTGGGTGCGAACGAGGGTGAGGACGTGGCGGTGGACATTGGCAACATGTCGTCCGACGCCCTTGGCGTCACACGGGTGATCGTCACGGACCGGCAGTCCGCCGCGCGCGCCATCACCATTATAGACTCCGCGATTAACAAGGTGTCCAGCCAGCGCGCGAAGATCGGCGCGTTCCAGAACTCGCTGGAACACACTATTAATAACCTGACCACCACCAGCACGAACCTGACGGCGGCGGAAAGCCGTATCCGCGACGCGGATATGTCCATGGAGATGCTGAACTTCACGCGGCTTCAGATTCTGTCACAGTCGGGCACGGCGATGCTGGCGCAGGCCAACCAGCTCCCGCAGTCCGTGCTGAGCCTGATCCGCGGCTAAGGGTTACGGAGCCGCACCACGAGACACGCGAGGGCCGCCCCAAAGGCGGCCCTGTTTTATTCAGGGATGAAGCGCTGGTTAAGCCGGGGCTCTGCCCCACGCCCCGGGGTCTTAAAGATCCACTTCCCGCGGACGCGTCTTCTTTATTCAGGAATTCCAAATCTCGTGCGATTTGGTTAAACTGCTCTCTGTTTACATCGCTGTCGTATGCTTTACGCATTTACTTCCTCTCCCGTCTGTTCAAATCAAAACTTTGCCTTTAGGAAACGCTGATTAATGGGGTTCTTAGGGGCCTGAGGCCCCTAAGCGGGGCGCGGGGCAGAGCCACACAAGGGCTTAATCAGCGTTTCCTTTAGTCTATCTCACCGCAAGAGACTTTGGACGCACTCTAAGATCTGCATTCACATTCATGGTTGCGCCTCTTTATAATAAGTTATATGGTAAAATTGTCTAGTATTTAGTATGGAATTAAGTATGAATATTATGAAAATAATAAGAATTACAAAGAAAAAATGTGATAAGATAAAAGGGTTAAGAGGACATAAGGAGTATTTTAAAAAGCGCTTATTTCTTGTGAACTATTGATATAACTGAAATCAATAGGATAGACCTCCGCTCCGACGAAGAGAGAAAAACAGACGCTAACAAGCCGAAAATGGACTGATAAATGAGCGCCGAGGAAAGGTAAACAATCAGCCAGAAGGAGCAGCTGTTGATGTGAGTATGGGCCGGATGTCCCTAGAAACGGGCTTAAAAGGGGGTATAGTCTCCAAAATACGGAGGAACCTCTAGAAAAAGAGGGAATAAAGCTTAAAAAAGGCATGATTTCGAGTACTGGGGATAAAAATTGAGCCCTATTATCCTTTACTTATCCTCTACTGTCTTGAAGAATGAGGTTAATCAGCGTTTCCTTAAATTCACAAGGAGGAGCGGCAGAAAATGACGCAAAAGGCGAAATTTTTCGGGGGGGTGACGATAACAGCGGTGCTTTTGACGGCGTCGCTGGCGGCCGTGCCCGCGTGGTCAAGCGACGAAGCTTTCATGATAGGGGTGGCTATAAGCGCAAACGATTTAAAAGACTTGGAATACCACATAAAAGAAGGCGCGAACGTCAACGCCGCCGACGAAAGCGGCGTGACTCCTTTGATGACTGCCGCTAAAGACAGCGATAATCCTGAGATTTTTCGGCTTTTGATCGGCAAAGGCGCTAAAGTGAACGCCGCCGATGAAGATGGCTGGACGCCTTTGATGTACGCAGCCAGGCACAACTCAAATACCGAGGTTTTTCGGCTTTTGATCGACAGAGGCGCTAAAGTGGACGCCGCCGATAAGGACGGCTGGACTTCTTTGATGTACGCAGCCCTGTACAACACAAATTACGAAATCGCGCGGCTTTTGCTTGAAAAAGGCGCTGCGGTGGACATCGCTGATAAGAACGGTGTGACCTCCCTGATGCACGCTGCTGGAAATAATGAAAACGTTGAAGTTGTAAGGCTTTTACTCGAAAAAGGCGCTAAAATAGACGCCGTGAACGAAGATGGCATGACTCCCTTGATGTACGCCGCCGGAAACAACGAAAATCCCAGAATCTTACGGCTTTTACTCGACGAGGGCGCGGACGTGAGCAAGAAGGACAACTTTGATCAAACAGCGCTTGATTACGCGGCTGAAAACAAAGCCTTAGCAGGAACAAGTGCTTATGAGCTTCTTCAGCAGAAAACGCAGAAAACGTTGAAGAAACGTTAAAAATCACTATGACAAATGGAGTCGGAATGGGCGCCGACGGCTTTGCCGGGTTCGTTAAAGAAACACGCCTGAACGGGCTTCGCATTCGCTGTTACGACAGGGGCGCGGGGGAGAGGGCGGTGCTGTTCCTTCACGGCTGGGGCTCTGACCTCTCGGTGTTCCGCGCCTTCTTCGCGCGCGCGGCGAGCGCGTTCCGTGTCTGCGCTTTGGACTTACCAGGCTTTGGAGGCAGCGAGGAACCTTCCTCCGCCTGGGAGGTAAGCGACTACGCGGACTTCGCCGCCGCGTTCCTGAAGGAGCTTGGAGTGCGCGAGGCCGTGTTGGTGGGGCACTCCTTTGGGGGCAGAATCGCCGTCAAACTGGCGGCCTGGAGTTCGAGGAATCTGGAGGGTTCAGAGAGCCGCCCCCTCCTGCCCTTTACGATTCCCAAGATCGTGCTGGTGGACAGCGCGGGTGTGAGGCGCAAACGGACGCTCGCGCAGTGGGTCCGCCTGACCTTCTACAAGTGCGCTGCGAGGGCTCTGTCCTTTCCTATAGCCGAAAAAATCTCCCCCGGCGTTCTCGAACGGTGGCGGCTCAGGATGGGTTCCGCCGACTACCGGAACGCCTCGCCCCGGATGCGCCAGTGTCTTGTGAAAGCCGTGAACGAGGACTTAACGCCCTTGTTCCCTTCCGTCTCCTGCCCAACCCTCTTGGTGTGGGGCGCGGATGACCAGGACACGCCGCTCTCCGACGCCCGGCTGATGGAGCGCCTCATCCCCGATTCAGGGGTGGTGGTGCTTCAAAACGCCGGGCATTACTCCTTTCTGGATCAACCTTTCACGTTCGGCAGGGTGCTGGATTCCTTTCTCGGATTGAGGGAAATGTCATGAACATCGCTTACGACGGTCTTTGGCTGGGTGCGCTGTTTATCTCTCTTGTTACCGCTGACGTCTTTGCGCTTTTGCATTATCTGCACATGTTCCAGCTGAACGGCTATAAGCCAGAGGTGCAGCTCCGCTGGCTAGCGGGAAACAAGCGGGACTGGCTGAAAAGGAATGGCGCCGCCTTCGCGGGGTTTGCCGCCGCGCTTCTGGTTTCCCTAACGTCCGCGCCAAAGGGGCTTATCCTCCTTTTAGCGCTGCTGTACGTCAACGCCGTTTCCGTGGGGTATTGCAGGCGTCCCAGGCCCAAAAAGCCCCTGGTCTGCACCTATCGCGTCAAGAGGCTGCTGGCGGCCTGCGCGGTACTGTTCTTTCTTGGCCTTGTCCCGCTCCTGAGCTTTGCGCGTTTCCGCGCGGAAATCGCGGCGGCCTACGCAGCGGCTGCGCATGTTCTTGCGCCGTGGTTCGTGTTGCTGGCCAACTGGGTCAACTCGCCGTTGGAAAAGCGGATCAATCGCTGGTACGTGGAAGATGCTAAGCGGCTCTTGGCGGAGCGCCCCGGTTTGACTACGGTGGGGGTGACGGGGAGCTGGGGCAAGACGAGCACGAAATTTTTCCTGCACAAGCTTTTATCGCTCAAATACAACGTCCTGATGACGCCGGAGAACTTCAACACCACTCTGGGGGTGGTGCGGGCCTTACGGGAGGAGCTGCGGCCCTTTCACGAGGTCTTTGTCTGTGAGATGGGCGCGCGGAACCCTGGCGACGTGGCGGAAATCTGCGAGCTGGTCAGGCCGAAGTTCGGGGTCATCACCTCCATCGGCCCCCAGCACCTGGAATCCTTCAAAACCCTGGAAAACGTGGTGAAAACGAAATTCGAGCTGGCCGACGCCGTGAGCGGGCAGCCCGGCGGCACGGTATTTCTAAACCTTTCCAGCGAACCCATCCGGGATGAGTACGCCCGGAGGAGGGACAGCGGACCTGCGGCCGTCTCTTTCGGCTTCGCGGAGGACTGCGGCTATCGGGCGACTGGAATCCGCGTGTCAGAAGAGGGAAGCTCCTTCACCCTGCGCTTTCCCGACGGGACAGAGACGCCCTTCAAGACGCGGCTCATCGGAGAACACAACGTGGCGAACATCCTGGGGGCGGTGGCAGCGGCGGATTGCTTGGGCGTGGCTCGAAGCGCCCTGGCGGCAGCTGTGCAAAGGCTGGAAAGCGTTCCGCACCGGCTGCAGCTCATCCGCGGCGGCGGGTACCTCGTCATCGACGACGCCTACAACTCCAACGCTGCAGGGGCCAAGGCGGCGCTGGACGCCCTGGCCCTGTTCGACGGGTGCAAGATATTGGTAACGCCCGGCATGGTTGAACTAGGCGAGCGGCAGGACGAACTCAACCGGATCTTAGGCGTTCAGGCAGCTGCGGTGTGTGATTTCGCGGCCCTGGTGGGCAGTCAGCAGACGATAAGCGTCCGCAGGGGGCTCATAGACGCAGGCTTCCCTCAGGAAAAAATCTTCGCCGCGGAACGGCTTAACCAGGCCCTGGCGTGGGTAGCGGATCTCAACCCGGAGAAGCGAAAAGTCATCCTCCTCGAAAACGACCTGCCGGACAATTACTAGGAAACACTGATTAATGGGGTTCTTAGGGGCCTGAGGCCCCTTGGGGTCCGCGACCCCTAAGCAGGCGTGGGGCAGAGCCCCACAAGGGCTTAATCAGCGTTTCCCTAAGAGCCTGTTTAATGTATTTACAACTTAATATATTTGTTGCATAATAATAGGATAAAAAGGAGGTGCTGTGAATGCCTGGAGGAGAAAAATATCTTAACCTAATAAAGTATTTGGAAGCTTATTGTATTGATGATATCACTTTGCCCTTTGAACAAATTGCTAATATAGTGGGTGGTTTACCTCCTTCTGTATATAGTAACCCGAAAAGTTTATCTGCTGTTTTACATCGAGCTTTGAGCAGCACTGGATTTGCTTTGCATACAAATATTAACGATCAAGTTGCTAGATTTGAAAGAGGAGCCAAACGAGTGCATTCTTATGACTTAACAGGCAAACGTTATGGAAGATTAACCGTTATCAAAAAACTAAACGTAAGATCACGTGGAGGTAAGGTTTTTTGGGAGTGTATATGTGACTGTTGTCAAAAAACTATATGTCGAAGAACTACCAACGATTTAATATCAGGTAAATATAAATCGTGTGGTTGTCTTGTGAAAGAAGCGAGAAAGAGAAACAATGGCAAACAACTGGCATCAGGATTAAGATATACAGATGGAACTGAACTCATCCATTTGTTTTCAACAACAGTACCTAAAAATAATACATCGGGAATAAGGGGTGTATATCTTGATAAAAGAAGCGGAAAATATCGAGCATCGTATAAATATCAAGGAAAAACTTATTATATACAGGGATGTTTCAGTGACCCAAATGATGCCAAAAACGCAAGAGATAATGAACTAAGAAAGATACTAGAAAAATATGGTAACTATTCACCGCGGCCAACTTAAGCGTTTTTTGTATATTTTCCTATGAAGAATAATTTAAGGAAGCGCTGATTAATGGGGTTCTTAGGGGCCTGAGGCCCTTTGGGGTCCGCGGCCCCTAAGCAGGGCGTGGGGCAGAGCCCCACAAGGGCTTAATCAGCGTTTCCTTAAAAAAGTTAAGGTTTTGCAACCTAAATCCCCCCAAAATTATATGCTTATATCTATCAAACATAGATTAAGCTCATATTTAGGGATAGACAAGACCCCCCTATAAGCATATAATAATTGGAATTTTATATGCTTATAG
>JAITGX010000100.1 GCA_031280275.1 Synergistaceae bacterium
AGAGAGTACAGGGAAAGCTGTCCGGGCGCATTGGGGAATTGAAAACGGCTTGCATTGGGTACTGGATGTAAATTTCCGGGAAGATTATGCTGGAAACAGGAAGCGGCACAGCGCGGAGACTATGGCGATCCTGAGGCATATGGCAGTCAACCTTGTAAAAAAAGAACGCTCATCAAAGACAAGCTTTAAAGGCAAGCTTCTTAATGCTTCTTGGGACGACGATTATATCCTCCAGCTGCTTGCTGCCGTTTGATGCGTTTGCCCTGAATTAACCCCTTGTGGGGCTCTGCTCCACGCCCTGCTTAGGGGTCTTGAACCCCAAGGGGCCTCAGGCCCCTAAGAACCCCATTAATCAGTGTTTCCTTAATATTTATCTGAACCATTTCGAGATAGCGCTGAAGAGCCACAGAAATAGACTTAAGGAAACGCTGGGCTGTTGTCCGACGGAGAAGAAATTTTCGGATTCAGTCCGTAGCAGGAAAGCAAGCAGAGCCTGGCGAAGTTCTTATCTGGCGTTCCATGAAAAGGAGCGGTTTCGCGCAACGCGTTCACCGCGTCCAGATATTTCAAGATACGGCTTTCCACGCTCTCTCTGTCTATTTTCCCCTCTTTGACGTCGATCAGTTTCTCTCGCTCTCGCAGGGGAAAGCGGATTTTTCCCGTTGTCAGCAGCTCCTCCATCTGCATGAGGGAGCGCAGCGCGTGAGAAAGGGCTTTGAGATCCAGTCCTTGGTTTCGTTCGGCCTCCTTAACGCGCTCACCAAAACGCCCCGCGTCCACCTTGATACGTTGGACAAACTCTTCCACGCGCACCGTCTCCTCGTGCAATTTTCCGCAAAGGTACAGCATCCTGCGGCCCTTGACCTCGCGCACCGCGCAAAAACGCTCTTCTCCGCAAACTTCAACCAAACGTTGAATGTAAGAAGAAAGGCGTTCTTCAGGGGAGGGAGATTGTTCATCCAAGAATCGGGCAACGGCTTGCAGGACGCCGAGGTGTGAGCCTTTTATCCCATATTTTTTCGCCTGCCCCAAGCTGTACTCCGCGTAACCTTTTCCGCGCTCCGTATCGATGAGCCGCAGCGGAGCGGTGAAAACGGCGTCCAACATAGGGCGCCGATATAAGACGCAGGCTTCATGCGATGGGGAAAAAAGAAGATCCAGCGCACCCGCGTCGCCAGCGGGCAAAAGTTTCAAAAGCCAATATTGAAGGGACCAGAGGTCAAGATCGACGTCCTCGGCCGTGTTTTGACACCCTTCATTCCCCTTGGAGGAAAACCGCAGGCTTTGGGGAGCCTCCTCCAACACCAGGGATTTTACGGAAGGCAGAAACAATCCCCTCGCGTCCGCGTCGGACTTGCCCGCGACACGCGTACCATAAAGCGTTGAGCCAACCAGGACTAGGTACACAAGTTCGGCGTCGTTTTCTCCGCACAGGGCGTTGGCTTTAGCAAGTATGGAATCCTTAAGCTCTAAGGAACATTCGTCCCCGGCGGATAGGTTTTTGGCTTTCATGCTCCGCCCCCACCCTCTAAGGAGATCACTCCCCGCAAATGGCACGGGCGGCCACGACGCCGCTGGAGGCGGCCTGAATGATTCCCCGGCTGACCCCCGCCCCGTCTCCGGCCATCCACAGGCCCTTTATCGAGGGAACTGCCAGGTTTTTTTCCAGCTCCAGCCGCAGGGAGTACAGCTTGATCTCCACGCCGTAGAGCAGCGTATCCCCGTGGTTGACGCCGGGCATAATGCGGTTCAGGGCGTCTAAAAACTCCACCACGTCCAAGACATAACGGTGGGGCAGCACCAGACTCAGGTCGCCCGGCTGGGCCGGGGCCGTGGGGTCCACCATGCCCCGGTCGATCCGGGACTGGGTGGAACGGCGGCCATCTTTCAAGTCAGCCAGGCGCTGCACCAGAATGCTCCCCCCTGCCAGCATATTGGCCAGCTTCGCCACATGGGTGGCGTAGCCAATGGGGTCGCTGAAGGGCTGGGTGAAGTTCTTCGTGACCAAGATAGCGAAGTTGGTGTTGGAGGATTTCTTGTTTTTCAGGCTGTGCCCGTTGACCGTCACCAGCTTGTGAGCCTGGTTGTACTCGTGCACCACGAAACCCGACGGGTTCATGCAGAACGTGCGGCAGCGGTCGTCGAAGGTAGGAGTGTTGTAAAGGCACTTAACCTCGTAGAACTCTCGGGTCAGGGACTCGCAGACGCTGTCAGGCACCTCCACGCGCACGCCGATGTCCACGGGCATGGACGCGATGGGCAGCTTCAGCCTGCCGATGATTTTTTCCAGCCAGGGAGCTCCCTCCCGCCCTGGTGCGGCCAGAACGCAGCGGCCCCGCGCCTCCGAGTCGTCCGAAAAGCGTATCCCCACGGCCCGGCCGTCCTCGATTACAATGTCCTCCACGAAGGCCTCCATGCGGATGTCGCACTTAGTGGACAGGTCTTTATACATGTTGTCCAGCACCTCGCGGGAGGCGTCTGTGCCGATGTGCCGGATACGCGCCGGCAGAACCCGGAGCCCCACCTGAGCGCCGTGACGGATGGTGTTGTGGGCCGTCTCCCCGTCCGCCTCGTAGAAGTGCGGGTCCGCGCCGAAGCGGACGAAGGCCGCGTCCACGTACTCGATCATCGAGAGTAGCTCGGACCGTCCGATGTACTCCTCTAAGTTGCCTCCGAACCCGCTGGTCAGGGTCAGTTTGCCGTCGGAGGCCGACCCCGCCCCGCCCCATCCGGAGACAATAGCGCAGGAAGCGCAGTTGGCGCAGTTTTTGACCTTGCCCTCCACAATGGGGCACCTGCGAGCGGAGATCAGTCTGCCCTTATCCGCGATGAGGACCTTTTTCTTCCGCTTGACCAGCTCCGCGGCGGCGAACACCCCCGCCGGGCCCGCACCGATGATGACCGCGTCGTAGGCTTTCGCCCGGCGCGTCTGAGCCTTTTTCACTGGAGTAACCTGAGCTTTTTTGTCCGCCGCAGCTTTAAGCATTCGAGGCCTCCGAGCCTCCGCCGGCAGGGAACTTGTCGGGAAAAAACGCCTTCACGTCGTTCACGAACCGCTCCACGCGGGCGGGCGTGTGAATGAATTGAGGATCGGAGAGATCCAGCACGAAAAAGTTAGGAATGTCCATCTCCAACTTAACGAAGTCGAGGAAGGGGGCGTAAGCGGAGTAGAGCGCGCGCCAGTATTCCTCTCCCGCGGCGATTTCGTCGTCGCGCCCCCGCGCGTGAATACGGCGCATTATCTCGTCGAAGGGGCAATGAACGAGGATCAACAGGCGCGGGGGCCGGGTGTACTTGAGCAGCGTGTCGTAAAGGGTCAGGTAGCACCCGTATTGGCTGTCCTTGAAGTATCCCTGCTTGTAGTAAAGCGTGGCGTAAACCTTGTCGCCGAAAATGCTGCGGTCCAGGATGTAGCGATTCTCCTCGGAAGCGCAGAGGTATTGGGCGAAGCGCGTCACCAGGAAATTAAGCTGCATCGGAAAAGCCCAGCGCCGCTCATGGTGGAAGCGGCTCAGCAAGTCGTACTGGTCGCGAAACTCCTCCGGCATGACGTCGAACCCCAAGCGTTTGCCCAGAAGGTTGACAATTGTCGATTTCCCACTGGCGGTCATGCCCTCCACGATAATCTGAATTTGCCCCATTTTTTTACGTTTCCTCCAGTCATGATGAGTCATGATGAGAGCTGAGATATTATATCAAACTACACGAACCATCTATACAAACCATGCCGCGCCCGATGAAAAACGCGGATTAACCCCTTGTGGGGCTCTGCCCCACGCCCCGCTCAGGGGATCTCAGACCCCGAGGGCCTCAGACCCCTAGGGTGTGTTTTAAAACTAGGAGGAGCAATTATTATTTCAATAAAATCATAATAGAAGCTATTAATGCAAAACTTAAAAAGCTGCGGGACAGATTATCATATCGCGCGGCCGCACGCCGAAACTGTTTAAGCTTATTGAAAAAACACTCTGCTATGTGCCGTTCCTTGTACTGAAAAAAATCACACTCCCACGGTTTCGCGGCGTTCGCTTTCGGCGGAATACAATAACTGGCTCCATG
>JAITGX010000139.1 GCA_031280275.1 Synergistaceae bacterium
AACTGTTTAAGCTTATTGAAAAAACACTCTGCTGCGTGCCGTTCCTTGTACTGAAAAAAATCACACTCCCACGGTTTCGCGGCGTTCGCTTTCGGCGGAATACAATAACTGGCTCCATGACTTTCAATATATTCAAGGATTTCCTTTGCGCCATATGCTTTGTCTCCCATTACTGCGCTGCCTTCAAGTTCCGCTTTAGATAATATTCCAATAGACGCCATACAGTCGCTCACGTTACCTGGAGTGAGATTAAGCTCTATAGGATTGCCCAACGCGTCAACAAACATTTGTATTTTTGTGTTTATTCCACCACACGACAACCCTGTATCTTGATTGGTTTCCGCATTTTCAGCCCCTTTTTTGCACCCGCTGAGTGCTGGTGGGCCTTACAAATTGAGTATAACCCTATTTGCTTTTGAGGTCGGCCTTCTCCTCTATATTTCAGGAGGAAACAAGTCTTTGACGCGTTCCCAGTTTTCGTCACTGATCTTATGACGATTTGGCATTTTTATCTCTCCCATCGCTGCTTTGTTATATTATGCCACATAATTAAGGATTCATGCCCATATTTAGTTTTAAAACATACCCTAGAGAAGGAAAAGTGCAGCGTGTACAAATTTGAGCGAGCTTATAAGAACGGGCGCGGACGTAGCTTCTACGCCTTTGCTGATATTCGTGACAAAAAGTCACTGACCTGTATAATGAAAACGTCAAACTGAAAACCGGAGAGGAGAGATTATATGCATGGAGAAGGCATGGAGACCGCAAAGGCGGCTGGAGCGAAGTGTTTGAACACGCGCCCGTGTCCCTGTCTCAAGGAGGACTGTGCCAATCACGCCGTTTGCTGCGCTTGCGTGGAGCGCCACAAAGGTCTTGGCAATCTGCCGATATGTCTGCGCTAGAAGCCTACCAAGCGTACCGTCAGGTAGAACGATGGTAAAGCGCAAGGGGGAGCGGCCTCCCCCTTGCGGAGCCTTTCAGCGGGAGGCAAGGCACCAAAGGACAAACTCTACTTTTTGACTAGGTGCAGGGCGAAACCACCGATCTCCACGTTCAGGTAAACGGCGCTCAGGGAACCGGAGGCGTCTTTTTTCTCCGTCTCCGGGCGCGTCGCGACGCCCTTTCCCGCGAAGTAGGCCACGGCGCGCTCCACACTCAGGGTTCCTAGGGCGATATGACCGTTCTTCCCTAGAAAGGGTTTTTTCATGAACTCGAACCCCGTGCCCGCGAAGTTGCTGCTGTTCCCCGGCTTCAGGGCAAAGCCGAAAAGCTCGCCCATTTTCTGCGCGTCGCTCAGAGACGTCGACTCGTCGGGCTCGTTGACTCCCAAGTGGCGCAGCTCGAAGCCCAGGGACACCATCACAGCCTCCCGGCACAGACGTGTCACCTCGTCGTACTTACCCGCCGAAATCAGCTCGGGCTTCACCATCCAGCTTCCCCCCACAGCCAGTACCTTGTCGTAGGAAAGGTACTCGACCATGTTTTTCGCGCTGACGCCGCCGGTGGGGATGTACTTCACACCGCCGTAAGGTCCGGCGAAAGCCTTCAGCAGCTCCAGCCCTCCCGATTGCTCCGCAGGGAAGAACTTCAGCACCGACAGGCCCATCTCGATGCCTTGTTCGATCTGTGAGGGGCTGTTGACCCCCGGCGTGACGGGCAGACCGTCGTCAAGGCAGCACTTCACCACCGATGGGTTGAAACCCGGCGAGACGATGAACTTCGCCCCAGCGGTTGCCGCGCGTTTGACCTGATCCACCGTCGTCACCGTCCCCGCTCCCACCAAGAGGCCAGGCAGCTCCGCGCAAAGCTTTTTTATTGACTCCTCGGCGGCGCCGGTTCTGAACGTCACTTCGGCGATGGGAAGCCCCCCGGCTATCAGAGCCTTACCCAAGGGCACAGCCTGGTCGGGTGAGTCCAGTTTCACCACGGGAACGATCCCTACGTCCGCGATTTTTTTCAGCACTTCGCGCATGGTTCTCCCTCCTATCTTTGCACTCTTCCCGATGCGTCGCCGCCCATCAGGTTTAGTACATCCTCCAGTGACACCCGATTGAAGTCCCCGTAAATCGTGTGCTTCAGCGCGGACGCCGCCGCCGCGAACTCCGCCGCCGCCTGGAGCCCTTCCAGGTTGTTCAGCCCCCAGATCAGCCCCGACCCGAAGGAGTCTCCGCCGCCAATTCGGTCCACAATGTCCCGTATCTCGTACTTCTTGCTCACGTGGAAGGCATCCCTTGAGGCCAGCACCACCGACCAATTGTTCCAGTCCGCGCTCACCGACTCTCGCAAACTCACCGCAAGGTACTTCACGTTGGTGAAGGTTCCCATAACCTTCTTTGCCAGCTCCTCGTACTTCGACGTGTCCAGCTTTCCGGAGGTCACGTCCACGTCAAGCTCGATGCCCAGGCACTTTTGGCAGTCCTCCTCGTTGGCGATCATCACGTCCACGTACCGCGCCATCTCGCTCATGATCTCCTGGGGCGTCTTGCCCCACTTCCAGAGCTTTTTGCGGTAGTTCAGGTCGCAGGAGACGGTGAGGCCCTTTTCCCTCGCCTTCCTCATGGCTTCGAGGGTGAGTTCCGCCGTGCCCTTGGCGATGGCGGGGGTGATACCCGTGGTGTGGAACCACTTTGCCCCGTCGAAAACGGCGTCCCAGTCAAAGTCGCCGGGCTTGACCTCGGCAATGGCGGCGTGGGCCCGGTCGTAAACCACCTTAGAGGGACGCATGGCCGAGCCGGTCTCCGTGAAGTAGATGCCCAGACGCTCCCCTGCTCGCCGGATGTGCTTGGTGCAAACGTTGAAGCCGCGCAGTTCTTTAATCAGTGCGTCGCCGATAGGGTTTTTAGGAGCGGCCGTTACGTAGGCCGCGTCCTCGCCGTAGTTGGCCAGAGAGACAGCCACGTTGGCCTCGGCCCCGCCAAAGGTAGCCACCAGCCGCGGCGTTTGAAACAGAACCTCGCAACCTGGAGGCGTCAGCCTTAACATCACCTCGCCGAAAGTCACGTACTTCGCCATAACAATCCGTCCTTCCTCATAATATGTGAATTTTTCGCCATCGAGAATAATCCGTACCCTTTTCAGAATATTATAATCTCGGCCTCCTTAACTGGCGCCTGCTTCTGAAGCGTTGAGTGAGTCACCTGCGTTCAGCTTGCGGAACATCTCGGCGCCCGTCCCGGCAGGAACTAGGTGCCCGATGATGACGTTTTCCTTAAGGCCGTGAAGGGGGTCGATCTGTCCCTTCACCGCCGCTCCCGCCAATATCTGCGCCGTTTGCTGGAAAGACGCTGCGGAAAGGAAGCTGTCGGTGGCCAGGGCCGCCTTCGTGATTCCATGGATGAAGGGACGGCACTCCGGGCTCTCGCGCAGTTTGCGCACGAACGTCACCTCACGGATGAGTCGTTTGGCTACGGACTTCGCGGCCATGGGACGCACGAGTATCTCTTCGGGCTCGAAGTCGGCCAGAACGTCGACGGCCGCGCTGCTCACCTCCTGCCTTGGCGTCAAAAGCGCGCTGTCTGGGGATGCGCCGGAAAAGACGACGTCCAGCAGCACCTTCCCGTAGATTTTCGCCGTCAGGAATTTGTGCAGAAGCGTCCTCCTGGGAAGAACTCCATCCTCGGTCTCCACCGCCGCGATCTCCCCTTCGGCTAAGCCGCGAACGACGCGGGCGTCCACGAACTGCGGCATCCCGGCGATAGGGTTCCCCTCCCTGTCCACCGCCCGCAAAAGCGTCTTGCCCCACAGGGTGTCGTTGTTCATCAGGTTGTTCTGGAACATGTCTTCCACGGAAATTCGCTCCACGTTGAGCCAAACCTTGATCTCGAAGAGGTTCTTCTCGGCGATAAGAGCCGCGGCCTCCTTGGTGATCAGGGTATCCGCCTCCACCAACACCTCTCCGTCCTCTTGGATGCGCTCGACCAGCCACTCCGCGCCCACCAGTTTATCCAGCGTGTCTCGGTCGCGCACCAGAACGGGCTGGGGATCATAGGACGTGATGAGGCGCAGCTGGGCCGCGGTGAGCCGCGCGCCGGCTTCCACCCTGTCCTCTCCGGCGGAGAAGTCCGAAACCAACTCTAGGCCCTCCATCTGCTTGCGGAAGGCCGCCTCCCCCACGATGATGTCCACGCTGTGCTCCCCATGCTCCACGATAGCGTTGGAGATCATCATGCCTGGCTTCAGCAAAAGGCGTATGGCGGGCTCGTCCAGAGGTTTGCCCAGAAGCTCTGCCGTCTCCTCGCCCGGCTTCTCCACTTGTTTGAGCTTGTCCCCCGCAAAGATGCGCACCGCTTCCGAGACGTTGCGCTCGTTGTCCTGCTGAATCCGCGCCTCCTCTTCCTCGATGTCGCTGAGCCAAACCAGGTCCCCCGCCACGAAGGACGTGTCCCCCTCCTCAATGACTTTCACGCGGTTTAGGGGGGCGACCTTACGAAGGATGACCTCAATGTGCTTGTTGTTGATGGAGACGCCCTGGGAGCGGTAGACTTCCTGAATCTCGTCCACCAGCATGTGCTGCACCGCATCGATACCACTGACCTCCAAAAGCTGCTGGGGGTCAATGTTGCCCTCGGTGAGGCGCGTGGTGCTCTCTACTTGCAAGCCCTCGACGATGTTCTCTTTCAGTTCCTGAGAGGCGGGGATCGTATGGATTACCCGCGTCTCCCCATCAGGCGCGAGGATGACCACCTTGCGTTTGCCCTCAGAACTGCGGATTTCCTCCACCACGCCGTCGATGCCCGTCAAAAAGGCTACTTTCCGGGGGCGGCGAACCTCGAAGAGCTGCTCAATGCGAGGAAGGCCCTGGGTAATGTCCTCCCCCGTCACGCGGACGCCTCCCGTGTGGAAAGTACGCATGGTGAGCTGGGTGCCCGGCTCACCGATGGACTGGGCCGCCACCACGCCCACGGCCTCCCCGATGGGTACCAGGTGCCGCGACGCCAAGTCCATGCCGTAACACTTCTGGCAAAGTCCCCGCTTCAGGCCGCAGGCCAGAGGACTGCGCACCCACACCTCCTGAACGCCGCTCTTTTCGATCTCGCTGGCCTTCTCGTAGGTGATGAGTTCGCCCTTGCGCACCAGAACCTTTTTCATGGACTTGGAGCGGATGTCCCGAAGGGCGGTGCGCCCCGAAATGCGGTCACGAAGGGGGATCATGTCCTTACCGTCCCGCGTCAGGGGCCGGATGCAGATTCCCTTGTCCGTGCCGCAGTCGTGCTCCGTGATGATCAGGTCTTGAGCCACGTCCACGAGACGGCGCGTCAGATAACCCGACTTGGCCGTGCGAAGCGCCGTGTCCGCCAGTCCCTTCCTGGCCCCGTGGGTGGAGATAAAGTATTCGAGCATGTTCATACCCTCGCGGAAGTTAGCCGTGATGGGATAGTCGATGATGCGCCCCGACGGGTCGGACATGAGGCCCCGGATTCCCGCCATCTGGCCCATCTGGCCCCGGCTTCCGCGGGCACCGCTGTCCACCATCATGCGCACCGGGTTCGACTCCTCCATGTGACCCGCGATGCTGTCGGCAATTTTCCTCGCGGCTTCCGACCAAAGCATTTCCTTATGAAAAAGGTACTCGTCCTGGGTCAGGATGCCCATCTCGTACTCCTCTTTGAAAACCTCGTCCTGCTTCATCGTTTCCGCCGTGATCTTTCCCTTTTCCGGCGGGATGATGATGGATCCCACGCCGAAGCTGATGCCGCTCCTGGCGGCCCAGTGATAGCCCAGGGTCTTGATGGCGTCCAGCATCTCTACCACCGACGTGCGATCCACCTTGTCGTAGGCGTCGTCCAGCAGGCGGCCCATGTTTTTCTTTTCAAGCTGCTTGTTGACGAAACGGAGCGGGGGCGTGATGACGTTGTTAAACAGTACCCGACCCGGCGAAGTTTCCACGAAAACACTCGCATTCGCCGGAGATTTGGCCTTTTTCACGTCCTCAACGATGACCACCTTGCCCTTGCCCCCCAGGTACTTGCGCCGCCCCTCCGGCGCCACGGCCCAGTTGGGGTTAACCTTCAGCCAAACGCGGGCGTTCAGGTGCACGGCGCCGTGGTCGAAGGCCGAAAGCACATTCTCCTCAGAGGAGAAGTGCATTCCCTCGCCCATGAGGCCGTCGCGCATATCCGTCAGGTAGTAGATACCCAAAACGATGTCCTGGGTGGGCGTGACCACAGGCCGCCCGCTAGCCGGCGACAGCAGGTTGTTCGCGGAAAGCATCAAGAGCCGTGCCTCCGACTGAGCCTCGATGGACAGGGGGACGTGAACCGCCATTTGGTCTCCGTCGAAGTCCGCGTTGAAGGCTGTGCAGACCATGGGGTGAAGGCGGATGGCCTTACCCTCCATCAGGACGGGCTCGAAGGCTTGAATCCCCAGGCGGTGCAGGGTGGGCGCCCGATTCAACATAACCGGGTGGTCCCGAATGATCTCCTCCAAGATACCCCATATCTCCTCCCGGCCCCGCTCGATGATGCGTTTGGCGTTTTTCACGTTGGGAGCGATGGCCCGCTCTACCAACTGGCGGATAACGAAGGGCTTGAACAGCTCAAGGGCCATCTGTTTCGGCAGGCCGCACTGATAAATTCTGAGCTGGGGGCCGATGACGATGACAGAGCGCCCGGAGTAGTCCACGCGCTTGCCCAGGAGATTTTGGCGGAATCTCCCCTTCTTGCCGCGCAGAAGGTCGGTGAGACTCTTGAGCGGGCGGTTCCCCGCCCCCAGTACGGCCTTGCCCATCCTTCCGTTGTCGATGAGGGCGTCCACGGACTCCTGCAGCATGCGCTTCTCGTTTCGGATGATGATCTCCGGCGCCCGAAGTTCCTGTAGTTTTTTCAGGCGGTTGTTGCGGTTAATCACACGGCGGTAGAGGTCGTTCAGGTCCGACGTGGCGAAACGCCCGCCGTCCAGCTGCACCAGAGGCCTCAAGTCCGGCGGGATCACGGGCAGCACCTCCAGGATCATGGACTGGGCCTCGGAGGCGCTTTTGCGAAAATCTTCCGCTACTTGCAGACGCTTGACCAATTTGCGCTTTTTCTGTCCGCTGCTCTCCGCCACTTCTTCGCGCAGCGAGGCGGCCAAAAGATCCAAGTCCAGCCGGTTGATCATGGTTTGAACACCCTCAGCTCCGATACCCGCCTCGAACTTTTTGTCGTAGGCCTGGCACAGGCTCTGTTGGCGCTCGTAGATCACGTCGGCGCAGGAAAAGGGCGATGCGCCCTGCTCCACCACGATGTAGCAGGGATCGTCAATGGTGATCCCCCATCGCTGAGCGGAAAAGCGCCCCGGATACTTCTGCTGGAAGAGGTCGAGTTCACTCTTAGAGATGATATTACCCTTGGAGAAGGGCAGCTTGAGGGCCGCCGTGACGATAAATGCGTCGTTGTTAGAGACGGAGGCCCGGCCAAAGAGGCCGTCCTTCGCGGCGTACTGGTCGGAATAACGCGCCATCTCCGACTCGGACACCAGATCGCCCTTTTTCAGAGGAAGCCCCTCCACTTCCTTTAAAAGCTCAAAGGCGGACTCTACCTTGAATATCTCGTCGCCGTAGTCCGTTTTGTGACGCGCCACTTGCTGGGAGGTGAGCACATCCCCCTCGCTGACGGGGATGTTGTCCACAGATTCCAGAACATGGGCCTCCTCGGCCCGGAATTTGGGGTCGTAGTGGGCGTGAATCTTCATCTCGCTCTCCGAGATGACCGACCCTTTCCGAGTCAGGTCCGTCCTGCGCCCGTCGGCCACCACCTTGAAGGCCCCCTCTTTCTTTCGGGTGGGGGCGAAGTAGACCACCTTTTCCAGGTCTTTGGCGCTGGCGCCCAAAAGCAGACTGAGGCGGCTGGGGATACCCCGCAGGTACCATATGTGAACCACGGGCGCGGCTAACTCAATGTGACCCATGCGCTCGCGGCGCACGCGGTTGTCCGTTACCTCCACGCCGCAGCGATCGCAGATGATCCCCCGGAACTTGGGTCCGCTGCGCTTGTACTTGCCGCAGGCGCACTCATAGCTGCGCGTGGGGCCGAAAATACGCTCGCAGAAAAGGCCGTCCTTCTCCGGTCGCAGAGTTCTGTAGTTGATGGTTTCGGGCTTTTTCACCTCGCCGCTGGATATTTCCCGTATGCGCTCCGGGGTAGCCAGCTTTATCCGGACACCAACTATCTCTCTTCGGGCCATTCTTCGTCAGTCCCCTCTTCTTTATCCTTCAAAAACAAATCGGAAAGCACCCCTGAGTCCACGTCTTCTATGTCCTCCAGGATGTCGTCCGAGTCCGGGGACTCACTGCTGTCCAGGGAGTCGTCCTGGTCTTTGTCCCCGTCCTCGAAGAAGGTCTCGGTAGGCGTGAAGCTATAATGCCTCCGGGGCGTTCTTTCCTCGTCGTCGTCCTCTAAAACCAGGCCGCCGACGGTTCCGTCGTCGTACTGAACCTCCACGTCCAGACCCAAGCCCTGAAGCTCCTTCACCAGCACCCTGAAGCTTTCCGGGGTGCCGGGCTTCACCAGGCTCTGCCCCTTGACGATACGCTCGTAGGTTTTGTCACGCCCGCGGATATCGTCGGACTTCACCGTGAGGATCTCCTGAAGCACGTTAGCCGCGCCATAGCCCTCCAGGGCCCAGACCTCCATTTCCCCGAAACGCTGACCTCCGAACTGGGCCTTGCCTCCCAGGGGCTGCTGGGTGATGAGGCTGTAGGGCCCTGTGGAGCGGGCGTGTATCTTGTCGTCCACCAGGTGGATCAGCTTCAGCATGTACATGCAGCCGATAGTGACCTTCTTTTCCATGGGTTCGCCGGTTCTGCCGTCCCGGAGGGTGATCATCCCGTCCTGTGTCAGTTCCGGGTATTTCTCCGCGCTGAGTTTTTCCATGTTCTCGAAGATCTCCCGCTCGTGAGCGCCCTCGAACACGGGGGTGGCCACGTGCCAGCCGTTGTTCAGGGCCACGAAACCCATGATGGTCTCCAAGACCTGTCCCAGGTTCATGCGGCTGGGGACGCCTAGGGGGTTCAAAACCACGTCCACCGGCGTGCCGTCCGGCAGGTAGGGCATGTCCTCAACGGGCAGAATACGGCTGACGACGCCCTTGTTACCGTGGCGGCCCGCCATTTTGTCCCCCACGGTGATCTTGCGCCACTGGGCCACGTAGACCTTCACGGTGCGAATTACCCCCACCGACAGGGCCTCCGGGTTGTCCATGCGGGTCATCTGCTTGACGGCGACGATCTTCCCCCTGGCCCCGTGGGGCAGCTTCAAAGAGTTGTCGCGCACCTCCCTGGCCTTCTCGCCGAAGATGGCGCGCAGGAGTTTTTCCTCCGGCGTCTGATCCGACTCCCCCTTAGGCGTCACCTTGCCCACCAAGATGTCACCAGCGTTGACTTCGGCTCCAATGCGGATAATACCGTTGTCATCGAGGTTTTTCAGCATATCTTCGCCTACGTTGGGGATGTCGCGGGTGATTTCCTCCGGCCCTAGTTTCGTCTCCCGCGCTTCAATCTCATACTCGTCGATGTGGATGGACGAAAACTTGTCCTCCTTGACCAAGTTCTCGCTGAGCAAGATGGCGTCCTCGAAATTGTAACCCTCCCAGGGCACGAAAGCCACTAAGACGTTCTGCCCCAGGGCCAGCTCGCCGTTGTCCACCGCCTGCCCGTCGGCAATGATATCGCCCTTTCCGACCTTTTCGCCTTTATCCACCAAGGGGCGCTGGTGAATGATGGTTCCCTGGTTGGAGCGCCGGAACTTTATCAGGTTATAGACCTGTGTGCCTTTTTTCGAGCGTACCTTGATGCTCCCCGAGTCCACCCACGTGACCTCGCCCGATTCGAGCGCCACCACGCAGGAACCTGAATCCTTGGCGATGCGGTGCTCAATTCCCGTCCCTACGATGGGGGCCTCTGGGAAGATGAGGGGCACGGCCTGACGCTGCATGTTGGAGCCCATCAGGGCCCTGTTGGCGTCGTCGTGCTCCAGGAAAGGGATGAGGGCGGTGGAGGAGGAGACGATCTGCTTGGGGGAGACGTCCATGTAATCCACCTCCCCCACGAGCACCGTCTTGATGACGTCCTGATGGCGCGTGGGGCACTCCTTGCCGCGAATAGTGACCTCATCCTTTTCGAGAAGGGTGTTTGCCATGGCGATGTGGTAGTTGTCCTCCTCGTCGGCGGACAAAAACTCTATTTCACCCGTCAGTTTGCCCTTTTGAACCTTGCGGCGCGGCGTGATCAAAAACCCGTGCTCGTTAAGTCGGGCGTAAGTGGTGAGGGAAGATACCAGACCGATGTTAGGACCCTCGGGCGTCTCGATAGGGCAGACGCGGCCGTAGTGGGTGTAGTGAACGTCCCGGGCCTCGAAGCCCGCCCGCTCGCGGCTTAAGCCGCCAGGTCCCAGGGCGGACAGCCGCCGCCTGTGAGTAACCTCCGCCAGCGGGTTCGTCTGGTCCATAAACTGCGAAAGCTGCCCGGAGCCGTAAAACTCTCGCAGTGCCGCAGCTATAGGCCGCACGTTGATGAGTTCCCGCCCCATGGCCGTGTTCAGGTTGGGAATGGTGGTCATGCGCTCCTTCGCGATGCGTTCCATGCGCAGGAGGCCGATACGAACCTGGTTCTGGAGCAGTTCACCAATAGAGCGCACGCGGCGGTTGCCCAAGTGGTCGATGTCATCGGTTTTTTTCTCGATGGCGCGCATGGCAAACAGCTCTTTCACGATGCTTACCAGGTCGTCGAGGGTCAAGAGGCGCGTGTTCTCCGGGACGTCCAGCTTCAGTCGGCGGTTGAGCTTGTAGCGCCCTACCCGGCCCAGGGTGTAACGCCGCGAGTCGAAAAAAAGCGAGTGAAGATAGTCCCGCGCGCTTTCCACGCGAGCGGGCTCATTGGGGCGGAGGCGGCGAAATATTTCCTGCGCCGCCTCGTCGCTGCTCTGAGCCGTGTCCCTATCCAGGGTCATGGCCAGAGAGAGGTCGATTCCCTGCACCTCGACGCCGCCTCGACCGTCGGGGTTGACCTGTTTCAACTTCTCCAAAGCGTCCCGGCTGATGGAACGGTTGCGCGCCACGATGACGCTTCCGTCCAGCTCTCGGAACTCCTCCACGGACAGCATACCTCGCATTTCGTCGCTAAACTCCATGAAGACCGGCTTGGCATCGAACAGTCGGAGAATATCCTCGTTGTTTTTGGCTCCAAAGGCTTTCAGCAGCCAGGTGACGGGCAGTTTTTTTCGATTGTCAATGTTGACGGAAACCACCTCCCCAGGAGCGGCGGCGAAGTCCAGCCACGCCCCGCGGTCAGGAATGACCTTGGCCGTGCAGGTTTCCTGACCCGGGATCGAGTCCTCTTTCGTGAAGTAAACCCCCGCCGAACGCGCCAACTGATTGATGACGACGCGCTCCGTCCCGTTAATGACGAAGGTGCCCCTATCCGTCATAACGGGGAAGTCGCCGAGGAAGATCTCCTCTTCTTTAATCTCCTGAGTTTTCGCGTTGGTCAGGCGGATGGTGGCGCGGATGGGCCGCGCCCAGGTCATGTCCCGGCGGCGTGCCTCCTCCTCCGTCAGGTTAGGGTTGTCCACATAGTAGCGGACGAACTCCAGCGCGAATTGCCCGTCGTAGCTTTCGATGGGGAATATCTCGTTCAGAAGCTCTTGCAGGCCCTGTGAGGCGCGCGAGTCCGGGGGCAAATCGTCCTGGTAGAACCAACGGTAAGAATCGCGCTGAACTTCGATCATATCGGGAATTTCGATGAGGTCGTGAGCACGGCCGAAGGTGTAACGCTGCCGCTTTTTGCTAACTGAAACGAACTCGGGCATGAACTGAAAGACCTCCCTATAACATTTGAGGAAATTATGCCGAAATTTTATTATATAAAGAAAGAGCGGCCTTGTCAATCCAAAAATTCAGTTGTGCAAACAATGTCAACAGGTTAGGGAATCTTCCTGGAACACGTCAGACAGCGGACCACCGACTTTGCGAGGAACAGAAAATGGGATTCCCTCAATTAAAGAAGCGCTGATTAATGGGGTTCTTAGAGCGTGTCTAGAATCTTTTACAGTGAGATATACTAAAGGCAAAGATTTGATTTGAACAGACGGGAGAGGAAGTAAATGCGTAAGGCATATGACAGTGATGTAAGCAGAGAGCAGTTTAACCAAATCTCACGAGATTTGGAATTC
>JAITGX010000101.1 GCA_031280275.1 Synergistaceae bacterium
CAGAACGTACTTTCGGCTGGTTTGGCAAATACAGAAGACTTGCGAAGGATTACGAGCGTCTGACGGGGAATAGTGAGACTGTTATCAAGCTGGCTGTGATCAACCTCATGTTGAGACGCCTTCGGTCTGCTTGAGACCTTTTAAAACACGCTCTAAGAACCCGAGATACCTCAGGGCTCTCCCTATTAATCAGTGTCTCTATCCAGCGTTACCGGCCTGAAGCTTTCGCGAACAGTGCCCACATGGCGGTCACGCCCACGCCGGAGGCAATACACAAGAGCCCCAGAAGCTGGAACGCTCCGGTCTTCCCCAGCATGGGCGCCACGAAACCCATGATCACGGGCAGGAGAAAAAAGCTGACGTCGTAGCAGAAATAAACCAGCGTGGACGACTTCGCGCGCAGGCGCGCGGGCGCCAGGTCGCCTATCAGAGCCAGGTGCGCCGGGAACCCATAACCCATCCCCACGCCGTAGAAAAATCCGTAAGCGAAGAGTTCCAGGTTGTCCTCCGCCAGAGGGGTCAGGTAGAGGAAAACCGCCATGATCAGCAGGGAGGGGCCTGCGAAGACGTAGCGGGGGTGGCGGTTGAAGAAACCCCGCGCCAGCGTCCGCATCGCCAGCGCCCCCAGTCCGTTGGCGACAACGAAGGAGGAGGGCGCGAGCCCCATGGATAGCACTAAAGCGGGGATGTAGACAATCGAGGCGTCGCAAAGTCCGAAGAAAACACAGGACGCCGCGATACGCCAATAGGGAGAGTTCCGGCAGAACTCACCCCACGTCCCCCAGCTTTGCTCGCCGGCGTCGGACGTAACAGGCGGCAGGCGGAAGGCCAGAACCGCGCAGAGCAAAGCCGCGCCCACGGGAAGCGCTAGGAACGCCTTGTCGTGCCCCTGCGCTAGCAACCAATCCGCCAGCGGGACAACGGTAAAAAGACAGGACAAAGCTCCCAAGGTAATGAAGGCGAAGGCCAGTCCACGGATTTCCTCGGGGATAACCAGGGACTGATAGGTGGTCAGGGCCACCACGAACACCCCATAAGCGCAGCCCATTACCAGGCGTATCCACAAAAAAAACCAGAAGGAGGACGCGGTGAAGTTCAAAAGAGCCGCCCCCAGGCAGAGGAACGCCGAAGCCGCCATCGCGCGGCGTATCCCGGCGCGCTCCACGGCCCAGCCACCCAGCACCCGAGCCAGGGTCGTGGCCCCGTAGAAGGCTCCGACCAGAACGCCTGCGTCCTCCGGTGGGAAGCCGCTGCGTTCCAAATAAGGCGCGAAAAGGAAAAAAACGTTGGAACAGGAATAGATCGCCCACGTCGTGGCGATCAGGTAGGCAATAAGCCGCATAGAGCCTCGCTGTCAGGAGCGCCCGGCGGCCTCAGACGCGCCTTGGGCTTGAGATGTGCCTTTGGCACCCGCCGCCTCGATGGCGTCCAGGGCGTTGCCGAAAAAGGAATCCCCGCCCACCAGCTCCGCGATACCCGCCTGGGCCAAAATCTCTTTCACCCTGGGCTGCAGGGCCGAGAAGAGCACGGAGATGCCTTCTTTTTGTTTTTCACGGCAGAAATCCCACAGCATCTGTGCGCCAGAGGTGTCGATGTAAGGAACTCCCCTCATCGAGAAGATGAGCACCTCCGCCTCCGCCGCGTGAATGGCCGCCTCGAAGCGCGCCATGGCCGCGAAGAACATGGGGCCGGTCACGTAGATCACCTGAGTGTGCCGGATTGGGCCGGTTTTGCCTCGGAGTCTCGTCGGGTCAATCTCGCTCACTGTCACCTCGATGGAAGCCACCTTGGTCACGAAGGCCGCCACGGCGAAAAACACTCCCGCGGCTATGGCAATTGTCAGGTCGAAAACGACGGTGGCCCCCAGGGTGATCAGGTACTTCGCCTCTCCCCAGCGGAATTTACGGCCAAAAATGTACTTGATGCTGTTCCACTCGTTCATGCGCCAGGCCGTGACCATCAGAACCCCTGCCAGCGCCGCCAGGGGGATTTTCGACATGAAAGGCCCCAGCAGGAACATTGACAGCAAAAGAACCGCCCCTTGGGTCAAGCCCGTGAGCCGCGTGCGGCACCCAGACTTGATGGCCACGCTGGAGCGGGCGATGGCCGCCGTGGCCGGAACCCCGCCCAAAAAGGGGAGCAAGACGTTGCCAAGTCCCTGGGCGACCAGCTCCCGGTCCACGTCGAATTTCTCCCCCTTCATCCGTCCTCCGGCGATGCCACAGAGCAGGCTTTCGACCATGCCCAGGGCGGCGATGCTCGTTCCCGCCACCAGGATGGGTTGCGAAAGGGCTCCGGCCAGCGCTTCGGCTGTCAAACGGGAGTCGTGTACCAGCGTCCGCGGAATGTCCCCCACCATGGCCACGGGAAGCCCCAGAGCAGAGCAGGCCGCCGCCCCAAAGACAATCCCAACCAGGGAACCCGGTACCCACGAGGCCCATTTTTTAGGCCACAGGAGCAGGATCAGAATCACCGCTGCCCCCACTGCCGTTGCGTAAAGGTTGGGGTGAAAACCTTGGGCAAAGATGTTATAGACCCGTTTCAGCGTCTCCGCCCCCTCGGACTTGACGCCGAGCAGAGGTTCCAGCTGCCCCAGGGCGATGATGACGGCGATACCGGAGGTGAATCCAGTGATGACAGGAGCTGGAATGAGGTTGACCAGCCGACCTGCCCGGCATAACCCCGCGAGAATCAGTAATATTCCGGAAACGAACCCCGCCGCTAAAACTCCAGAGAACCCGAACCGAATCGACAGGGGAATCAGGATTGCCGTCATGGCCCCCGTGGGCCCGGAGATTTGGAAAGACGCCCCGGAAAGCCCCCCGATGACAAAGGCCGACACGATGGCCGAGATCAGTCCTGACGCTGCGTCCGCCCCGCTCCCCACCCCAAAGGCGAGAGCTAGAGGCAGGGCCACAGCGGCCACCGTCGTCCCCGCTAGCGCGTCTTGTCCGAAGGCCGCCGCCCCGTACCCGGAAAACTCCCGCTTCATGTCCCGTATATAGCCGTTTATCAAACTAAACACTCTATCCTCTCCGTTGCGGAACCATTAATCTGTTTCGATCAGCATTTTCGCGCCGTTGGCGAGGTATTCCATCCCCGACCAGACGGTGAGGAACATCGCCACCCACATCAGAGCCGTCCCGCCCGGCAGCTTCAAAATCAGGAGGGTGACGGCGATGATCTGGAAAATCGTCTTGATCTTGCCTCCCGGCGAGGCGGCGATCACCATGCCCTCGGCGGAGGCCACCAGTCGAAGGCCCGTCACCACGAACTCTCGCGTGATGATGACGACCACAATCCACGCCGGTACCCGCTGCAGCTCCACCAGGGCCACCATCGCCGCGATGACCAACACCTTGTCCGCGAGGGGGTCGATGAATTTCCCCAGCGTTGTCACCAGTTTCCACCTGCGCGCGATATATCCGTCTAGAGAGTCCGTTATCGCCGCGACAACAAAGGTCCCCCCCGCCAGGACGTCCCCCCACGTCGGAGGCCCCTCCCCCAGGTCGGCCAGGCAGGGAACGGGCGCGGTGACTCGCAAGGACAGAAACAGAAGCACCAGCGGGGCCAGGAAAACGCGGATAAGGCTAAGCGTGTTCGGCAGGTTCAGCGCCTTCATTAACTTTATTTTAGGATTCAAGAAAATTCGGCCTCCACCTTTGGGTGAGTTTCGTTGAAATATTATAGCGCAGAAATTTGTTGAATTCGACATATTTCCCTCAAAAAAAGCGAGGGGACTCTAACAATTTTCCATCCTGTAAAATCGCCTGTAAAATCGTCTTATGAAGTATAGGAAGCGCTGATTAATGGGGTTCTTAGGGGCCTGAGGCCCCTTGGGGTCAAGACCCCTAAGCAGGGCGTGGGGCAGAGCCCCACAAGGGTTTAATCAACGCTTCTAGAGTATTCTTTCGGCGCTTATAATCTAGTAGAGTATAAATAAGCATAAAGAAGTACCAAAAATGGAAATATTTCTGAGCGTGCTGGCGATACTCTAGCAAAATTGGCAACCTGGAAAAACGGCTCAAACAGGCTATGGAGGAAAACGGAGGGGGAATGCCATTATGACGAGGTGGCTGTGGAAAAGCACAGGGTTTACCCTGTGTACGCTTTTGTTGTTGTCCGTGGCGGCGGAGGGCGCTTGGGTCCCGGCGCAGCATGGGAAACCGGAGCCCGTTACCTTGAGGGACTTCGTCCAGGCCCTATATTTGAGAACGGCGCTGGAGGGCGCAATTTACCGCTTATCCCTACCAAAAATCGTCTACGAGGGCCTGATCCAATCTCAGAGATATGACCTTGCCGTTTTCAACGCCAACGGGGAGGTGACGCCCTTCGTCGTGACGGAGCCGCTCGCGCGCAGCGCCGTGGAGCGCGTCGAGCGAGATGTCCCCTTCTACGAGCTTCCCTCGGCGGAAAGTCCCGTGGGACCTAACCCCGTGGGGCCAGTGGATATCTACGTCAGAACCGACGCGGATGGGCAGGTCATTTCCGTAACGGGTAGAGGCAGGGGCGGTGAGGCAAGGGAGAGACGCTACCTGCTGGACTTTTCCTCGGTGCAGTTGAGCGGAAACGCCGACGGTTACACGCTCACCCTCTCCCTGCCGGACGATACGGCGGAGCTGTCCGCCCAGATGTCCCTTTTCGAGAGCTCGAACCTGCGAGAGTGGGTCCCATTTTTAACGGACGCGCCCCTGATTCAACTCCACAACAAAGACTCACGCCTGACCCGCGATAGCGTCGAGCTGCCTCGCGCTCCCCAGCGTTACCTGCTGCTGCGGATCAAGGGGGCCTCGTTCAATTTAAAGAGCGTTGGGTACTCTGCCACGTTGCAAAGCGTCTCCGCCCATGAGGAAGAGGCTGCCCTGGAGGGAACGCCCGTTGGGCCTGGGATCGCTCTGGAATACGACTTGCTGGGGGCGTTTCCCGTGTCGAGGGTCAATTTCGTCCTGAAGGAACCAGGTTTTTACAAAGTGCGGTACCTCTCCCGCCCTCAGAAGGACGACTCGTGGCAGGTTCGGGGTGAAACGAGCCTTTCGATGATACGTAACCCGGACGGGAGCGTGAGTTCCAGTTTCCCCATTCCCGTTGACGCGCGTCTGGAGCACCGCTTCTGGCGACTAGAGTTCGAGGGGACGTTCTCTGGCGCACCACCGGAGATGAGGTATGCCTGGCGGCCTAGAGAGGTCGTTTTTCTGGCCCAGGGCAGGGCTCCATACATCTTGGCCTTCGGCAGTTTCCGGAAAGACCTGACCCTCCAAGATTCGTCCTTTTTAGGCGGCAGCCAA
This sequence comes from Synergistaceae bacterium, assembly GCA_031280275.1. Classification (GTDB taxonomy): domain Bacteria; phylum Synergistota; class Synergistia; order Synergistales; family Aminobacteriaceae; genus JAITGK01. The sequence continues at coordinate 5,286 of JAITGX010000101.1, forward strand.
TTAACCGTAACGGGAATCCAGGCGGAAATCGGCTCGCTCGTTGACCCCAGCGCAACCCCAGACCTGACCCCAGGCGGGGAGAAGGCTGGAGCCGAGCGCGAGGAAATAGGGTGGCAACGTTACTTGGTGTGGGGACTCCTGGTACTGAGCGCCCTACTACTCTCCGCCATGGCATGGAAGCTGATGAAAAATGGGTGCTAAGAAAGCCTGCAAGAGCATCATCGGTTTTTTGGGGTGCGATTACGAGCTGTTTGAAAACGAAAAGAGTGATGACAAAATCATAGGCCGTTGGAACGAGCTTACCGAACAGGGCAAACAAGAGGGCTTTTTCCCTCTGCTGATCGTGTCAAGCGGCGTCTTGGCCGAATCGCTGGAACTGGCACTGAAGAACGCAGGCTTGGAAAACACGCGGGAGGGCGTCTCCGTTTTGCGAGAGAAAACCCTTCGGGAGGCTGAGGACGTAAATGTTCAGGCGTTTTTGGACGCGCGGCTGGCCGAGTACATGGAAATGCACGGCGACATGAACATCTTGGGAGAGTTCAAGCTTGCCGAGCCGGATGGGTGCTTTTACTGCCATATCGACATGTTGAAAAGGAAACCTCACCCCGAAATCCTCATCGCGAAAATTCCCGCAAAGCACCCGTGGGAGCTGGCGGCGTGGGTGCCGATGGGCGGCTTCAACGACTGCCCCAGCCCTGCCGAGCAGACGGCCGTCTTCAAATATTGGCACGAGAAATATGGCGCGGTTCCCGGCGTGGTGACTTACGACAACTGGGAAATGGAGCTGACTGAGCCGCCCATGACGAACGAGGACGGGGAGGCGCTGGCGAAAGAGCACTTCGCTTTTTGCTATGACGTGATCATGCAGGCCGGCGAGGGCTGGGACACAATTCGGGCGAGGGCCAGTGCACTGACAAGTTCCGCCACCTGGTACTTTTGGTGGGATTGACGCGGGAAAACAGATGAGATGAACCTGACGGAAATACTGATTAATGGGGTTCTTAGGGGCCTAAGGCCCCTTGGGGTCTGAGACCCCGGGGCGTGGGGCAGGGGTCCACAAGGGGCTTAATCAGCGCTTCTTTGACGCGTAACGCGCCGTTGAACAGGCCGACCAGAAAATCTTGACCTAAAAACCGCCGCGCGGGAGCGCTTTGTGCTATGCTTTTCCCGCGAAAAATTTTCAACACAGGGGAGAGGTTTGATATGTACATTAATGCCGATGGTTTGTTTGGGTTGCTGTCGAATGCAGGCAGTCTGTTCGGAGGGCTGGTTATCTTGCTGGCGATCCTCTCGTCGATGGTGAAGATCGTGCCGGAGTACCGGCGGCTTGTGGTCTTCCGCCTGGGGCGCCTGGCGGGGAGCCGGGGGCCGGGCATCGTCTTTGTCATTCCGGTGCTGGACCGCGTGATGACCGTGGACCTCCGCATTCTGACGATGGACGTCCCCGTTCAGGAGGTCATCACCAAGGACAACGTTCCCATCAAGGTTAACGCCGTGGTGTACTTCCGCGTCATGGACCCGTCGCACTCCGTGGTCGAGGTGGAGAACTACGTTATGGCCACCAGTCAGCTCGCGCAGACTACGCTGCGGTCCGTTGTGGGCTCCGTCGAGTTGGATGAGGTGCTTTCCTCGCGGGAGAAAATCAACCATGAACTGCAAAAAATCATCGATGAGCGCACAGACCCCTGGGGTATCAAGGTCAGCGCGGTTGAGGTGAAGGAGTTGGAGCTTCCCGAGGGGATGAAACGCGCGATGGCGCGTCAGGCCGAGGCCGAGCGCGAGCGCCGGGCAAAGATCATCGCCGCCGAGGGTGAGCTTCAAGCCGCGACGAAGCTTTCCGAGGCCGCGCGGCAGATGGAGGTCTCCCCTATAACGCTGCAGCTGCGTTACCTCCAAACCATTCGGGAGATCTCCGGCGACCGGAACACCACTACTTTCTTCCCCGTCCCCATGGACCTCCTGAAGCCCTTCATCGATACCAGTAAAACTTTGAGCGGAGGAAATGGCTGAGGGACCCCCGCCATTTTTTGTGGAGGATTTTGTGAATACCTTGAATCTTTTGGGGCTTTGCGGGATTTTTTGCGCACGAATCATCGACGTGAGCTGCAACATCGTGCGCCTCCTGTTTTTGGTACGAGGCCTGCGCTTCATCGCGGCCTGTATCGGCTTTTTCGAGGTCATGGTCTACATGGGGGTGCTGGGGTACATCCTGGGCGGGGGCAAGCGCCTCACTTTCGTGGAACTGCTGGTGTACTGCGGGGGGTTCGCCACGGGTACCTACGTGGGCTCCTGGCTGGAAGAAAAGCTCTTGAACACCTACATCCTAGTGGAGGTCATCCTGAACGACAACAACGAGACGCGGGCGTTGATAGCCGCTGTGCGCCAAAAGGGGCTGGGTGCGACGGTTATCGACGCCATGGGGCGTGACGGCCCCAAGTTGGTGGTGCAGGTCTTCTGCCGCCGTCATGACGTGAGGCCCGTTCAGGAGATGTTCGCGGGCAAGGGTTTTCTCACGATATCCGACGTCAAACGGTGTTTTGGCGGCTGGTTCCAGAAAAGACTCTGAGTTCCGGAGATTTTTTCAAGGAGGGGGGTGGCGCCGTGTCCGAGGACGCGTCCAACAGGCGGCGGGACGTGGTTCAGTATTCCATTGAATTGGAAAAGGAACTGATGAAGGTAAGGCGCTCCGAGAAGGTGCTGCGGGAGATGGAGCGGCGTTACCTCACCCTCATGGAAAGCTCCGTTTTCCTGCACGTTGTCCTTGGTCCCAACGGAACGTTCCGCATGATGAACCGCCGCGCGGAAAGTTTTTTTGGCTTTCAGCTGAAAACGGGGGTGGACGTGGCGCTGTACTCCCTCGTGGGTTCCGGCTACGAGAAGGAGGCGGAGTCCGCGATGGCGGCGGCCGCAAACGGACCCAATCATGTGGTTTTGCCTGCTATCCGCGCTGACGGCTCGCTGGGATGGCTGGACATGGAGTTTTCCCCCGCCTCTTACCAAGGGGAACCCGCTGTTCTGGTTCTGGCGGCCGACGTGTCGGGGCTGCTGGAAGGCCGAACCGAGGGAATGCCCTTCGCCTCCCTGCCGGACTCCGAGGTCAGCCCCGCTTACGCTCTGCCGCTTCTGAACTGCTGTCCCGGTCTTCTGTGCTTTGCCGTGAACCGGAAGGGTCTGCTGCTCTACTCCACACGAGGTTATCGGGAGATCGCCAAGCGATTTTTGGAGCACGAGTGCGCGCCAGGCTTCCCCTACCCCGTCAGCCTCGAAACGCCTTTCGACATGGAACTGCAAGACCTGATCCACGACGCGCTCCAGGGCGGCACCCGGATGTCTGCCCTGGTCGAAAAGAGTTCCGAGGGGAACAACCGCTGGAACGTGACCGCCGCGCCCCTGGTCTCCGCCACGGGCGTGATCATGGGGGCCGTGGTGCACCTGACGGCGGTGGGTCGCGTGGAGCAGCCGGAAACGCCGAAAGAGGAAGCCCAAACCGTCTCCGAAAAACCAGAGGTACAGAGCCCGCCGGAGCAGGGTGGGTCCGAAAAAATACGAGAGAGGCAAGCCGAGCTTTTGAACGCCATGCCGAGGCCGTTTTGCTTGGTGGATGAAGAGGGGCTTTGCGCTGAGGTCAACGACCGTTTTCTCGGTGTCCTGAAGCTGACCAGGGACGAGGTTGTGGGACAGCCCTTCGCGAATCTGTCCGACGACCTGGGTGAAAACCTGGCGGAGAGGTTTCTCCAAGCGATAGGAGCGGGGATATCCTTCGAGGGACTGGAGTGGCGCGTTTGCGCCAAGGACGGTGAGGTGTTCTTTTGGGAGATCAGCGGTTTTCGGGTAAGGTGGGGAGACGCGGAGATGATTCTTGTGAGCTGCGCGGACCAGACGAAACTGCGCCGCGCCGAAGAACAGCTTGTCCGCCTCTCCATTATGGACGTGTCCACGGGCGTCCTGAACCGCCAGGGCATGGAGCGCGTCATTAATGAGGAAATTGGGCGCGCCGCCCTCTATCGAAGTTCCCTGTCGCTGCTGCTGCTGAACGTGGACGGTTTTCGCCGCCTGAACGCGGAGGCGGGTCACACGGGAGGCGACCGGGCCATGCGGGACCTGGCGGCGGGCTTGAAGTCCCGCGTCCGGCAAACGGACTTCTTGGGGCGATGGGGCGGCGACGAGTTCGTGATCCTCACCCCGGTGCCCCTGGCGGCGGCGGCCCGCTTGGCGGAAACGCTCCTCGGCTTCGCGCGGAACACCTCCTTCGAGGGTAACTCCCTGACCCTCAGCGCCGGCGTCGCGGAGTTCGGGGAGTCCATGAACATATCAGCCGTGACGGCCGCAGCCTACGAGGCCATGACGGAGGCCAAACGAACCGGCGGCGACCGCGTGGTTCAGGTAAAAAAATCAGGTAAAAAAGCAGGAAACGCGGATTGGGATACGCAAAATTAAACTTTCGTCGGTATCTCGATCTTCGTGCCCTCCGGGTAGTGCTCCGGGAAGAAGAGCTTGAGCACTTTCTCGTCGCTGGGTCTGCCCGTCAGGCTGCCGAAGACGAAAAGCGCGAGGCCCGCCCCAATGCCCACCACGATGTGGTGAAAGCCGCCGAGGGATATCCGGGCCGCCATGAACCCGCAGTAGAGAATCACCCCGCCCACCATGGACAGAAAGGCTCCCGTCAGGTTGGCCTTCCTCCAAAAGAACCCCAGAAGGAACACCCAGAAGAAGGAGGTCTGAAGGCCGCCGAAGGCAAACAGGTTCACCCACACGATGACAGTGGGGGGCTTGACGGCGGCCAGGATGCAAGCCAGGCCTATGAGGGCGGTGACAATGGTGGAGAACCTGCCGATCTTTTTCTGATCCACCTCCAGACCCCTGCGCTCGACGGAGTGCTGGTACACGTCTTTAATAATGGAGGAGGAGGCCGCGATCAAGAGGGAGGAGATGGTGGAGATGGAGGCGGCCAGGGGGCCGATAATCGCCATTCCTGCCAGAAGGGGCGGCAGGTAGGCGACGATCAGATGCGGCGTGACCGAGTCGGTGGTGGCGCCGGGGAGCGTGTGGATGATGCCCCGGGATAACACGCCCAGAAGGTGCATTCCCAGCATCATGGCCCCTACCACCACGGTACCGTAAAGCATGGCCCTGTGAAGGTCTTTGGAGGTCTTGTAGCTCAAGTTCCGCACCAGGGACTGGGGCAGACCCAGCGTGCAGACGCCTGTCAGCAGCCATTGGGAGAGGAAAATCTGCACCGGAAGCGAGCCCCCCGCTGTGGGCTCCAACATGTGGGGCTGCCCGTTGATAACGGCCATGACGCCGCTCAAACCGCCGCCGTGACTCAGGATGGCGTAGGCGATGACGGACATTCCCAGCAGCATGACGGCGGCACAGATGGTGTCGGTGACGGCTACCGCTTTGAATCCCCCCACGGCGGTAAAGACGACGACCACAAGGGCAAAGAGGAACATGCCCGCGATGTAGTTGTGGTCGAGCCCCTGCAGGGCAGCGCCTCCGATGCTCTGCCCGTCCTGCGTCAGCAAGCCCTGAACCGCCGCGGCGAACAGGTTCGCGCCCCCCATGAATTGAGCCACCATGGTGGCGCAGAAAAACACGACGATGAGCACGGCCCCCACGCTGGCCAGGAGGTTCGACTGATAGCGGACGCGAATGACGTCAATGACGGTGACCGCGTCGATTTTCCGGCCGATAACGGCCATTTTTTTCCCCATGACACCCATGACCAAGAAGACCGCCAGTACCTGGGTCATGGCGAAGTAAACCCAGCCGAAGCCCCGCTGCCAGGCGACGCCGGGCCCGCCCACGAAGCTGGAAACCGAGGAGTAAGTGGCGACCAGGGTCATGGCCAAAACAAAACCGCTCAGACTTCTGCCCCCGATGAAATAGTCTTTAGAAAAGTCCTTATTCCTGTCTTTTTGAGAGTTTTTCTGAATGACAAACCCCACGGCGAGCATGACGGCCAGAAAAACGAACACGGGCGCGAGAACCAAAAAAGCCTGCATTAAGTTCACTCCTTCGCCGGTTCGTCGTCTTCGAGGCTGAAATCTTTAAATACCCACGTGGTCAGCACCGTCACCAGGACAATAGAGAGAACCCACACGCCGAAACAGCTCAGCACAAACCAACCAGGCATCTGGAAGATGGTGTATTTGATTTTCGACGTGCCGAACCCCGCGAGCCACCAAAAGGCGATGAGTACCACCGCGGCAGTCCACGTGGCCTTCGCCTCTTTGTTCATTTGAATGAACTTCTCCCTGTAACTCATTTTTTCCATGATAAAACCTCCTCTTAATGGGGTTATTTGGGGCCTGAGGCCCCTAAGCGGGGCGTGGGGCAGAGCCCCACAAGGACTTAATCAGCGTTTCCCTAGCCTCTTTCACATCAGGCATATCCTTTGGTTCACCCCAATCCGCTCCAAAAAGCAGGCGTCATGGCTGACCACGACCAGGGCCCCCGTGTAGGCATTGAGCAGTTTTTCCACCGATTCCACGGAGTCCAGGTCCAGATGGTTCGTAGGTTCGTCCAAGATCAAAAGCTGCGGGGCCAGAGCGCCGTGAATCGCGCGGAGCAGGGCCACCTTCAGGCGTTCCCCGCCGCTCAAGGCTCTGGCCGGGAGTCCCAGCCTTTCCTGGGCAAGTCCGATCTGCACCAGCCGCGTGCTTGCCTCGCTCAGGTCAAGGGCCTCGCTTCCCGCGCGAAGCAGCTCCACGGGGGTGCGATCCTCGTCGATATCAGCGAACTGCCCCAGGGAGGCGTAAGGAACTCTTACCTCGCAGGTTCCGGACAGGGGAGAAAGCTCACCCTTCAGCACCCGCAGGAGCGTCGTCTTGCCGCTGCCGTTCGCCCCCTCCACGGCGGCCCGCTCCGGGCCGGTCATTGTCCAGTCGATGGCGTCCCGGTGGGTGCCGTAGGGCAGCACCGCTTTCTCCACCCGCAGGACGGCCTTCGCCGCGTGAACGGAGCAGGCCGGGGGGATCAGAACCACCGGATCCTTAATTCCGGCGTTCAGAAAGGCTGTTTTTTCCGCCTCAGCCAGCTCCCCCGTCTTTTTTTCCCTCAGCTCGTTAAGCTTGCCCGCCGTTTTTTCCGCCGATCCCCGCATAAGGTGCAGCAACGCCTTAGGCATCCCGATATCAGTGCTGCCTTTCTTTCCCTGGGCCGAGCGGTGCCGCTGGCGTTCCATGGACTCCCGCAGCTCGGCCGCCGTCCGCTTGCGCTCCGCCTTCACGTGTTCGAGGTGAGCTAAGGCCGCCTGGTGTTCCCGCTCTCGCGTCTCCGCGTAGAGGGCGTAGCCGCCGCCGTAGCTTTTGAGCCCTTGTGGGGAAAGCTCGACAATACGCTCCACCCGCCCCAAGAGTTCCCGGTCGTGGGTGATGACCAGCAGACCTCCTTTCCACGTCTCCAAGTACTTCATCAGAGCCCTCTTGCTGGGGGTGTCCAGGTGGTTCGTGGGTTCGTCCAGAATCAGGAAGTCCGCGCCAGAGACGAAGGCCCCAACCAGCGAGACCCGGGTGCATTCCCCACCGCTGAGGGTCAAGGCCGGCGTGTCCGGCGTCAGGTGTCCCAAGCCCGCTACATGCAGTTCGCGGATAAGGCGTTCTTCGGCGTCCCAGCTGCCGTCCGCTAGCTCCAGGTCCCGCGGGGCGCCCTCGCCCCTTTCAGCGCGGCGGACCGCCTCTAGAACCTCTCCAAGCCCTGCCAGGGCGGAGACCGCGGAAAACTTTCCGGGGTCCGTCATCTGATCCAGATAGAAAACAGCCCCGCCGCGGGTAACGCTGCCGGAGGACGGCTCCAGGAGTCCGGTCATGATCTTCGCCAGCACCGTCTTGCCAGCGCCGTTTCGGCCCACCAGGGCGGTGCGCTCCCGCCCGAAGCTCTCGGTCAGGCTGTCCAGAAGCATCCGCCCGTCCGGCAGGATAAAGGAAACATCGTGAATGGAAACGCGGGGCTCGGGCAACAGCATCACCCCACCCTTCCGAACCCCGCCAGGGACATAATGTACTCCATGTCAAGGTGTTGGGTCATCGCCGCGGCCAGGGCGTCGTAGCTTTCGTCCTTTCCGGAGTGCCCCGGCGTTCGCTCAGGCAGGCCTCTGCGACGCCTCAGAAGGTTCAGCCAGAAGGCCCGGAACGCGCCGTTGTGAAAGGCGTTGTGCAGGTACGTTCCCGCCGCGCGGAACTCCGTGTCCGCCAGACCGTCCTCCCGTTCGTTCAGGATGAAAAGGGGACGAAAATCCCCGCTCTCCCGCAGGCGGCGAGTTTCGCCGAAGTGGATTTCGTAGCCCTGAACCACAAAGGACTCAGAAGGCGGGAAAGAGGGATGGACGATTCGCCCTGCGCTTTGGATGGTGATCTTTTCCTCCGCGGTGAAGTCCGTGACCACAGGCAGCAGACCCAACCCCTCGATTTCCCGCAGTTCGTCGTTGTCCCGCAGGAATCGGTCGTCAACGTGCTCCCCCATCATTTGAAAGCCGCCGCACAGGCCAAACACGACTCCTCCCCCGCGGTGAAACTCCACGATCCGCGCCGCCAGTCCTGAATCGCGCAGCGCCTTCATGTCCTGCACCGTGCTCTTCGTTCCGGGGAGCACCACCGCGTCCAGACGGTGGAGCGGCGTCGTTTCATCGACCTGAACCACCTCCACGTCAGGCTCCGCCGCGAAGGCCTCGAAATCCGTGTAGTTGGAGACGTAGGGGAGTCGGACGGCTCCGATAAAAAGGGAGCCGGATGTTTTCCCGCGCCCCAGGAAGCCCCAGGGGATAGAAAGGGAGTCCTCCCCAGCGACGCGGACGCCGGGCAGCCAGGGCATGACGCCGGCGACCTTGATTCCCGTGCGCTCCTCCGTCCAGCGGACGGCGGGCTTGAAAAGCGACAGATCACCCCGGAACTTGTTGAAAACGATGGCCTTGACGCGCTCCCGGTCGCCGCCCAGCAGTTCCAGGGTTCCCACGACGGCGGCCAGCGCCCCGCCTCGGTCCACGTCCGCCGTCAAGACCACGGGCACGCCAGCTTCACGCGCCACGCGCATGTTCACGATCTCCGTGTCATTCAGGTTAACCTCGGCGGGACTGCCGGCCCCCTCAATCACCACCGCGTCGAAGCTTTTTTCGATGTGGGCCAGGGCCCCCCGCACCGCCGCCAGACCCTCGTTCATGGTGAAGGAGTGGTAGTAGTCCCGGTCAGCAGGGGCTTCAAACACCTTTCCCATCAGGACGATCTCGGAAGAGGTATCCTTGCGGGGCTTCAGCAGAATGGGGTTCATGAACGCCTCCGGCTCCAAGCGGGCCGCCTCGGCCTGGGCGGCCTGGGCCCGACCCATCTCCAACCCGCCCTTCGTGACGCAGGAGTTGTTGGACATGTTCTGGGACTTGAAAGGACAGACCCTGTAGCCTCGGTCCGAAAAAATGCGGCACAGCCCCGTGACCAGAAAGCTCTTGCCCGCGTCGCTGCTGGTTCCCTGGATCATGACGCCTCTCATCACACATACTCCTTTGTTTGAATAGACTTCAGGGAAACGCCTA
>JAITGX010000018.1 GCA_031280275.1 Synergistaceae bacterium
GGAAGCGCTGGAAAAAGAGGGAATAAAGCTTAAAGAAGGTATAATTTTGAGTACTGGGGATAAAAATTAAGCCCTATTATCCTCTGCTGTCTTGAAGAACGAAGTTAATCAGCGTTTCCCTAAGTATCATCACAACAGGAAATCCCACGCATAAACACTTAAGTTGTTGACATTGATATTTTAATGGAAATATGAAGCGTGAGTTAGAAAAGGGAGGAAACGCGAAAACGGAAGAAGGAATTTAAGGAAGCGCTGATTAAGCCCTTGTGGGGCGGAGCCCCACAAGGGCTTAATCAGTGTTTCCTTAATTTAGTAACGGCGAAAGAATTGTCGCGGAAATGAACTTGAGGAACAGCGCCAGCGCTCCCAGGTAAAAAATGAGCAAAAGGCCGGCAAAGTACACACTGTATTTTTTCATCCTCGCCACACGGTCTTCAAGACCTACCGCCCAGGCCCCCATAGGCGCTCCCGGCTCGACCACCGTCAAAAAAGTATACGCGCGGACCTCCCGCGCGAGGGAGTTCTCCCAAAAGGCCGCCAAACGCCAGATGGACCACGCGAAAGCGCATAAAAACAGGGTATAGGACTCAGGGAAAAAGACCGCATCCGCTATGAAGAGCGCCAAAAGCAAAACGAATACAATACCTCCAACCCACGCTTCCCGTCTGTTCCACTTTGCTGCCTTGACGTCCTCCGGTTCGCTCAACTGGGGTTCGGGCTCCAAAGAGGTGTTTAAAAACGTGGCGCAGTGATAAAAGATTTTCCTCGCTTCGATGATGGCCCGCGCCAAAAAGGACAGCGTAAAACCGCTGAAAATACAGACAAGCAGCGGAGAAAACGAATTTGTTTCTGTTGAATAGGAGAGCGATCGGCCGAAAATTGAGCTGAAAATCGAAAAAGTGAGCGCTAAACTCGCTTGCTCTAGACCATGCCAATAAACCCAGTAGATTTTTCGAGTCAAAAACCTGTAAAAAACCATCAGAAGCACGTGACAAGAAACCTGACACGTGAAAAAAATCAGCCATATCGCCTGTTCGGTGAGTTGAACGAAAAGGAACAAAAACGCGATGGCAATGACATGTGCAAGCACGCCAATGATGAAAAAATTCCATTCTTCAAGTGCTTCCCATTTCTTAAACGAATTGCTTTTGGGCCGCTCCATGAAATCATCCCCTCCTACTATTTTTTCTCGCAGTCGTGGCTTTCGAGGAACTGGACGAAGTTGTTGATTTCTAGGGGGCGCGAGTAGTAGTAACCCTGATAGTAGTGGCAGCCCAGGGACTTCAACTTGTCCTTCTGCTCCTTCGTCTCCACCACCTCCGCTACCACGTGCATGTTCCGGTTGTCGCACAGGCTGATGATAGACTTCACGATGTCCACGCTGCTTTGGTCTGTTAGGATGTCCTGAACGAGTGAACCGTCCAGTTTCACGGTGTCCACGTCGAAGGAACGCAGGTACAAAAGCGACGTGTGCCCCATTCCGAAGTCGTCGATAGCTATCCGCACACCCATTTTCTTGAATCGTTCCATGACCTCCCTGGATTCCTTGGTATCGTCAAAGGCGATGTTTTCCGTGAGTTCCACCTCGATCTTGTCAGGGTCAAGCTTGTACTTCCGGATGAGCCGCCGGAGAACCGACATGATTTCCGGGTTGCGGAGCTGCAAGGGGGAAATGTTGACGGACATGACTAGGTCTGCGTAACCCAAGTCGTTCAGACCCTTCTGGTAGCGGAGTGCCGTCTCGAAAATCCATTTATTCAAGAGGTCGTCCAGCTTCGCCTCCTCCGAAATAACGATGGTAGTGGGGGGTGGGATGATACCGAATTTCTCGTGCCGCCACCGCAGCAGCGCCTCGCAGCCTATCACGCGGCCGGTGTTGTTTACCTGGGGTTGGAACACCAGATAAAGCCCCTTATCGTCCGAAGCGTTGTCCATGAGGTCGCTGGCCAGAACCCGCGCCAGGGAACCCACCTCGTCCGGCCGGTTCAGAATCAGCGGCACGCGGCGGTTGTCCACGTAGTTCACCTGACGGGTAAGCTTTTCCAGGACTTTTTGATTGCGTTCTTCCTTGAATGTTTCGTTCATCTTCACGAAGGGAAGGTAAATCGCCGTTCCCAGAACGAGGTTGACGACCTGAAGCGCCGCGCCGCGCCAGCTTCCCGTGGCGGCATACCCGCCCAGGATCACCGGCGTGGTCCAGGCCACGTCGCCGGTGGTGACAGGCACGAGGCCCAGTACCGTGGCAATGTAGGACACCAAGGTGAGGGTCATGGGGGTCAAAAGGAAGGGCACTAAGTAGAATGGACTGAACACAATGGGGATTCCGTAGATCATGGTCTCGTTGATGTTGAAAAGGGCCAGAGGGATGGAGATTTTCGCGATCTTCGACGTGTTAGACCGCCGCGCCGCTGCCAAAATCGCGGCGATGAGGCAGAACGTCGCGCCGGAGCCGCCCATGATCACATAGACGTCGAAGAACTGTTTCGTGAAAATTTCGCTTGGGATACCGCCCGCCTGAACCGCCGCTATGTTTTTGGCCAGATTAGGAACCCAAAGCTGCTGAGTGACGGTCTCCAGGATGTTGCTTCCGTGCAGGCCGCAGAGCCAAAAAAGGTGGACGGAGAGCACAAACAGCAGCGCGGAGGTCAGACCGCTCTCGAAGGACTCGAACACGCCCTGCAGCAGACCATAAACCAGGGCGTGCAGGTCGTTGACCCCCCAGAGGGAAAAAATGTGCCGTGCTAGGGCGAAGGTCAAGAACGTCCAGCTGGCGGGCTCCAGGGCGGCCAGGGCCTGCATCACCAGGGGGTTGGCCGCGTCGGAGAAAATTCGGGTACGAAAAAGTTTGTACCTGAAGAAGAACAAAAAAAGCGTTGACGCCGTTATAGAGACAATGATAGCGAGAAACAGCCCCCTAGGGCCTATCTCCCCGAAGGGGAGGGCGTCCCAGGAGGTGGGAGAGAGGGTCACTAGGCACCCCAGACTCACCAGGGCGGCGATCAGGGGGTTGAACTGATCCGAGAACTTCCGCGCCCGCGCGACGGCGTGACTGACCGAGAACGCCGCTCCCAGGGACATCATCCGGCTTGTACCGTTGTAGACTGCCCCGGCAAGGTCCTTCCAGCCCTCGCCGAAAATCGCCAGCATCAGCTCCTGGAAGGAATTCAAGGGGATGTTGTTGATCAGCACGGCGAAGGAGCCCACGATCATGAGCGGCATCATACAGACGAGGCCGTTGCGGATCGCCGTCATCGTCACGTTGGATGACGCCTTATATATAATGGTACTCAGTAAATCTTTCACCAAAAAATCACGCTTCCCGCCTAAGCCGATTTTACCTTCTCTCCATTATACAAGGTGCGGGCCGTTTGTCCTGGCCTCTGGCGGTTGTCGTATTGACCGACAACGGGTATTATTTAAAAGATTAAAGATGATGCCGGGAGGAAGCGAATGAGGCGCATGGACGTAAAAGTTTTACTCGCGGCTTTTAGCTTGGCCGGCCGCACGGAGGGCCGGGCGTTTTGAAGGGCTCTCTGCGCGGCAGGCTGGTGCTGGCCTTGTTTTTCATCTCAGCTGCCATCGTGTTGGCACTTTGCGTCTACACGGGCGTGATGATGCGCTCCATATCCATGTACATCTACGCAGATATAGGAGACCGATTGATCGCGTTGAGCCGCTACGCCGCCAACATCGTCACCCCCGACGAGCTTAACGCCCTGCAAAAACCCGAGGACGTGGAGACGCCGCTGTTCGCTGCCCTGAAGCAAAAACTTGTGGACTTCGCGAGGGAGAACAACGTGGTGTTCGTTTACTACATGCGCGATTCCGGCGGCAAGGCGCAGTTTATCGTGGACAACGACCTGACGGAAGAAACCGTCAACCTCACGTCAGAACCCATCCTCTGGGAGGAAATCCCTTTGAAAGCCCTGGGCGGCCGCGCGGCCATAACCCTCCTCGAAAGCTACTCTACCGGCTATGATGGCCTGCTGTCGGCCTACGCGCCGATTTTCGGCAAAGACGGGGAAGTCATTGCCATCGCCGGTATCGACATTGGCGACGACCAGATTTTGTCCGTGCGCGACAAGGTAAACGCCCTCACGGGGGTCTTGACCATAGGCGTCGTCCTCGTTGTTATCTGCGGATCCCTGAACGTGCTGCTGCACCGAAGGGTAGACAAGGCGCGTCTTGAAGCGCTGGAAAACGCCGTGCGGGCCAGCCGCGCTAAAAGCGAATTTCTGTCGAACATGAGTCACGAGATACGCACGCCTATGAACGCCATCATTGGCATGACCACCATCGCCAGGTCCGCCGCGGAGACGGGGCGCAAGAACTACTGTCTGGATCGCATCGAGGAAGCCTCCACGCACCTGCTGGGCATCATCAACGACATTCTCGATATGTCGAAAATCGAGGCGGGGAAGCTGGAACTCTCCCCGACGGAGTTCAGTCTGGAGCGCGTGCTGCACAAGGTCACTACCGTCAACAGCTTCCGCATCGACGAGAAAAAACAGGAGTTTCACCTCGACCTGGATAAGGATATCCCCGACGGACTTATCGGGGACGACCAAAGGCTAACCCAGGTCATAACCAACCTGCTCTCCAACGCCGTTAAGTTCACGCCGGAAGGGGGGCGGATATCCATCAGCGTCCGCCTGGCATCCATAGAGAAAGACCTATGCACGCTGCTTTTCAACGTGCGTGACACGGGCATCGGCATCACGGAAGAGCAGAAGACACGCCTGTTCCGCTCCTTCGAGCAGGCAGAAGGCGGTACATCGCGCAAATTCGGCGGCACGGGCCTGGGTCTGGCCATCTCGAAGAACATCGTTGAACTCATGGACGGCAAGATTTGGGTCGAGTCCGAGTCCGGCAAGGGTTCCGACTTCATCTTCACCGTGCGCGTGAGGCGCGCCGCGCGGCAAAAGGTGCAAAAAGAGGACGTCAAGGCTAATGAGGAGAGCGTGGAGCCAAGGCGGCAATTTGACGGGTTCCGCGCGCTTCTGGCGGAAGACGTGGAGATCAACCGCGAGATCGTCCTCGCGTTGCTGGAACCCATGTGCCTCCATATAGACTGCGCAGGAAACGGAGCCGAGGCGCTGGAGAAGTTCTCCGCTGCGCCGGGCCAGTATGACATTATTTTCATGGACGTTCAAATGCCGGAGATGGACGGCTACGAGGCCACGCGCAAGATCCGCTCACTAACCCACCCGCGGGCGAAGGAGGTCCCCATAATCGCGATGACGGCTAACGTGTTTCTCGAAGACATAGAAAAATGCCTCGGCGCCGGAATGAATGACCACATCGGAAAACCTCTGGACCTCGATGAAGTTCTAGAAAAACTGAACTCGCACCTTCCTAAGGATCGGAGCATCTCCTAAACTCACGCTCCTTTTTTATCTAAGCAAAGAGAGTTTCTGAAGCCTGAGTATCTTAGCGAAGGCGTCCCACGCTGCGGACTCCGCGCCGTCGTAGCCGAGGCCGCGCACGGCGTATTGAACGCGCGCCTCATCCCCCACCACGGCCTGATCCGCCGAAATCACAAGGCCTATGTAGGGCGTCATGGTCACGGTGGGGTTTTGGTCTAGATGGTTATTAACCCTGCAATAATGTTTTGCGTTTACGCTAATGTACCATACTAAATATTATTTTTGCATTTAAGCTTTTTCAGGTGAGCCTTGATTATCATACAGCTCGGACTTCATACATTTTTTAGTAACACAAATAGGGCATTTTCCTTGTTTTTTATCGCCATAGTCATTTTTATCAGTTCTTTCGGATAAACGCAAGATTTTTATGGAGGGTTAATAACACACTTATCAAAAGAGTCTGCTGAAAGCTTTCTGGCTAAAGCCGGAGGTTTTTACATAACTATATGGAAAATAAATCGCTTGATGAAGGAGAATTTATGATACCTAAACTCCCGCTGTTTTTTATAACTACACGGGAGGGGAAATCTTAAACGCGTCAAAAATCTGGCGTTGTTCTTTCGTGACAGGATACACGATACGCGAACCGCCCACGTACACCGCCCGGAGTTTTGACAGTCGCCTTATCAGCTGTTGCATGGTCATATTGTTACGGTATAAACCCTTATCCGACATAGTTTTATCCAATTCAGCCAGCAGAATTAACGATATAAAACCAACAAACACCTTATTGAGCATTCTATCATCGGAATGAACGCGTAGTCTGCCAAGGTCCAGGTCCCTCTTTAGCCTTAAAAAACCTTTTTCTACAACATCTTTTGCCCGGTATATCTGCATAGCCTTCCTCGCGTCGGCAGTTTCATTGCTAATCAAGACTACCCATCCGGAAGTAGAGAGTGAGTCAAATACTGCATCTTCCCTAATTTTTATCGTATAGCCAGAAGGCGCAGATGCAGACTTTCTAATGTTTAAGTATTTTCTATGCTCCTTGCTTTTACTGCATTTCTGTGGCTCGAACTCTGCCTCCTCCTTCAGTATTGCCACTTCCGCATAGAGCGCCTCTCTGCTGTTTGACGCTTTTTTAGCGTTGTAATAAACGTGCACGTGGATATCACCAGTTCCGTACCATGCCCGCTCTTTCGTCACTGCCCTCATGGAATTCTCGCCTACTATTATCGTGTTGGTTATCCGGTCAATGTCCTTCCTCTCGCTTTCAACTGCCTTTTTGGCAAATTTCGCCGTAAATGGCACGGGCACTATAAATTTCTGTTTGGCGCTATCGCTGCGGAGCGCGTCTACGTTCTTTTTGCTGTAAAAACCTTTGTCCATCACAGCGAAGAGCGGCTTGCCGCCGGCGATTTCTTTAAATTCTGCCATTGTGGTATAGAGCGTACTTACGTCTCGAATACTTCCTGCAAATACCGTCTCGTAGACAGGCAATCTGGACTCTTCGCCCATCAGCATGCAGATGTTGATCTGCGCAAGATTCTCTCCGTCTCTATTGTATCCCCATTCAACATCATCAATCAGTTCCGAATAGGACGATGCAGACGTGATATCTAGAGCAAGATATTCTTGTTCTCCTCTGCATGCGCACCAAGCTTTAAAAAACTGCTCACGGGACTGTCTGTCTATTGCTGCAAGCAACTCACTGATTCTCTGAGATGACATACTTCCAACGGGGAAGCCATCGGCGCCCTTAACCCATTCTTCGCAATAAACGAATGGATCACCTGTAACAACCAAAAAACAGGCTAACATAAAGAGTTCTTGCCAAACGAAAGGGAATGTGGTTTTCATTGCATGTATCAACCCGTTTCTCACAGCCAATTCTTTGAGCAGATGCGTCATTCCGCATTCCGTTACTTCAGAATGCTTGATGTCCTCTACAGTAAACTGTTTTTCCGTAGCAGCTATCGCTGCTGGTGTTCCAGAAGAGCGCATTCGCTCAATGTACTCGGGCTTATACACTCGCTGGCCTGTTCTTGAGTCTATTTTGCCTATTGCTGTGCGCGTTGTGCGCACTTTACCTTTTTCATCTCTGTAAGATGTGCCTTCATAAACATAACGATACTTACCTATGGATTGCTCAAATATATAGCTCATGCGGTCACATCCTTAAATGTAACTATAAAAATTATGGTTACATTTAAGGAGATATTTGTCAAGCATATTTGGCATGATTTTGATAAGAGATTGTTATTAGAGGTTTTACACTGCACCTAATGCGCTATCGTTTTGTAGTTATAAAAAATCTACGGGAGTTTAGGATGATATAATCAACAAAAATAAAAAATTGGCGTGAGAGCCCAAATAATGTGGAAGGAGGAAGAAAACATGACTTCAACGTTTGATCTTTTTGCTGATGTGTGCTATAATTTGCAACAATGTCAAACTTTAGGAGTCCCCCGGCAAAGCCGGGGGTTTACCCAGGATTAATTATGAAAGAAATATGATAAAATATGAAAGAAATATGATAAAAAATGATTGTTTCAAAGTGTGGCAGTGCGGTCTCAATTCACGAGAAAGAAGGCGCTCATCATGCAACCCACCAAAGAATGGCTTGAAGTCTACGAACAGAAACGAGTGTTCCTGTCCTGCCCCGCTGATCTGAACGCTTACTTCACCGCCGACGCTATTGTGGGAAAAAAGCTGGACAGGCTGTCCATCGGGACGGTATCCCTGCCCTCCGGTCAAGTGATCGTATGTGACCCGCTGGTGTTTCTAAGCGAGCGCAGCGAACCTTTTTTCCTGTCCGTTCCGCCCGGCGAATACGAGGTGGTGCTGGCCGCCGTCACACCGGATGACGACGACTGCGCCCGTTACGCGGCGGCGCGTGTGCGGTTTTCCGACGCGGAGACCGTTCGCTACAAAGAAGCCTTGATCGGTGACGAGAACCTTCTTGATTTCGACGGTGACTATTTTGGTTTTGGCGTGGACGCGGGGCTTGCCTGTATCTGCGACGCGCAAACCCGCGACGCTTACGCCATCTTTGAGAAGGACTGGCAGGCCAAGGCGGGCCGCGGCGCTAACCTCTACGACGATTACTTCGCGGATTTGTTCTCTGAAAGTTATGAGAAATACCCACAGTATCAGCGCGAGGGCGGCGACTGGCTGAATTGGCAAATTCCCGGCACTAACTGGCATATTCCCATTTTCGCCAGCGGCTTTGGCGATGGTGTGTACCCCGTGTTCTTCGGCTGCGACGTGGAGGGGAACATCTGTTCCCTCGTTGTACACCTGATTAACATCGGGCAAGAGTACGCAAACTGACGGGAAAATTGTCATGCGGGACGAAGTGCGGGTAAAAATTTGCCCCATTTGTTTGCTGACCCATGCG
>JAITGX010000064.1 GCA_031280275.1 Synergistaceae bacterium
CCCCGTCTTGATCAATATGGTGGTCATCGGAACGCTGCTAAGCTGGCTATACTCGCTTCCCCTCTGGCTGACGATCCTTCAGGTGGGCGCTGGTCAAACCGGGGCTTGTTTCCTCGCCGGCATCCCCCTGATGAAGGCTTTGGAAAAACGCGGTATCCTGAAACCAAGTGATTCAGAGGGCCCGCGCTTTATGAGATAGGAACCAGGCCAGGGCCGCGAACGTCTTGGAATCGCGCACGGTTCCACTCAAAAGAGCGGGAATTTCCTTATAAGGAACCTCCACCGTTCTCACGTTCTCGTCGTCGTCCTGGGGGAGACGGGAGGGGGTCAAATTTTCGGCGAGAAAGACCGTCAAAAGCTCCGTGCAGAAGCCCGGTGAGGCGTAGAAACTGCAGATCTTGGAAAGACGCCCTGGGGAGTATCCCAGCTCTTCCCGCATTTCCCGGGCTGCGGCCTCCTGCAAATCTTCGCTTTCCTCCACGAGCCCTGCGCAGATTTCAAGCGTCTCCTCGCCCGCCGCGTAGCGGTACTGCCGCACCAGCAAAACGCTGTCCCGTCCCGTCAGAGCCAGAACGCCAACGGCCGCCCGGTGCTCCACAACCTCCCGCATCGCCCTGCGGCCGTCCGCCATCTCCACCTGGTCCACCCGCAGGTTTAACACCCGCCCGTCGTAAATTCTCCGGCTGGAAATCAACCGCTCCGCGTTTCCGTCCATTAGTTAAGGCAGGGGACTCTGCCGGAATATCTCGTAGCCCTCGTTGAAGGCCTGAATGTTCAGGTCCGCCAGCTTCTTTTCAGGGAAATGGTCGGCTATGGCCTTTCTCAGGGAGTCTGAGGACGCGATCTTCTCCAAGTCTAGAATGCGACCCACGCATCCCAAGGCTACCATGTTCGTCACGATCTCCCTGCCCAGCTTATCCCGCGCCGTCCGCACCACGGGCAGGGTGTACACCCTGGCGTCAATCCGGCCCCGAACCTCCTCCACGCTTCCAGCGTCGCAATCCGCGCTGAAGCCCGGCAGGTCGGTGACAAAAAAGTCGTCGTACACAATACGCCCTCCCGGTACCGTGTCCACCGCGTACTCCTCCGCCGCGGCCTGGGTCAGGATCACCTGCAGGTTCGGCGCCATTACCTTAGGGTAGTCGATGGGCTCTCGCGAGACCACAACCTCCGCCTTCGATTTGCCTCCCCGCGCCTCAGGGCCGTAGGCCTGGGATTGAACCACGTACAGGCCCCGCTCGTAATGGGTGACTGCCTGGCCGATCAGCTCCGTCGCCAAAATGACCCCCTGACCCCCGGAACCCGCGATACGGATTTCATACCTCTCTCCCGACATACCTAACACCCCCTCCTCGCGGCCTCGATCACCTTACCGTACTGCTCCGTGTACTCCGGCACGTCCTTGTTCACGAACTCCCCGCAGACCAGCTTGCCCACAAGCTCTTCGGGCTTCATCTCGTTTGCCTTGGCCAGCGGCACCGTCGCTTCCTTGAAAAAGTTGTAGTTATCGATGGGCTGACGCCGGTTGTTCTTGCGCCCGAATTGGGTGTGACAGTGTGTCACCACCTCCACTACTGAAAACCCCTTTTTCCTGATGGCGTTCATGATGCAGTTCTCCGCCTGCTTCGGGTTCGCGATGGTAGTCCGCGCCACGTAGGAAGCGCCTGCCCCCTCCGCCAGCTTGCAGAGGTCAAAGGATGGGTCCACGGCCCCATAGGGCGTCGTCGAAGCCCAAGCTCCCACAGGAGTCGTGGGGCTCGCCTGGCCTCCCGTCATTCCGTAGATGTTGTTGTTCATGATGATCGCCGTGATGTCGATGTTGCGCCGGCAGGCGTGAATGAAGTGGTTTCCGCCGATAGCCGAACAGTCCCCGTCTCCCATCACGTCCACGACCGTCAGCTCCGGCTTGTGCAGTTTAATTCCCGTGGCGAAGGCCAGGGAGCGCCCGTGGGTGGAGTGCACCGTACAGGCGTTGATGTATCCCGCCATGCGGCTGGAACAGCCGATACCGGACGCCACCACCGTCTGCGCGCGATCCTTGCCCAGGTTCACCAGCGCCCGGACCAGCGCGTGCATGATCACCCCATGCCCGCAGCCGGGGCACCAGATGTGCGGCATGAACCGCGTCCTCAGCCAGCTCAACACCTCCGTGCCCGGCATCTCAGGCCACCTCCTCAATTACCCGTCCAATCTCCGACGGCTTGAAAAGCTCTCCGTTTAACAGGTTCATCCCGCGAACCTCGCTTCTCCTGCCCATAACCCGCTCCACTTCCAAAACCATCTGACCGCAGTTCAGCTCCGGCACCAGTACCGTTTTCGCACCCAGGGCCAGCCTCGCCAGCTCCTCGCCGGGGAAAGGCCACAGGGTGATGGGCCGGAAGAAACCCGCTGCGATGCCCTTCTTGCGCGCGTCGCGAACCGCCCGCAGGGCGGAGCGCCCCACGCTCCCGTAGGCCGTGACCACGATGCCCGCCCCGTCCATGTACTCCGCCTCGTACTCGACGATCTCGTTCCGCGCCCGCTCCACCTTGCTCATCAAGCGCAGCATTTTTTTCTCAATCTCCGGCGGGTTATTGGTGGGGAACCCCCAGTCGTTGGTAGTCAGGCCCGTCACGTGCCAGGTGTACCCATCACCGAAAGACGCCATCGCGGGCACCCCAGTAACGGGGTTTGCCTCGTAGGGCGTGAACCTCTCAGGCGGCGCGGAAGGCCGCGCCCGATTCACGATGTTCACCTTGTCCGGGCTTCGCTTCGCCACCTTTTCCCTCATGTGCCCCACCACCTCGTCGGAGAGGATCAACACGGGCTGGCGGAAGCGCTCGGCCATGTTGAAGGCCTTGACGGCCAGGTCGTAGCACTCCTGCACGGACGAGGGGGAGTAGCAGATGGTGGCGTGGTCGCCGTGAGTGCCCCAGCGCGCTTGCATCACGTCCTGCTGGGCCGTCTTGGTGGGGAGTCCTGTGGAGGGCCCGCCGCGCATAACGTCCACCACCACGATGGGTATCTCCGCGATGTAGGCCAGACCCAGGTTTTCCTGTTTCAGGGAAAACCCAGGCCCTGACGTGGCGGTGAGAGTCTTGGCTCCCGCGATAGACGCGCCGATGATTGCGGCGATCCCGCCGATCTCGTCCTCCATTTGAATGAACTTGCCGCCGATTTTAGGAAGTTCTTCCGCCATGACCTCGGCGATTTCGGTGGAAGGCGTTATGGGGTAGCCGCCGAAAAAGTTGCAGCCGGCCAGAAGAGCGCCGTGAGCCAGGGCCGTGTTACCCTGCCAGAAGGCCACGTCCGACATGTCATTCCACCTCCTTGATGGTGATGGCCAAATCGGGACAGATATTCTCGCACTGCCTGCACCCGACGCAATCACTTACCCTTGCCGGAACGGCTTTCACGCGCTCGCTCAATTCCAGCACATTCTTGGGACACACCCCGATACACAGGGAACACCCCTTACACCACGCGCTATTGATCCCCACTTCGTACTTCTTCGTCAACAGCCGCTCACCTCCCAAATTTCCAGGGTGCGGGGCACCCTGAATCCGTGACGATCGCCTTCGGCGTTAATCCGAATCAGAAGGCGAACTTTCCTGTACTGTGCAGCGTGCGCTCCACAAAAAGACCCTCGGTCATGCTCAGGTCGATGATACGCATGTCACCACTGACCTTGCGGCCCGTGCGGTCAATTTGCAGCAAAACCTCCGGCCTCAACAGGTCATTGCCCCGCGCGCCGACGGCGATGCCAATGCTGCCGTCCGAGAGTTCCACCATCGTGCCGGGAGGGTAAAGCCCCAGGGATGTCAAAAGGATGCGCACCACCTGAGGGTCGAAGTGCCCGTCCATGTTTTCCAGCATGATAGAGATAGCGCTCCGGGTCTCTATGGGCGGCTTGTAAACCCGCTGAGCCGTTAACGCGTCGAACACGTCGGCCACCGCCGCGATTCTGGCCTCAATGGGGATGTTGTCCTTCACGAGGCCGTCGGGGTAGCCGCCGCCCATAAAACGCTCGTGATGTCCGCGAACCACCGCCAGAACGCGCTCGTCGGTGACGGAGTTCTCCGCCGCCAGCTCCGCCCCATAAATAGCATGTTTTTTCATGATCTCGAACTCTTCTGGCGCCAGGCGGCCCGGCTTGTTCAGAATCTCCTGCGGGACGCGGGCCTTTCCCAGGTCGTGCAGGATACCGCCCATAGACATGCTCTCCATAAGTTCCACTTGGCCCGGGAACAGCCGACTGGCCAGAAACCCCCCCAAAAGGGCCACGTTCAGGGAGTGTACGTAAGTGTACTCGTCCCAGCTGCGAACCTGTCCCAGGCAGAACATCACCTGAGGAGCCTCAGCCACCTCTTTGGCCAGGTTGCGCCCCTGTTCGGCGAGGTGAGAGATGTCCTCAGGTTTGCACACCCCGCTGGTGATGCGCTCGTAGACGTTACTCACCTGCGTGACCGTTTCCCTGGCCAGCTGCGGGTCAATGACCGACAGGTTTGCCTCCGCGGTTTTCAGCATGTGCTCCAAATCATTGACGTCCAGCTTGTTGCTCAGCGTGATGGGAATCGAGAAAATACCCCAGTGGCGTAAAGTGTTTTCAAGGTTTTCAACGGAGGACATTAAGGAAGCCAGCTCCGTACCACGCGGCAAAAGCACCGTCCCGTTGGAGATAACGTCCTCCGCTACCGTCGCGATGCCCTTGGAGTACTCTTTCAGCTCTCCCAAAGAGATACGTCTTTTCGTGGTCCGTTCAACGACTTTTCCCAGAGGCATAAGTCTGCCCCTCCTTCACGCTTTTAGAGCCGTCAGCTCTTTTAATTCGCGTATTTTTGCTCTGTGTTCCCGGCGCCAGACGCCTTTTCATTATATCGACGGTCGTAAAAACCTTCCAGGATATTTTACGCAGCTTGGAAAACGCTGAACAGCATGCCTGCAAGAACGCATCCAATCCTCTATACCTCTATATATATGTCACCGGATATTTAATTTTATAAATTATAGCGCAAAAAGGGCGAAATATGAAAGAGAAATTTTTACGAATACTAAAAAAGCGCTGATTAATCCCTTGTGGGGCTCCGCCCCACACCCCGCTTATGGGCCTCGGCCCCCAAGGAATCTCGGACCCCAAGGAGTCTCGGCCCCCAAGGAGTCTCGGCCCCCAAGGGGTCTCGGACCCCAAGGGGCTTCAGGCCCCTAAGAAACCCATTAATCAGGGTTTTATTTCCGCGGGGCGGGGAGCGATGTTTTCCTTCCGGCTGATGTAAAATAAAAACCAAAATTATTCGAGAGGACGATGAAAATGAACCGGCCTTTCGTGCATCTGCACGTGCACACGGAATACAGTCTGCTGGACGGGGCCATTCGCACCGCGGAACTGGCCCGCAAAGTCGCGTCCTGGCGGGATGCCGCTGGCGCTGTTCCCGCTGTGGCCATAACGGATCACGGCGCGATGTATGGGGTTATTGAGTTTTACGAGCGATGCAAAGAAAACGGAGTCAAGCCCATCATCGGCTGCGAAATTTACGTGGACCCCGATGGACACCGTTCCCGCGAGAAAAAAGGGAAGAACAACCACCTCCTGCTCCTGGCGGAGAACGCCGAGGGTTATCACAACCTCGTGAAGCTGGCCTCCATCGCCAACACCGACGGATACTACTACAAACCCCGCATCGACCACGACCTGCTGGCGCGGTACAGCAAGGGGCTTATTGCCTCGTCGGCCTGCCTTGCGGGGGAGATACCGCAGTTCATCCTCGCGGATAAGGAAAAAGAGGCGGCGGACCGCGCCCAACTCTACCAGGACATCATGGGGAAGGGCAATTTTTTCTTGGAGGTCATGATCAACGGGCTGCCCGCCCAGGCCAAGGTCAACAAGGCCCTGATCCAGCTTTCCAGGGACACGGGCATTCCCCTGGCAGCCACCAACGACGCACACTACTTAGAGAAGGACGACTACGAGTGGCACAAAATCCTTCTGAAGGTCAACACGCGGGCCGACAGCACGGACGACGCCTTCGGGTTTTCCAGCAACGACTATTATTTGAGAAGCCCAGAGGAGATGAACGCGCTTTTTGGTCCAGAGATGCCGGGGGCGCTGGACAGCACCGCCGAGATCGCGGAGCGCTGTGACGTCTCCTTCGAATTGGGATCGAGCGCGTATCAGCTTCCGAGCATGGAGCTGGAAAACGGTGTAACCCTGGAGAAGGCGCTGGAGGACGGCGCGCTCCGGGGTCTCCGCCTCCGCATGGGGGATGACCCCCCAGAGGAGTACCAGAAGCGCCTCGAATACGAATTAGAGGTCATCAACAGCATGGGCTTCGCGGGGTACTTCCTGATCGTGGCGGGCATCATTCAGGCGGCGAAGAACAGGAACATCCCCATAGGGCCAGGACGGGGTTCCGCGGCAGGGTCGCTGGTGGCCTGGAGCCTCAGGATCACGGACTTGGACCCGATAGCCTACGGCCTGCTCTTCGAGAGGTTCTTGAACCCAGAGCGGATCACCATGCCCGATATCGATACCGACGTCTCGGACAAGGGGCGCGACGAGCTGCTGAGGTACATTGTCGAGCGCTACGGCAGCGACAGGGTTTCGCAGATCATCACTTTCGGCCGCATGAAGAGCCGCCAGGCGGTGAAGGACGTGGGCCGCGCGATGGGGCTGGAGTACTCCGCGATGGACAGGGTGGCGAAGCTCATCCCCTTCGGCGCAAAGAGCATCAAGGAGGCGGTTCGCTCCGTGCCCGAACTGAAGGAAGTCATTGAGTCAGACCCGCAGGTGGTCTCCGCTGTCAAGGTGGCCGAAAAGATCGAGGGCCTCGCTCGGCATCCGTCGCAGCACGCGGCGGGGGTGGTGATCACCCCGGTTCCCGTCACAGATCTGGTGCCCGTCCGCCGGATCAAGGCCGCGGACGCCGGGTCAGATACCTCCGGCCCCCTAGACCTCAGCCAGAGCATGACGCAGTTCACCATGGAACCCATTGAGAAACTGGGCCTGGTCAAGATGGACTTTCTTGGACTCAGCACGCTCTCCATCATCGAGGAGACGCTGGAAAACATTCGCGTAAACGGCAAACCCGTCCCTGACATGAACACCATTCCCATGGACGACCCCGCCGCGTATCAGATGCTTCAAAACGCCGACACTCTGGGCATATTTCAGTTGGAGTCCAGCGGGATGCGGCGCCTGCTTCTAGACTTGAAAGTGGACTGCTTCGAGGAGCTGATCGCCGTCTTGGCCATGTATCGCCCTGGTCCCCTGGGCAGCGGCATGGTGAAGCAGTACGTGGAGTGCAAGCACGGACGGGCCAAGGCCACGTACCCTCACCCCTTGCTCGAAGAAATCCTCAAGGAGACCTACGGGGTTATCCTCTACCAGGAGCAGGTGATGCAGTGCGCCTCCATCCTGGCGGGCTACACTCTGGGCGAGGCTGACTTGCTGCGCCGCGCCATGGGCAAGAAAAAGGTGGAGGTCATGCAGCAGCAGCGCGCGAAGTTCGTGACGGGCGCGGAGAAAAACAAGATCGACTCCAAGACGGCCGAGCACATCTTCGACCTGATTCAGGAATTCGCGGGCTACGGGTTCAACAAGTCCCACAGCGCGGCCTACGCGAAAATCTCCTACCATACAGCGTACCTAAAGGCCAATTACCGCGCCGAGTTCATGGCGGCGTACCTTTCGAGTCAGATGAAAGCCAAAAAGGACGTGCTGGGCAAATACATCCGGGAGGTTCGGCGCAGCGGGGTGAAGGTCCTGCCGCCAGACATCAACTCGTCGCTGGAGAGTTTTACGGCTGTGGGCGACGTGATCCGGTTCGGGCTGGGAGCCGTGACCCGGGTGGGACACAACGCGGTGCAGGCCGTCACCGCCGCGCGCGCCGCCTGCAAGGAGGGAAGATTTACGTCCCTCTGGGGCTTCGTCTCACAGGTGGACATTGAGACAGTCAGTAAGTCTGCCATCGAAAACCTGATCAGGGCGGGGGCCTTTGACGAAATTTCACCCAACAGGGCCCGCCTGGCCGCAGCTCTCCCCGACTTCATCCAGACGGCGCAGAAAAAAAGCCGGGACGGGGGGCAGTACTCGCTTTTCGACCTCACCGAGGAAAAGCCGGAGGAGCCGGACATGCCCGAAAGGGAGGATGACCCGGTCTTCGAACGGCTGGAGCGCGAGAAGGAGGTCATGGGAATCTACATTTCAGGACACCCTTTCGACGCCCATGAGGAAAAAGCAAAAAAATATGCCACGTGTACGATCGAAGAACTTTCTTTTTGGAAGGGTTCCATTCCAGCCAAAGTAGGGGGTATAATTCTCTCCGTGACGGACAAAATCACAAAGTCGGGCAAGTCGATGGGGCTCATGAACCTGGAGGACTCCGACGCCAGCATTGAGATGGTGTCCTTCCCCCAGGACTGGGAGACCCTCAAGAGCCAAATTCAGGTGGGGGAGCCCTACATCGTGGAGGGCAGGCTGGGCGACAGGGAGCCCAGGAATCTCGTCGTGCAGAAGGTGACGCGCCTGAAGGAGGATTTAGACGAGCCGGGGTTGGTTCGCGTCCGCTTGAGGGCGGACCTCGTGGCAGAGAAATTGAACTTCAAGGACTTCGCTGTGGCCCTGAAGGACTGTCCGGGACGGTCGCCTGTCCTGGTGGAGTTCACGGACGAACGCGACTCCTGCGTGTTGTTATTGCAAGGAATCGGCGTCGGCGGCGCGGAGAACCTTCAGGCCCGCCTGGCCGAGCTGGTTCCAGCGGGAACTTTCCAGGTTCAGGGAGCGGGCCTCTAGCCCTTCGCAAGCGACCAACGGGAGCGGAAGCCAAAGAGAATTTGCTCCGCCAAAGGCTATTGGGGGCCAGGGAGTTTACTCCCTGGCGGGGTTTGGGGCAGGGCCCCAAGGTTTTTAAGGGGGGACTTCCGTGTTCGTTAAAATCGTGTGCACCATAGGCCCAGCCAGCGGGGAGTACGAAGTGCTGAAGTTGATGGCAGAGGCGGGGATGAACGTGGCGCGCTTCAACTTCAGCCACGGTTCCTATGAGTGGCATAGGGAGAAATTAGAGCTGATCCGAAGGCTGGAACGCGATTTGGACTATCCCATTCCCGCACTGCTGGACACCAAGGGCCCGGAGATACGCACGGGCGAGGTAGAAAACGGCGAGATTCTGCTGGAACGCGGGAAGACGCTGAGCCTGACCGAAGCACCTTGTCTGGGCACGACGGAACGTGTTCACGTGAACTGCCCCTCTTTCGCGCGATCCCTTGCCCCAGGCCGGGTTATCTACATCGACGACGGTACGCTGCGCCTGGAGGTGGAGTCCGTAGATGGACAGGACGTTCTCTGCCGGGTGGACGTGGGCGGTCCCCTGCGGAACACGAAAGGCATCAACGTCCCAGGAACCAATATCCCGCTTCCAACCCTTTCCGACAAGGACAAAGAGGACATCGCCTGGGGAATACACCACGGGATGGAGTACATCGCCGTCTCCTTCGTCAAGACGCGCTCCGATATTTTGGAGGTTCGCAAGCTCATTAAATCGTTGAACGGCGGTTTGAAGATCATCGCCAAAATCGAAACCTACGAGGCCGTCCAGAACATCAATGAGATCGCCGAAGCGGTGGACGGCATGATGATCGCCCGCGGCGACCTGGGGGTGGAGATACCGACGGAAGACGTACCCCTGGTTCAGAAGCACATCGTGGAACTCTGCCGCCAGCGCGGCAAGGTGGTGATCGTCGCGACGCAGATGCTGGACTCGATGATCCACAGCCCCCGCCCCACCAGAGCCGAGGCCAACGACGTGGCCAACGCCGTTTTGGACGGCGCGGACGCGGTGATGCTCTCAGGCGAGACGGCCTCTGGCTCTTACCCGGTGCAGGCCGTGTCCACCATGCGCCGCATCGTGGACCGGGCGGAGAAGGAACTGGGCCTTTGGAGCCTGGCCGGCAGGATACGGCCTGCCTCCGTGGGGGTTCCGGATTCCGTCAGCGACGCGGCCGTCCTCATCTCCAAACAAGTGAACGCCGCCGCCATCATCTCCCTCACGAAAAGCGGCTCCACCGCGAAGATGATCAGCAAACACCGCCCGGAGTGCCCCGTGCTGGGGGTCACGCCCTCGCAGACGATCTGGCGGGAGCTGGCCCTGTGGTGGGGCATCCACCCCGTGAAGTCCCATGAGCTTTCCGACCTGAACGTGGCCGCGAAGGACGCCGTCAACTCCTGTATCGCGGGCAAACACATCGAGGAGGGACAGCTCGTGGTCATCACCGCGGGGCTCCCGCTGGGGCTGGTGGGGACGACAAATATGGTCGAGGTTCTGACCACGGGTGAAATCCTTCTTGCCGGCATCCCTATGGTGAGAAAAATCGCCAGAGGCAAGGTGTGCGTGGTTTTCGACGCGAAGCACGCGGAGGAAAAAATCGTCGGCAACCCCATCTTGGTGGTGCGCCACCTGGGCGAGGAGTACCGGAACGTGATCGGCAGGATCTCCGCCGTCATCTCGGAGAGCAGCCTGGACCTGGAGGGAAGCATGTTGGTGCTGGAACACGACATTCCCTGCGTCGTGGGCGTCTCGGACGCGATGTCCGTCCTCACGGACGGCATGGAGTTAACGATAGACGGTATGCGCGGCCTCATCTACCGTGGGCGGGTGGAGCTGGTGATCTGACGCGCGGGGCTGCCATGTGGTACTGGGTAAGACTCTTTTTCGATATTTTCATCGTTTCCTCGATTATTTACAGGATTTTGATCCTGTTGGTGGGGACGCGGGCCGTTCAACTCGTGAAGGGTTTTCTGCTCCTGGGAACCTCCACGCTTCTGGCCGCCGCCCTGGAGCTTCACCTGGTGTCGTGGTTCCTGAAATGGGCGCTGGGGGGACTCATGGTCGCGCTTCCTATGGTGTTCCAGCCGGAAGTGCGGAAGATGCTGGAGGAGATCGGCAGGGGAAACCTGTGGCGCCGACGCATGGACGCGGAGGAAGCCGACAGCCTAAGCCGAGAGATCGTTGCCGCCCTGAGCTACATGAAGCTCCACAAGATCGGCGCGCTTCTGGTGCTCGAACAGGAAACGGGTCTCAGGGACTATTGGAGGACGGCGGTGAGGCTCGACGCTCGCATCTCCCAGGAGCTGCTCATCTGCCTTTTCTGGAAGGACAACCCCCTGCACGACGGGGCGGTGATCATGGATAGGGATGGCCTCGTGGCTGGGGGGTGCTATCTGCCCTTGACGGATAACACCAGTATCTCGCGTTGGTATGGGACACGTCACAGGGCGGCTCTGGGCATATCGGACGTGTCGGACGCAATGGCCCTGGTGGTTTCTGAGGAGCGGGGCGAGGTGACGCTGGCCTACAACGGGCACCTGTCAAAGAACCTGAAGGACGTGCAGCTTCAGAAACTCCTGTTCTTCTACTTCTCAGGAGCCCGGGAAGCTCCCCGAAAAACCTGGAAGGACAAGTTTTTGAGACTGCTTCAGCCGCTTTGGTCCAAATAGGGGCGCCGTGAATGACGGGGATAGGGGAAAGTTTTTATGGGTATCTCGAAAAAAATTGACGACGTGCTGACGTCTCCCTGGATACTGCGGGTTATATCCGTGGTGGTGGCCGTTTCTATGTGGTTCTACGTCACGGGCACGGGGGACGCAGCCAAGCAGAAGCGCAGTTTTCCGATAAGTTTGGAGTACTCCAACATAGACCCTCAGCTCGCCATCCGGGGCACGCCGCAGACAAGCGTCGAGGTAGAGGTGGAGGCAACCGAGGGCGTCTTCGACAAGCTGAACCAAGACGCCATCCGGGGCATAATTGACCTTGAGGGGGTGTCGGCGGGCAAGTATCAGAGGCTCGTCAAGATCAAGGACATGCCGTCGAACGTGACCGTGCGGGGCACCATCCCCTCTCTGGTGGAGGTGGTGTTGGTGCAGTATTTAAGCCGCGTGTTCCCAGTGGAGGTGATTTTGCCGCAGGATCTTCCGGCGGGGCGGTATCTGGAGGCCGTGGATGTCGTTCCCAAGGAGATCGTCGTCAAGGGCTCGGAGAAGGATCTGGCCAGGATAGGATCTTTGAACATTGCGCCCGCCGCCGCGGACCTGGAGAAAGGTAAGGAGCTGCACCTATCGGTGAACCTCTCCCAGTCGGAACCCTTTGAATCTGAGGTGGAGTGGGGGCCGAAGACGGTGACGATGAACGCGGCGCTGGTGCGGGGTGTGCCGAGGAAGAAGGTGCCCGTCAACGTCCGGCTGAGCGGCAAACCCGCGTCGGACTTCGCGGTGCAGTCCTTGACCACGGATCCGGCGGAGATCATGATTCAAGGGCCCAAGTCCAAACTGGACGCCGTTTCCACCGCTGACACGGAGACCGTTGACATCACCGGCCTGGCCCATGACGAGACGCTTGTTACCCCCCTGCGCGCCTTCCGAGACAAGGCCATCTCCGCGGTGGACGTCAAATCGGTGAAGATTTCGGTTCACTTGGCGCCCATAATGGCCCAGAGGGTGGTCTCTAGCGTGCCAGTGGCCGTGGAGGGCTCCACCACCGGAGTCCCGCCAGGAAGGAAATGGACAGTCGAGCCCGCGGTGGTAGATGTGGTGCTTGAAGCTCCGCCCTCTAAGATGAATATCTTTGACCCGAAAAAACTTGGTCTTAAAGTTTTCCTCGACACTTCCAACTTTTTCCTCACCAAGGGGGAGCTGCCCGTGCAAGCCACGGTGTCCGGGGACTTTCGGGTGGTGGAAGTAAAGCCCCCCACTCTGGCCGTAACCCAGAGCGCGGGCGCCGCCCCGTAAGTCGCCGCTCCGTGAGCCTTGTGGTCTCACGAGAAACCCGCGGTGAAGCTGCTGAAGGAACAGGTGAGTCCGATAAAAAACTCGAATGACGGCAAGAGGGTGCTCTTTGGGACGGACGGGGTTCGTGACGTCGCCAACCTGGGGGGTATGACGCCTGAGATGGCCTTGAGGCTGGGGCGTTCCTTCGTCCTCTTTTTGGCCGAAAGGGGGGTCCCGCGCCCAAAGATCGTAGTGGGCAGAGATACGAGGCGCTCCGGCACGATGCTGGAGGGGGCGCTCTCCGCGGGCATGGCCTCGGCGGGAGCGGAGGTTCTCGCCGCGGGGGTCATCCCCACGCCAGGGGTGAGCTTCGCGGTGCGGCACACTGCGGCGGACGGGGGCGCGGTGATCAGCGCCTCCCACAACCCAGCGGAATACAACGGAATCAAGTTTCTCGGCCCAGACGGCTGCAAACTCTCCGACGAATCCGAACTCAGCATAGAGGAGTACCTTGGCGATAACCTCCTGACGGACGACTGGCGTCCCACGGGGGCCTCCGTGGGGGAGATACGCCCCCTGCCCGGAGTGGTGAAAAGCTACGCCGACCGCCTGGTTTCGCTGGTGAGGGAACCGAAGACCCTGCCCTCCTCCGTGGTGTTCGACTGCGCCCATGGGGCCGCCTGCGCGGTGATGCCCCCGCTGATGGAGAGCCTAGGCGTTCCATGGGTTTTGGTGGGGGCGGACCCCAACGGGTTAAACATCAACGAGGGTGTGGGGGTCATCCACCTCAAACACCTGGCGGCTCAGGTGACGAAGCTCGGCTGCGAGCTGGGCTTCGCCTGCGACGGGGACGCCGACAGGATGCTGATGGCGGATTCCAAGGGACGCGCCATCGACGGCGACATTGTGATCTGGGTGCTGGCCCGCTGGCTGGCGGCCCAGGGGGATTTGGGCGCGGGTGTCGTTGTCACCGTCATGAGCAACATGGCGCTGGAGGGGCATCTTTCCCGCCAAGGGATACGGCTTTTCCGCTGCCCGGTGGGAGACCGGTACGTGCTAGAGGCCATGAGGCAGCACGGCGCGCGGCTGGGGGGTGAGCAGTCCGGGCACATCATCGCGGACACTTACACCCGCACGGGAGATGGGCTCTGCACGGCCATCATGATGCTGAACGCCTGCCGGGACCTGAACGAGGATATCGACACCTTGGTGGATCGCTTTGACCGCTATCCTCAGCGTCTGAGCAACCTGATTATAGAGGGCGGGCGCGTCATCGACATGGAGGCCGTGAACTCCCTTTCCATGGAGGTACAAAGCCTTATGCGGGGAAATGGCAGGATTTTCATTCGGCCATCGGGGACAGAACCCCTTCTGCGCGTCCTGGTGGAGGCTAGAAACTTCGACTTGGTAGAAGAGGTCTCAGAGCACCTGACGAACCGCCTGAGGGAGTTTTGTTCCTGAAAAGAGGCGGGATAGGGAATGCCTGAAGAAGCAGCCATCGCGGAAAGGACCGCGGGCGGCGTTTCACCGTTGCGCGCGTGGGTGTTTTTCGCCGTGTTTTTATTCCAAGTCTGGGGCTGGAGGGCCGCCGCCGATCCCGTTCCGGGCGCGGTTTTTTTTTCTCTGCCGCCGGAGTGGGAGGTGATCTCGCAGGATGAGCCCGCCGAACGTAGCGAGAGGGCGAACGCGGCGTACAGCGTCCGTCAGGTTCTTTACGCCAGAACCGCGCTGGGCGGCGGTGCGGCGCTCCAGGTTTTCTCGATCTGGAGTACCAGCGAAGAAGGAGAGGCGCTCCCCCTCCCTGGAGGTGTTACCCTGGGTGAGGAGCTGCTGGCCGGCCTCCTGTACGCCCGCTACGGCCAGGCGGCGCGATTGGAGGAGGGCGCGGTGCGAGTCGGTTCGGAGGCCTTCGCCGTGGCCACCTACGGTGTAGGGGCCTTCCGCGTGGAACGATCCCCAAAAGGTGAAATCCGTTTCTGGCGGGTCCTTCGCTATAAATGCGCTTCCCTTTTTTGGGGGGAACAACTCTTTCTCCTCTCGATGAAGTACCTTCCCAAACATGAAGACTATTGGCAAAGACAGCTCGAAACGCTCCTCAGCGCGTGGTCGGCGTCCCTGCCTTTCACGGCCGGACCCGTCTTCGAACAGCTCGAAACGCCTGTCCTGGCCGCCGCGACCCCGTCCATCCCCGATGTCCGGTCCCTGGAGGCTTCAGAAGAGCCGGAAGATGAGGAACCGGAAGATATTGAAGAACTCGATTTTTACGGAAAGCTTGCGTTTTCAGTTTCCGTCGTTTTTTTCATGTGCAGCGGAGGACTGTTCATCCGCCGAAGGAGACGGGAGAGGGCACAGTCTCATGAAACGGAGTTTCATGAAGCACAGTCCGACGAAACCGAGCCCGACAGCCCCGCGTCTGGTGAAGCAACGCCCAAAGACGCTATCTTGCCGGAACAGAATCGAAAGGAGCCCCCTGCCGAGGGAAATTTCCCATTGCCGTCTGCCCCACGGAAGGAAGCTGCCCCTGAAAAAAACGAAACGAGCGGGTTCGACAAGGTTTATACCCTTCTCGGCCAGGCTTTAAACACTATTGAGGGCATTGGCACAAAAGGCGGCGGGAGCGGCAAACCCCTGCCCCCTCCTGGCCTGGAGGAGGCGATAGGGATTTTGGAGGGACTAGAAAAGAGGTTCGGGCCGTCTTTTATCATGAAAACGATGAAGGGCGAGGTTCTCAAGACGCTGGTGAAGACCCCGCCGCCCTCTCGGAACATGACACAGGAGTGCTGCGTGCTGAAGCTGTGCTGCGGGGTACTCGTGAACATGGTACGGACGGGGCGCTACCACGTGGGCAAGGGAATTCTGAGCAGCGAGGGGCAGGAGCTTGCGGCCCTTTTCACACGCCTCAACGAAGCCCGCGCGCTGGAGTCCTGCGGAAGCCCTGAAGAGCTTGACAAGGACGCCGCTTTCATGCGGTTCTGCGTGAGAGAAAAGGGGTAAGCTCTCGCAAATGCACACGACAGCACCTATGTTCCCCCGCTTGCGGGAGAACACAGGTGCCATTATTACCCTCATTCCCCCTTCCAATTTTCGGTCAATATTCCCAGAAGCCTTTTATCCTGGTTTTTCCCCTGCGTCCAGTCTATTGGACGCGAGGGTTTATCGAGTTCCAAAAGCAAACGGTTATGCTGAACATCACTTTGCGGTAAGGGGATTTTCACCAAGTCACCGTTTTTTATCGCCGCCATATCCATGGTTTGAATAAGTTTGCCGTTGAAAAATACCTTGATGCTTTTCATGGATGGCGCGCGGCCTATGAGGTTGAAGGATACAAGTTTCTTATTCTTTCCAGTAACAACCTGCGTCTTTTCACCATCCGTCCAGCGGCGAGTACCTTCCTGAGGCGAAAAGCCGAATTCTCTGTGAGTTACTTCATTAGGCTGCACTTTATCCGTTATGTCGTCGTAAATATAGATGCGCCAGTTCCTCACATCAATAGTTCGCTTAGGATTTCCTAGGTATTGCCGTATTTCGTTATCTTTAAAATACCACTGGTGATCGTCTTCAACTTTTTCGCTTATAAAGAAAGTGAATGACCCTTCTGTAGGGTGTGTTTTAAAACTAGGAGGAGCAATGCTGCGTGCCGTTCCTTGTACTGAAAAAAATCACACTCCCACGGTTTCGCGGCGTTCGCTTTCGGCGGACTACAATAACTGGCTCCATGGCTTTCAATATATTCACGGATTTCCTTTGTACTATATGCTTTGTCTCCCATTACTGCGCTGCCTTCAAGTTCCGCTTTAGATAATATTCCAACAGCCGCCGTACAACCGCTCACGTTACCTGGAGTGAGATTCAGCTCTATCGGAGTCAATTGACATATCTTGCATATCCGCGCCGCTGCTCAACGACTTGAACACTTTTTTGAAAACCTCGTCACATGACTATTTGCGATTCCATTGAGCATAACTCTATTTGCTTTTGAGGGGCGGCCTTCTCCTCTATTTTCAGGAGAAAACAAGTCTTTGACGCGTTCCCAGTTTTCGTCACTTATCTCATGGCGATTTGGCATTTTTATCTCTCCCATCGCTGCTTTGTTATATTATGCCGCATAGAAGGATTCATGCCCATATT
>JAITGX010000079.1 GCA_031280275.1 Synergistaceae bacterium
GTAATTGATACGCATATAAAATCTGGCGGGGATTTAGGTTAAGAAAGACTTTGACTTTATCAAAATCTGAATTTGATAGGGTTTGCGAATCTTTGATCAAACGCTTGGAAGAGCCGGTCGACAATGCTTTGAAAGCCGCGGGGCTTGAGGCGGCGCGGATAAACGATGTTATCATCGTGGGCGGGTCGTCACGGTTATATTACGTAAAAAATCGGATAAGGGCGCTTTTCCCTGAAAGCAAATTCCAGGTGACAGGCAACCCGGTGGATGTCATTGCCATGGGATTGGCCCTTTACGGCAGAGCACGCATTGGCAGCGTGACCGCAAGTAGTCACATGAGCCAAAAAACACCCACCGGCAGCGCACCCCAGACGCAGCAAAGGGGTGACACTCCAAACGACCCCACAAAACCCAACACCAATCAAAGCTCTAAACAGCTGTTGTTGTTTTTGATTAAATATGAACGCGCTTTCAAGGTTCAAGCTTTCAAGGCTCAGATTGAAGAAATGGAATGCGCTTTCAAGGATCAAGTTGAAAGAGAACGCGCTGTCAAGGTTGAAGCTTTCGAGGCTCAAGTTGAAGAAATAGATCGCGCTGCCTGGACTCAAACTTTCAAGGCTCAAGCTGAAGAAATAGATCGCGCTATCAAGGCTCAAGCTGAAGAAATAGATCGCGTTACCAAGGCTTACGTTGAAGAAGAAGAAGAAGAAATAGAAGAAATCAAACGTATTTTCAAGGCTCAAATTGAAGAAATAGAACGCACTCTCAAGACTCAAGTTGAAAAGGAACGCGCTGTCGCTGAAATAGAACGCGCTTTCAAGGTTCTAGTTCTCAACAAGGTTCAACCTGAAAGAGAACGCGCTGTCAAGGTTCAAGCTCTCAAGGCTCAAATTGAAGAAATAGAACGCACTCTCAAGACTCAAGTTGAAAGGGAACGCGCTGTCAAGGTTCAAGCTTTCAAGGCTCAAGTTGAAGAAATAGAACGCGCTTTCAAGGCTCAAGTTGAAATAGAACGCGCTTTCAAGGTTCGTGTTTTCAAGGCTCAAGTTGAAGAAATAGATCGCGCTGTCAAGGCTCAAGTTGAAATAGAACGCGCTTTCAAGGTTCAAGCTTTCGAGGCTCAAGTTGAAGAAATAGAACGCGCTTTCAAGGTTCAAGTTGAAATAGAACGCGCTGTCAAGGTTGAAGCTTTCGAGGTTCAAGTTGAAGAAATAGAACGCGCTTTCAAGGCTGAAGTTGGAATACGATGCGCTAGGGGCCAAGCTGAAATAGAAAGCGTTTTCGAGGTTCAAACTGAAATAGAAAGCGCTAAAGCTCAAGCTGAAATAGAACGCGCTTTCAAGGCTCAAGCTGAAATAGAACGCGCTTTCAAGGCTCAAGCTAAAGGAGAACGCCTTGAAAAAGAATTCCACCATACAGTTACAGTGGAGAAATCGTCGTGGTCGGAGTGGTTGGAGTTGTTTCGGATGTGGTGGGAAAGTTAAGGAAACCCTGATTAACCCCTTGCGGGGCTCTGCCCCACGCCCTGCTTAGGGGTCTTGGACCCAGAGGGGCCTGAGGCCTCTAAGAACCCCATTAATCAGTGCTTCCTAAAAAGAAGCGGTACTGTGCAAGAAAGGATGAGAAATTTGATTAACAGCATTTACAAAAATCCCTATAGCGGTTCCATGAATGGTTTCTCAGACCGTTCCAATGCAGCGCTTTCTCAACGCCAAGCAAAGATTTATTATAGTATGAAATTAATCGACTGCCTTAACGGAAACCGCAGCCATTCTAAGGACACCGTTAATATATCGGAACAAGCTAATCAACTTCTGGCAAATCAAGAAAGTGCAGTTGAAATTCAACATATTGATTTGAGTACCCTTGGCGGACGTTTGACTAACCTCAACCGCTACATACAAGGCATAATAACCAACGGTACTGATTATTGGGACGATACGGACTTTAAGACGGGGTATCCTTGGATAGATAATATAACGCTTAAAAGAGATTCCGAAGGGCCTTTAACTCCTTACGAACAACGTATGCTAAACGGTCTCAGGTACGGTTTAGCTCAACAGCAAGCTGATGTTGAAATCCAAGCCGATTATTATGGCTGCGACAGATTTAAAAATTGGCGGCCTGATCTAAACCTGTCACTGGACGCAGATGGGTATTTGCGCAACATGTCCCTTGATGCGGCGCGAAACACAGTAGAAAGACGTGATGAAATTAACGCGGCAATCGAGAGTCAGCTTGCGGCCCAAGGGATAACCCTGACAAGTAAAGATAAGTTTTCTATCATCGTCAATTTTAATAACACTATAACAATAAACGGGCACGCAGACGAGGCGCAAGGAAAAGAAATTGAGCGCGCATTGAATAACTTGGGGCCTGATTTTGCCTATAAGCTGCGGCAAACTATATTTGACGGTATGAACCAAACCATGCAATACACGTGCGAGGAATCCATGAAGTATACGGTAAATTACTGGGTCGAAAAATATACCGGCTATTCCATCAATCAACTCACTGTGCAGGACAATGATATTTTCACAGACGATGGTCAAAAATTTACTGATCTTTTACGTAATGCTGTAGCTAAAGATTACCCTGATGATCCTGAATATTCTGAACATATAGGTATGCATACAGGTTCTCTTATAAATCAAATTAAATATGCTGGGATCAAGAATGCTCGTGACACTTCGTCTGCAATCGAATATCGCAGTAACAGTTTGTGTGACGTCAACACAACTCTCGGATATGGCGTCGATCAGCGAGGGTGGTATGACAAACTTCTTTCGCTTCGCGGAGATATTGAAAAATTGCATTCGTATCTATATAAAATAGACTTAAATAAACCCCTGTCAGGTTGGGTACACCCAATTTTGACCTATTAATATTTGCGGACCCCGCCGGGTCCGCGTTGTCCAGTCAAACCCCATTAATCCGTGCTTCCTTAGTTTTAAAACAAACCCTAGGGGGCACTCCCGTATTCGTCCCAGCTCTTGATGGGCAGGCGGGTAAGCTCCAGCTCGCAGAAGGCGTCGATGAAAGCCCCGGCTAGGCGGGCGTTGGTGAACAGGGGAACGTTATGGTCCACAGCTCCGCGCCGTACCCTGTAGCCGTCGCTCAGCTCGGTTTCCGTCAAATTTTTGGGGATGTTGATCACCAAGTCGATTTTTTTCTCCCGGATCAGCTCCACCGCCCCAAGAAGCGCCAGGTTCGGGTCGCGCTCCACCTCGCTGGGCTGATAGGCCCGGACGCTGGGCACCCCGTTCTTGGTCAGGAAATCGTGGGTTCCCTCTGTGGCGTAGAGTCGGTAGCTTTTTTCGTAAAGCCGTTTCGCGCAATCCAGCAACTCCACTTTCGAGCGCGGGGGGCCGCTGGATATCAAAATTCCCCTCCCCGACGCGCCCTTTTCCGGTACGCGCATCCCCACGGAGAGCGCGGCTTTCAAGACGGCCTCGTGGTAGTTGTCCCCCAGGCAGCCCACCTCGCCCGTGGAGGCCATCTCCACTCCCAGCACCGGGTCGGCGTTCTGCAGGCGCGAGAACGAGAACTGTGACGCCTTGATACCCACGTAGTCCAAATCCAGCTCGTTCAGCGCGGGCTTTCGCACCTCCTCCCCCAGCATCGCCGCCGTGGCCAGCTCGATCAGGTTCAGCTTCATCACCTTGGAGACGAAGGGGAAGCTGCGCGAGGCCCGGAGGTTGCACTCGATGACCTTGATTTTGTTGTCTTTCGCCAGAAATTGAATGTTGAAGGGCCCCGTGATGGCCAGTTCCTCAGCTATACGCTGGGCGGCGCGCCGAACCTGCCGCACCGTCTCCACGTAGAGGCGCTGAGGGGGGAACTGAATGGTGGCGTCGCCGGAATGCACCCCAGCGAACTCGATGTGCTCGGAGATAGCGCAGGCGATAAGCTCGCCCTTGGCCGCCACGGCGTCGATCTCGACCTCTTTGGCGTGCTCAATGAACTCCGTCACCACCACCGGGTGCTGGGACACGCTGGCGGCCTTGCCCAGAAAGTGCTCCAGCTCCGCCGTGTTGGAGCAGACGTGCATCGCTGCCCCTGACAGCACGTAGGACGGGCGCACCAGCACGGGGTACCCCACCTCCGCCACGAAGGCGTGAATGGCCTCCATGGAGCGAAGCTCCCTCCAGCGAGGCTGTTCCACGCCCAGCCGGTCCAGCATAGAGGAAAACTTATGCCGGTCCTCCGCCTTGGCGATGCTGGCGGCGGAGGTGCCCAAAATAGGAACTCCCGCGCGGGAGAGGGACAGGGCCAGGTTGTTCGGTATCTGCCCGCCGGTGGAGACCACCACGCCGCGGGGGCTCTCCAATTCCACGATGTCCATGACACGCTCGAAGGTCAGCTCCTCGAAGTAGAGCCGGTCGCATACGTCGTAGTCGGTGGAGACGGTTTCAGGGTTATAGTTGATCATGACGCCGCGCCAGCCTTTTTTCTGGAGGGTCATCAGGGCGTTGACGCCGCACCAGTCGAACTCCACGCTGCTGCCGATGCGGTACGCCCCGGAACCCAGGACGACGATGGATTTTTTGCCGCCGTTTCCACTGTAGTCTATGTCGTTGGCGCTGCCGTTGTAGGTGAGGTAGAGGTAGTTGGTCTTGGCGGGGTACTCCGCCGCCAGGGTGTCGATCTGCTTCACCACGGGCACGACGCCCAGGCGCTTGCGGAGGTTCCGCACGTCCCCGCGCTTTTCCTCCGCCACGTTGAAGCGGTCGTCAATGTTTTTGCCTGGGTTGTAAACCAGCTTCGCGATCTGGTAGTCCGAAAATCCCTTCTGTTTGGCCTCGCGCAGCAACTCCTCGCCTATTTCCTCAATGTCGTCGCGAGCGGCGATGCTTTCGGCGCAGAACTGAACGTCCGAAAGCCTTTGCAAAAACCAGCGGTCAATCTGGGTCATTCCGTGGATTTTGTCGATGGACCAGCCCCGTACAAGGGCTTCTGCGATGGCGAAAATCCGATTCTCCGTGGGGACAAGCAGGGCGTTTTCCAGCTCCTCTTCCGTCAGTCTGTCCGTTTTGAGGCGGCTGTTGGTCCCGGCGGCAAAGCCGTGCATTCCCTGGGCGATCATGCGCAGGCCCTTCTGCAGCGCTTCCTCGAAGGTGCGGCCTATCGCCATGATCTCCCCCACGCTTTTCATACTGGAGCCGATCTCGTGAGAAACTCCCTCAAACTTGCCCAGGTCCCAGCGGGGAATTTTGCAGACAATGTAGTCTAAGGCGGGCTCGAAAAAAGCGGTGGTGGATTTAGTGACGGAGTTCTTCAGCTCGTGCAAACCCAGACCCAGGCCCAGCTTGGCCGCCACGAAAGCCAGGGGATAACCCGTAGCTTTTGACGCCAAGGCTGAGGATCGGCTGAGGCGGGCGTTTACCTCAATGACCCGGTAGTCGTCGGAATAGGGGTCGGTGGCGTACTGCACGTTGCACTCACCCACAATGCCTATGTGGCGCAC
This sequence comes from Synergistaceae bacterium, assembly GCA_031280275.1. GTDB lineage: Bacteria > Synergistota > Synergistia > Synergistales > Aminobacteriaceae > JAITGK01. The sequence goes on from JAITGX010000079.1 coordinate 5,468, forward strand.
GATGCGAATGGCTAGCTCGCGCAGCATGTGGTACTCATCGTTGGTCAGGGTTTGGGAGGGAGCCACGACGATGCTCTCCCCAGTGTGAATTCCCAGAGGGTCAAAGTTCTCCATGTTGCAAACCGCGATACAATTATCATATCTGTCGCGGACGATCTCATATTCGACTTCTTTCCAACCCTTCAGGGACTTCTCGATCAGGAGCTGAGATGAAAAGGTGAACGCCTTTTCGATGACGGCGTCCAGCTCCTCCGCGCCGTTGCAAAAGCCGCTTCCCATGCCGCCCAGAGCGTAAGCCGCCCGCACGATGACGGGATAGCCTAGAGATGCGGCCGCATCGTGGGCCGCCTGAGGGGTCTCCACGGCCGCGCTTTCAATGGTTTTGACGCTGATCTCGGTGAGACGCCCGACGAAAAGCTCCCGGTCCTCGGTGTCGATGATGGACTGCACGGGCGTCCCCAGCACCGAAACGGCGTACTTTTTCAATACGCCCTTCCGGTGAAGCTCCACGCCGCAGTTGAGGGCCGTCTGCCCGCCGAAAGAAAGCAGGATTCCGTCGGGCCGTTCCTTCTCGATCACCTTCTCCACGAAGAACGGCGTCACGGGGAGGAAGTAAATTTTGTCGGCCGTTCCCTCGGAGGTCTGCACTGTGGCGATATTGGGGTTAATAAGGACGGTGGTCAGTCCCTCCTCTCGAAGGGCTTTCAGGGCCTGAGAGCCCGAATAGTCGAACTCCCCCGCCTCCCCGATCTTGAGGGCCCCAGAGCCCAGCAGCAAAACTTTTTTCAGACTTGAGGAAACCATAAAATCGAAACCCTTTCTTAAAAGAAATTTATTTACACTTTGAGCCGAGTCGTGAAATTTATTTTTATTTTACCATCAAGCCGCGTTGAACGCCGCAGACGCTTCATGAAAGCATTGATTAATGGGGTTCTTATGGGCCTGAGGCCCCTCGGGGTCCGAGACCCCTAAGCTGGGCGTGGGGCAGAGCCCCACAAGGGATTAGGTTAATCAGCGCTTCCTCATATTTTGCGGCGTTTTTCCGTTTTGCGAGTGTGCGGGCCCGCCGTTTCTGTTGTGGTATAATTCAAAACTATGTAATACGTGAATTTTTGTGCTTTTCCGCGGAGGCGGACGGCGTTTTCGCTGCTGGCAGGGGTGGGTAAGCGAAGCCGCCGAATTGTGCTGTACCTCTGCATTCGATGGTTACTAATATTTTTTGAAGGGAAGTGCGGCAATGAGGTTAGGCAGCGAAGACGTGCGCGCTATCGCGGCAGAGGCCCGGTTATCCCTTACAGACACGGAGCTGGCGGGAGCGGTGCGCTACATCAATAACTTCCTTGAAATGGTTGATAGATTCAAGGAACTCGACCTGACGGGTGTCGAGCCCTTCTGTTTCGCGGAGTCCAACGTGTGCCCCCTGCGCGAGGACGCGCCGGAGGTATTTCCCAGAGCGAGGGAGATACTGGCTGACCGCGCGGATTATTTAACTTCCCTTTTTAAAGTTCCGCGCATCATGGAGGAATAAGCGATGAGTATCTGCGAGATGAACGTGCGCCAGGTGGCTGCCGGGGTGCGGGAAAAGAAGTTTTCCGCGGAGGAGGTGTTCGACAAGTGCCTTGAAAGGGCCTTGCTCCACGAAAATAAGGTGACGGCGCTGATCACCATGACGGCTGACACGGGAAGGGAGCAGGCGGCGAGGGTGGACGAGCGCGTCGCGAAGGGCGAAGATCCGGGCCCCTTGGCGGGCGTTCCCGTGATCTTGAAGGACAACATGTGCACCCACGGGATACGTACCACGGCAGGCAGCCGTATTTTGGGCCGCTGGATCCCGCCCTACAGCGCTACGGTATGGAAGCTGCTTTCCAGCGCGGGTGCAGTGCTTTTCGGCAAGGCAAACATGGACGAGTTTGCGATGGGAAACACCACCGGCTCGTCGGCGTTTGGGCCGACGTCGAACCCTTGGGACCTTTCCCGCGTGCCGGGGGGCAGTTCCGGCGGCAGCGCGGCGGGGGTTGCGGCGGGTTACACTCCCTGCGCCTTGGGCAGCGACACGGGGGGCTCCATCCGCCAACCCGCCTCCTACTGCGGTGTGTATGGGTTGAAGCCCACCTACGGGTTGGTCAGCCGTTACGGGCTCATCGCCTATGGCTCCTCCCTTGACCAGATAGGCCCCTTCACCCGCAGTATCGAGGACATGGCCCTAATCATGCAGATCATCGCGCGGCACGATCCCAAAGACTCCACCAGTGTCGCTGAAAACGTCGATTTCTCGCTTCCCTTGGGCGACAAAGACGGCAGTATCGGCCTGAAAGGCAAACGCATCGCTTTGGTCAAGGAATTTCAAGGTTTTACCCTTGATCCGCCCATAGCGGACGCCATGAAGCGGATGGTTCTCCTCATGGAGGAGGCCGGCGCGGAGATAACGGAGATCGGGCTTCCGGTGGTGTCCCGCTACGCAGTGGCCTGTTACTACGCTATCGCGGCGTCGGAGGCTCACACGAACTTGGCCCGCTTCGACGGCGTGCGCTGCGGACTCGAAGCGGCCTCCGCCTCCGGGCTCAAGGAGATGTTCGAGGAGGTGCGCTCAAAGGGTTTCGGGCCAGAGGTGAAGTCGCGGATCATCGCGGGAACCTGCCTGACGGAGCCTGTCCGCAGCGAGGAGTACTACGTGGCGGCGACGCGGGTTCGCACTCTGATCGCCGCGGAGTTTCAGAAGGCATTCGAGGGTGTAGACGCTATTTTGCAGCCCGTCACCCCCTCCCTGCCGGGGAAGATCGGCGAGGTTGACGAGGACGTGATGAAGGGCTACGAGTCGGACCTCTACACCCTGCCCGTGAACATGGCGGGTCTGCCGGGGCTCTCGTTCCGCGTGGGGTACACCAGCGCCCGCCTGCCCGTGGGCTTGCAGCTCGTGGGTCCCCGGTGGAGCGACAAAAACCTGTTGGATATAGGTTTTGAGCTGGAAAAAGTCCTGGGCGTGCCCCAAAGCGCCTTCGATACGGCTGCTTGCAACACGACCTCTTTTAAAGGAGGGAACTGACATGACCCTGACCTTCACACCCGTCATCGGCATCGAGGTTCATATACAACTGAAGACGAAGTCCAAGGTGTTCTGCACCTGCTCGGCAGACTACGCCAACGACCCGCCCAACTCCCACATCTGCCCTGTGTGCACGGGTTTGCCGGGCTCAATGCCGGTGCTGAACAAGGCCGTGGTCCACCAGGGAATGCTGGCGGGCATGGCCTTGAACTGCACGGTGCAGCCTACGACGCTCTTCTTCCGCAAGTCCTACTACTACCCCGACCTGCCGAAGGGTTTCCAGACCACCCAAAGCGACCTGCCCATCGCGGCGAACGGATGGCTCACCATCAAGGATGACGTGGGCAGCCCCAAAAAAATCCGCATCAACCGCCTGCATTTGGAGGAGGACGTGGGTAAACTGCACCACAGCGCCCCGGACGGACGACTGGAGGGCGCGGACGCATCCTACGTGGACTACAACCGATCCGGCCTGCCTCTGGCGGAGATCGTGTCGGAGCCAGATGTGTCCTCGTCCCGGGAGGCCGTGGAGTACGTAACGGCCCTGCGGCGGCGCGTGCGCTATTCGAGAGCGTCGGACGTAGACTTGGAAAAGGGCATGATGCGCTTTGACGCGAACGTGTCGATGAAGTGCTCCGACGGGCGATGGGGCCGTAAGGTAGAGGTTAAGAACATGAACTCCTTCCGGGCTCTGGAGCGCGCTATCGAGTACGAGATCGCGCGCCAGAGGAAACTCATGGAGGACGGCGGCGAGGTTTTGCAGGAGACGCGCCATTGGAACGACGCCAAGGGCGTGACGACGGCGTCCAGGGTGAAAGAGTTTTACCGCAAGTTCATCGTGGAGCCGGACTTGCCCCCGCTGGTGGTGACGCCGGAATGGATCAAGGAGGTACGCGCCTCTTTGCCGGAGATGCCAGGGGAGAAGGCGCAGCGCTACGTAAAGGACATGGGTCTTTCCGAGGTGGACGCAGCGGTTTTGACGGATTCCTTGGACGTGGCTCAGTACTTTGAGGCCTGTGTGGCGGCGGGAGCGAATCCCCAGAGGGCAGGGAACTGGGTCCGCACGGAGGTGCTGCGGGCTATGAACGAGAGACGAACCGACGCGGATAGTCTCGACGCAAGGCCCGATACCCTGGCGGAACTGCTTCGCCGTGTAGACGGCGGCAAGCTCTCGACCACTGTGGCGAAAAGTGTTTTCGAGGCCATGATGGAGGGGCTTTCCCTAGAGGAGGCCGTAAAAAAGAGCGGAGCCGTCGAGGGTGGGGTGGGAGCCGACGCCGTGGGAAACCTGGTGCAGGGGATCCTCAAAGCCAACCCCGACGTGGTGGCGGATATCCGCTCCGGCAAGGACACAGCCAAAAAGGTCAAGTTTTTGCAGGGACTCGTCATGCGAGAGATAAAGGGCCAAGCACGCCCCGACGAGGTCGCCGCCGCGATTGACGCCGCTCTCGCTTTGAAGTAACTCCCTGCCCCCTTTTCAGTTGGAATCGGGGGCATTTTTGTTCTCAATTAGGGCTTGTTTTAAAACTCCTATTTAACTATAAATGTATTCGAAAAAGTGCCTAAAAACGGCTGTTTTTTGTTGGAGTAGTTAGTTTTAAAACACGCCCTACTGAAGTTATTATGAAGACTGAAGTTATTATGAAGGAGGTTGTTAGTGTTATGGGATCGCGCCAATTTGAGAACACGAGAAGTTACGCGCTGGCAGAGCTGCTTCGCCGTGTGGACGAGGGCAAGTACTCGATCGCCGAGGCGGCAATCGCTTTCGAGGCCGTGCTGGAGGGTTTTTCCCTGGACGACACCGTGGATAACTGGTCCGAAAAGACGCTCCTGGCCGGAGGTTTAGCCATGTCGGGGCTGCTTCGCTATGTGGGCGAGGGCAAGTACTCGATCGCCGATGCGAAAACCGCCTTCGAAGCCATGGAGGAGGACTTTTCTCTCCTAGGCGACGCCGTGAAAAAGAACGATCTTCAGGAAAACGGTACGGAAGTTCTAACTGAATAGAGGGCCGCGGCCCTTTGTTTTGAACTGATTTGTTTTGGACTGAGGAGGGATATTATGGGACCGTGCCAATTTGAGAACACGAGAAGTTACGCGTTGGCGGAGCTGCTTTGCCGTGTGGACGACGGCAAGCTCTCGGTCGCCGACGCGAAAATCGTTTTTGAGGAACTGCTGGAAACCTTTTCTCTGAACGAAACCACGAAAGGGCCTGAAAAGATTAAAAAGACGCTCCTGGCCGAATGCATGGCTTTGACGGAGCTGCAGCGCCGTGTGGATGACGGCAGACTCTCGGCCGCTGACGCGAAAATCGTTTTCGATGCTATGCTGAAAGACTTTAACCTGTTGAAACCATTTTTCTCCCTAGACGACATCGTGAAAAAGGACTACGGAAACAGAAGACACTCCTATTTCAATCCGTGACCTAGCCGTGACCTAGCCGTGACCTAGAACAAATAGGTGGTGTCCCGTACCGTGAGAAGTTATATCGAGGAGGTTGTTGGGTATTATGGGATCGCGTCAACCTGAGAACACGAGAAGTTTCGCGCTGGCGGCCCACGGCGGGGCCGGAAAGACAACCCTGGCCGAGGCCATGCTTTTCTGCAATGGCCAGATATCCCGCATGGGTAAGACAGAGGCGGGCAGCACGGTCAGCGACTTCACCTCGGAGGAGCAAAAGCGCCAGATTTCCATCGGCGCTTCGCTTCTGACCCTGGAGCGTGGGGGTAAGATCTTTTTTGCCCTGGACGCGCCTGGCTTCGCGGACTTCACCGGCGAGATGAGCGCCGCCATCCGCGTGGCCGACGCCACGTTGATCTTGGTCAGCGCCGTGGGCGGTGTCGAGGTTCAGACTGGCCGAGCCTGGGAGTACGCCTCCGAGAACGCCTCTCCTGTGGCTTTTTACGTCTCCAAAATGGACAGGGAAAACGCGGACTTCGCCAAAGTTCTGACCGACGTCAAAGAGCAGTTTTCCCCCAACGCGCTCCCCGTGTTCCTGCCCATTGGGGCGGAGGCGTCCTTTAAGGGCGTGGTGGACGTGCTGAAGGGCAGGGCTTATACCTACGCCGCGGATGGAAAGTTCACTGAGGGAGAGGTGCCCGCGGATATGGCCGAGGCCGCCGCGTCGGCCAAGGAGGCCCTGATCGAGGCCGCTGTGGAGATGGACGACGCCCTGATGGAGCGCTACCTGGATGGTGAGGCCGTCAGCGGCGCCGACCTGCAGCGGGTGCTCCGGGCGGCCATCGCGAAACGGCGCGTCATGCCCGTTCTCACCGGTTCCGCCGCGCTCAACGTGGGGGTGCACCAACTGCTGGACTTCATCGCGGACTACTTTCCGTCACCCCTGGACCGGGGTCCGGCGGAGGCTGTTCCTGACGTCTCCGCACCCTTCTCCGCGCTGTGCTTCAAGGTTATGGTGGACCCCTACGTAGGTAAGCTGTCCTTCATCCGAGTCTACTCTGGGGCGCTCTCTTCCGAGGGCAGCAGCATCTACAACCTCAAGAAGGGCGAGGAGGAGCGAATCAGCACCTTCAAGCTCATGACGGGTAAGGACGGCAAGGACGTGAAGGAGATCATCGCAGGCGACATCGCGGCGATACCGAAGCTCCAGAGCACCAAGGTGGGCCATACCCTGACGGTGAAGGGGGGGGCGTCGTACCTGTTCCCGCACATTGAGTTCCCCCTGCCGGTCTACAGCGTCGCCGTCGTCGCCAAGACCCGTGCGGACGAGGACAAGCTGGGCAGCGCTATCGCGAAAACCTTAGAGGAGGATCGCAGCCTCACCTTTGAGAAGAACCCGGAGACCCACGATAACGTCCTGTCCGGCATGGGAGACCTGCACATCGATATCGTGCTGGCGAAGATGAAGGAGCGGTATGGGGTGGACTTGGACGTCAAAACGCCGCAAGTGCCCTACCGCGAGACGATAAAGAAGACCTCCGAGGCTCAGGGCAAGCACAAGAAGCAGAGCGGCGGCCACGGACAGTACGGCGACGTGAACATCCGCTACAGCCCATTGGAGCGCGGCGCGGGGTTCGAGTTCGCGGATAAAATCGTGGGCGGCGCTATCCCTAAAAACTACATTCCCGCCGTGGAAAAAGGCCTCCGCGAGTACATGGAAAAGGGCCCCCTGGCTGGCTTTCCGGTGGTGGACTTCAAGGCGGAACTTTTTTTCGGCTCCTATCACGAGGTGGACAGCTCGGAAATGTCCTTTAAGCTCGCCACCCGACTGTCGTTTAAAAAGGGTATCATGGACGCCGCGCCGGTGCTGCTGGAGCCGATCATGAACGTGGAGGTCATCGTTCCGGATCAGTACATGGGTGACGTGATGGGTGACTTCAACGGACGGCGAGGGCGCATCATGGGCATGGAGGCGCGGGGACGGCTTCAGGTGGTGAAGGCTCAGGCGCCGCTGGCGGAGATGTTCCGCTACGCGATTATTCTGCGCTCTATGACCTCTGGTCAGGGGAGCTTTTCCATGAGTGCTTCCCACTACGAAGAAGTTCCAAGCGACATCACCAAAAAAATCATCGCCGCCCACAAACAAGAAGAGGAAGAAGAGTAGCCTGACTTAGGGGTCGCAGACCCCTAAGAACCCCATTAATCAGTGTTTTTTTATATTTCCGTTTCCTTATTTACCATATTTACCATGTTTACCATAATGGCCCTCGCAAAATCGGACAAAAATTGATTTTCTCAGGACAATGACCCCGCGCCGCCAGTGCTTCGCTTGTCAGGGACCGCGTCTCTGGCGGGTATGCTAGAATAAATTGCCACATCAATTCTTTACGGAAACGGAGGTGAAGGTCAATGGAAGTTCGTTTTGTAATGAGAGGAACGGAGATTGACGCAGGACTCAAAAATTACATGGAGGGTAAGGTGTCCAAACTGGAGAAGTTTTTCAGCAGGATACTGAGCAGTCAGGTGGTCGTGAGTTTTCACAAGGGGAAGCACTACGTGGAGGCAACGGCCAACGCGAACGGGGTCATTCTAAGAGCGGAGGAAAACGCTCAGGATGCGCGCAGGGCTTTTGACCAGGCGTTGAAAAGCCTCGAACGTCAGATTAAGCGCCATAACGACTACCTCAAAAACAAGGGGCAGTTCCACAGCGAGGCGGATTTCTCTTTCAGCATCGAGGGCGTCGCGGACGACGCCAAGGGGGACACGAGCGGCTCTGACCCCGTTATCTCAAAGGTGAAGAGGATCTCCCTGCACCCCATGGACGCAAAAGAGGCCGCCATGCAGATGGAGCTGGTGGGACACAGCTTCTTCATGTTCAGGAACGGGGAGACAGGCGACGTGAACGTCGTCTACAAGCGCAAAGACGGCAATTACGGCCTGTTGGAACCAGATTGAATGATTCCGAGTTCCCTGTCTCCGCGCAAAATCCTGCTGGTGCGCCACGGGCGGACGGACTGGAACGCTGAACACCGTTTTCAGGGACGCTCGGACGTCCCTCTCAACGCTGAGGGCCTGATTCAGGCCGAAAAGACGGCAAAGCGCTTGGCGGCCTGCGCCCTGGACGCGGTGTACACGAGTCCCCTATCCCGCGCCCTGCGGACAGCTGAGGCCGTTGCCGCCCCCCACGAAAAGCTCCCCGTCGTCCTGAACGGTCTCACCGAGGTGCATTTCGGCTCTTGGGAGGGCTGCCTCATCAAAACCATACGCGAGCGGGAGCCGGATTCTTTTCGGAGGTGGTTGGACAACCCCTTCATTCACGCTCCCGAGGGCGCGGAGCTGTGGGATTCCATCCTTTCCCGCGCGGAGGGCACAGCGGCGGCCATTCTGGACTCGCCGCACAGGAGCATCGCCGTGGTGGCCCATGGAGGGACGCTGAGGGCGCTTCTCGTGGCGCTGCTGGGGTTCGCCCCGCGCCTGGCGTGGAACGTGAGGCTCTCCAACTGCTCACTGAGCGGCATTGAGGTGCGGGACGGCCAGACATATCTGGCCTTCGCCAATGACGACCTGCACCTGAGGTATGAGAACGCAGCCCTGCCCGTGTGGTAAAATTTACAAAACAGCTCCAGGGGCGGTGACTCTATGGATTGGCAACGGGAAAGGGAACTCTGGGCACGCTGCCGCGAGGGGGACTTGGACGCACGGGAGGAACTTATCATCGCTTACCGTCCTCTGGTGTTCTGGCTCGCGGGCAAACTGAAGACATTCCCCTCCCTGAGACAGGACGTGGTTCAAGAGGGAATGCTGGCCCTCATCAACGCGGTGGACCGTTTCGACCCGACCCGCGACCTGCGCTTCACCACCTACGCCTATTATCGGATTCGGGGGCAGATGATCAACCTGCTGGACCGATCCGAGCGGCGCGCTCCTGTCCCCATAGACGACGAGCGGCTGTTCGTGGAGGAGGAAAACGACTCTTCGGACGACGCTTGGCTGGACGTGGCCGAGTGCGTTCGGCGCCTGCAGGGTAAGGAGGCCGCCGTCGTCTCCGCGCTTTTCTTCGAAGGCAAGCGGCCATTAGAGGTGGCCGGCGAGCAGAAAATCGACATTTCCCACGTGTACCGCCTGAGGCGGAACGCCGTTGCCAGGATCCGCGCCTGGCTCGGCCTTTCCGGCGCTCCCGGGGCGCCATAAAACCTTTCTTTCCTGGGATAATACTTTACCTGAAACGCTGGGAAAAGAGGTAAGTGTTCATGGAAAGGCGTATAACCAGCATAATCCGGTGGCTGGAAAGGTGTTTGGCGGCGTGCAGAGCAGGCAGGCCGGAGACCGCGCTGATGGACGCGGAGTGCGCGCGGGCCGACATGGAACGGCTGCGGAATGAGCTTTGGACGAGTCTGAAAGAACAGCGTGCCGTAAAGCCAAGACTTCGTTTTGTCTTGTTGTCGGCTCGGCTGGCTTTTTGGTCCGCTGCCTTTGTTCTGGTCTCGGCAACGCCCTTGGCCCTGCCCCAGGAAAGTCCGTGGAAACGCGAAAAACCCGTGCGGGCGGAGTCTTTGGAGTTGGAATGGGTGACGCCTGACGAGAGGGCGCTTTTGGGAAACCTCCGCAAGCGGCTGAGCGACGGCAACACCTTCGCGGTTATGCCGGATCCTGTAGAGAGACCTGAAGCGCCGGCGCATTCCGCGGCGACCTCAATTCAGGCTGCCCGTCAGGCTGCCCGAAGGAAGACGGCGGCGCCAGAGACGCAGCCTGAGCCAGCGTCTATCCCCTACGATCACATTATCACGCTGGTGCGAACAGGTGAGAGAGCACTGAAAAACCAAGCCCCTACCATCCTAGTAGAACAGTAGCTTTCGGCAAGCGACCGACGGGAGCGCAAAAAGAATCCGATTATCGCCAAAAGCCGTCGGGATTCTTAAGGGCCTGCGGCCCTTAAGTGGGGTTCGGGGCAAAGCCCCAAGTTTTTTGAGCAAAACGGCATATAATGTGGGATAATAAGCGCGGTGATTTTTCGAGACGGGTTTGACGGAAGGGGTGATGCGCACGTGAGAGGGCGTTTTTGCGCGGCGGCGGGGGGGGTCCTGTGCGCCGTTTTTCTGTTTTTGACGCCGCGGGCGGGACTGGCGGCCGAAACGCAGGTCGTCTCCGTTGGCGTGAGGGGGAACGCGCAGGTGGTGGAGTCCTATATTTTGGGTGTGGTCGGGACGAAGGCGGGACAGCCGCTGAACAGGGACACACTGCAAAAGGACATTGAGGCCATCTACAACCAGGGCTTTTTCTCCTTTGTGGACGTGGATTTGAGTTCAGGAGCAGAGGGCGTCTCGGTGGTCTACTCCGTCAGGGAGAACCCCATCGTCGAGAAGATTTCCTTCACCGGAAACACGGTGTACAAGGACGCGGTCTTGATGAAGGAGGTTTTCACCCAGGCAGGAACCGTGTTCAACCGGGTGTTCTTCAGGAACGACTTGGACCGGATACAAGACAAGTACCACAAAGACGGCTATGTCATGGCGCGGGTGGCGGACGTGGACATTCAGGGCGGCGCGATCACCGTCAAGATCGTAGAACCCCGGCTAGGCGAGGTCATCATCCAAGGCAACAAAAAAACGAAAACTCACGTCATTCGGCGAGAACTCAAGCTCAAGCAAGGCGACCTCTTCAACGCCATCAAATTCAGGCATCATCTGGGGAAACTGCAAAACTTGGGCTACTTCGAGGACGTCAACGTGGGCTTTGACGCCCCAGAAGGCCGGGATGACGTGGTGAACCTGATCTTGACGGTCAAGGAGAAAAAGACCGCCTCCGTCGGCTTTAACATTGGCTATGGGACGGAAAGCGGTGTCAGCGGAGGTATCACCTACACCGACACCAACTTCAGCGGCATGGGACAGCATTTCGACGTGGGATTTGATGAGGGCGATGAGGCCCGTTACTGGGCGACGTTCTCCAGTCCCTACATGGACAGGCGCATCTACGGCTGGCGGGTGGGGGTTTCCTATCAAGACTACATCGACCAGTATTATTTTCACGAAAGGACGAAACAGTTTGAGTACGACGAGAAAAGCCTTCTGCTTTTCGCGGGACTGGGAAAAAAATTCGGCTACGAGGAACAGTGGTCGTGGTTCTTCACCCTCAACTGGCGCGACGTGGATTACCACAACGTTCACAACGCCATTGAGGGGTACTACGATGACCTGACGAGGTGGGGGGGCGTGAACTTCGCCGGAGAGCTTCTGTTCACGTTGGACAAGCGCGACCCCTACCTGCCCTACCTGAAGGGACTGGTTTGGGACACGACGGTGGAACAAGCCGCGGAGTTCGCGGGCGGAGATTACACGTACACGAAGTACTGGACTCAGTTGCGCTACTACCTGCCCGTCAGCAAATTTCTGGACGAAGTGTTCACCGTCGACGGGCTGTGGACGGAGGATAACCCGGTCATTTTAGCGTCGCGCCTGCGCGCCGGCTCTTCATCAGCCAGCGACCTTCCCGCCTTTGCGCGCTACGCCTTGGGCGGCATGAACTCCCTCCGCGGCTACCACAGCCGAACTTTTGAGGGCAGCAACATCCTGTTGGGCAACGTGGAGCTTCGGATACCGGTGCAGAAGAACTTCGAACTGGTGGGCTTTTACGACGCCGGCAACGCGGCGAACGACATGGACTGGGGCGAAATATACGACAACTACGGCGTTGGACTGCGCGTCAAGACCCCCATGGGCCATCTTCGCCTCGACTTCGCCACGGGCGGCGATGAAAACAGGACGTACTTCGGCTTCGGCCAAATGTTCTAATTCGAGCCGCTGGACGAAAGGCTTTTTTATCCGGGCTGTGGCGGCTGTGTGTTTGGCTACAGCCCTTTCTTTTAATTCCAGCGCACCCGCGGAGGGGGCGGTGGCGGCCGAAGAACTGCCCGCCTGGCTCGAAGCCCACGTGACGCGAGGGCTTTCCGCTGTATGGTCGGAGATACCAGCGGGGACACAGCGGCTTGAAACCCTCTCCCTGGTGGCCCAGCGGCTTTTTTCCGGCTATGACGTGACGGTGACGGCGGGAGATGACGGAGGCCCCCGAGTGCTTTTCGAGGCAAAGGAGCCCGTGAGCTGGGATGTGGTTCCCGCGGTTCCAGACCTGCGGGCGCCGGTCGCGGAGTGGTTCGCGCGGGACTCGCAGGGCCTGGAGGGAGAGATCAGTCCCCTGCTGAAGGGGCTTCCGGTGGAGGCGCTTTCGTGGGCGGATTCCGCTCTGAGGGATCGGGTAGAGGAAATCGTGGAGCGCCGCCTGCCGGGGTGGGATTTTTCGTTGCTGGTTCGCGTGGACGCCGGCCGCCCGGCCCTGCAAATCTCCTTCCGCGCGCGGCAGCCTCTGGTGTTGGCCGTCTCATCCTCCATTTTTTCGTCCACCCTGCCCGTCATGTTTCAGGCAGATTTGAGGGCGAAGCTGCTTTCTGGTCTTTCGCCGCTTATCGGGCTGCCGGTGGAGTGGGCTGCCCGGCACCGAGCCGACGCGGAGCTTTTGGCGCGGGATTTTCTGAAAGATCGCAGCACCGTCTCGAACACGCGCTCCAAGGTCGAGGTCTCCTTCGTTCCTGGACAGGTTGCCAGGGTGAACGCCGCCGTGAACAGCGAGAGCTTCATCTTCCAGGTATGGGTGGCGGCTTACGCAGGAATCAGGGAGCGCTACCCAGAAGCGGGACTCCTGGCGGGCTGGAACATGAAACACCTGACGGACGTCGCCCTGGAGCTTTACAATGAGACTATTGTAGGTATGGGAGACTTTTCCCTCAATAACCGCCTGGGGCTGCGCTTCCCCGTGCTAAGCGGCTTCCACGTTGGGGCCGAGGTGGAGTGGCCGGAGGGAGAGATATGGTACCGAGCGTGGTGGGACCCGCGGCGCGTCCGGCGGCTTTACGCCTGGTGGCGTTACAGCGCCGGCTGCGGCCGCAACGGAGCCTTGGGCTACCGCGTAAGCGAGTACATCTCAGTGGAAATTCTTTACGACGACCGGTATGATGACAAGGTGGGGCTGAGGGGCGTACTGCTCCTATAAGAGGTTCATCTTACCTCCTGAGTTCCCCAAAAAAGGACTGTGAGGCATGAGCAAAGACCGGGATTTCAGTATCACGCTTTCGGAGCTGGGCGAGGCGCTGGAGCTTCGGGTGTCGGGGGATGGCGCGCGGGTCGTTCGGGCGGTCGTCCCTCCCGAAGAGGGAAAGCCCAATACTCTCTGCGTCCTGTGGGACGCGAAAAGTTTAAAACTGCTGGGCGCGGACGTTCCCGTGCTGGGAAAGCCGGAGTTTTTGAAAGACGGGAGACCCGGCCTCGCCGCACTTGACCCGCGCGGGACGCTGCCGGTTTTGCTGAGGATTTTCGCCCCGCCCCTCCCGATGGGCAGCCCGACAGGCGTGCACCCGTCCGCTGTCGTCTCCCCAGAGGCGGAAGTCGCGCCGGACGCCTGGGTGGGTCCCTTCTGCACGGTGGAGCCCGGAGCGGTGGTGGAGGCGGAGGTTCACCTTTTGGCGGGGGTCTACGTGGGGCCGGGAGTGTTCATCGGCCGGGGAACCGTGGTGGAACCTCACGCGGCTCTCATGGCCGGAACCAGGATAGGAAAAAACTGCCTCCTGCACGCTAACTGCGCCATCGGATGCGACGGTTTCGGCTTCCTGCCTTCCCCATCAGGTCTCGTCAAGATACCGCAGATCGGGAACGTGGTTCTGGGCGACGGCGTGGAGATCGGCGCCTGCACCACCATAGACCGGGGCACCATTGGGAACACCGTCATAGAGAGCGGGACCAAAATTGACAATCACGTCCAGATCGGGCACAACGTCCGTATTGGCAAACACTGCATCCTCTGCGCCATGTCCGGGGTGGGGGGCAGTTCCGTGTTGGAGGACGGTGTGACGGTCTCCATCCAGGCGGGGGTCACTGACCATGTCCGCCTTGGGAAAGGAGCGACCCTGGCCGGGCGGGGGGGTGTGACGAACGACGTCCCGGCTGGGGCCGTCGTGTCGGGCTTCCCGGCGCGCCCCCACAACGAGGCGAAACGGGCCTTGATCCTCTCGCTCCGCCTGCCCGAATTTTACAAACGCCTCCGCCGGCTGGAGCGCCTAGCCGGTACAGCTTCAAACGGGGCGAAACCAGATGGAGCGGTCCTAGACGGGGCAGCTCCGCAGGGGAACAAAACAGCAGAACAGGACAGCAGCAAAGACGAGAAAGAAGAGCGTAAACGATGAAGTTTCGTAAGCTAACGCGCCCCCTGTTCCGTCAAGGGAAGGGTTTGCATTCCGGCCGGGAGTTCTCCCTCTCCATCGAGCCCTCGGAAGAGCCTCTGAGCCTTGAAGCCTGGGGGGAGCGCCGCTTTTTGCCCGAACTGACCCTGGAGGGAACCGGGCGGGGCTCCGACCTGATCTTCCCCGGCGGAAGACGGGTGCGAACTTGCGAACACGTCCTTTCCGCCTTGACGGGACTGGGGGTGTGGCGGGCAAAGCTCGTCGTGCGCGGCGAGGGCGACGCGCTCGAAATGCCGGGCCTCGACGGCTGCGCGGAGAACGTGGCGCGGGAGGTATTGGAGGCTTCGGTTCCCGGTGATGGACTGGAGCCTCTGACGCTGCAGTGCCCTGTGCACGTGGGGGACCTGGGTACGGGGCGGCCGCGCTTCGTGGCGGCGCTGCCGTCGCCGGACTTTTGTGTCACCTGCGTGATCGACTACGACGCCGCGCCTATAGGGACGGAGATTCTCGATTTCGGCGGCTCTTCGGACTACCTGAAGGAGATAGCCCCGGCCCGAACCTTCGTGATGAAGGCGGACATTGAGGCCTTGCGCGCCGCGGGACTCATTCTGGGCGGTTCGCTGACCAGTGCGATTCTCGTGAACGGAACAGGGGTAGAAACGGAGGGCGGACTGCGTTTCCCCAACGAGTTCGTGCGCCACAAAACGCTGGACCTCCTGGGCGACCTGGCCTGTCTGGGACGTCCCCTCGTTGCCCACGTGGTAGCCGTCCGCGCCGGACACGTGCAGCACCTGCGGCTTGTGGAAAGACTCCGGGCTCTGGCCGGCCCGTTTATTCCGTAAATTTCCTCTCAGGGAGGGTCATGTATGGATATGCCAATGGACATCACGGCGATTATGAGGTTTTTGCGCCACCGTTACCCTTTTTTGATGGTGGATCGCGTGGTGGAATGCAGCGAGAACCACGTGGTGGGTTACAAAAACGTTACGATCAACGAGCCCTTTTTTCAGGGGCACTTTCCCGGAGAACCGGTGATGCCCGGCGTTCTGATCCTGGAGGCGATGGGGCAGGTGGCGTCTATTTTGGTGGCGGTGCACCTGAGAGACGATCAGGAGGGGAAGATCGCCTTCCTCACCGGCGTGGACAGGACAAAGTTCCGCAAGCCCGTCCGACCCGGCGACAAACTCGTCACGCGGGCGGAACTCATCAGGGTTCGAGGGTTCGCCGGCAGGGCCAAGGTCAAGGGTTACGTGGACGACGTGATCGTGGCCGAGGGGGAGTTCAGCTTTATGGTGGCGCCTACCCTCAAAAAAGACGGCGCGCCTGCCGGAGAGGACGAGGACGAATGAGCCCCCTCATTCACCCCACGGCGATTATCTCACCCAGCGCGGAGCTGGGAAAAGAGGTTCAGGTGGGTCCCTACTGCGTCGTCGAGGGGCGCGCTTCCATAGGGGACAGGACGGTTCTCAACGCATTCGTCAGCGTGCATGACTGCGTTTCCATCGGGAAAGACTGCCGCGTCTACGAATACACCTCCGTGGGCGGGGATCCACAAGATCACGGCTACAAGGGCGAGGAGTCCTGGGTGCGGATCGGGGACGGTAACATCATCCGCGAGAACGTCACGATCAATAGGGCGACGGGGGAGGGGTGCGAGACGGTGGTGGGCGACCACTGTTTCATCATGGACGGCGTGCACCTAGCGCACAACGTCCGGCTGGGCAGCCACGTCACTATTGCCAACAAGGTGGGACTCTCTGGATTCGTCTCTGTGGACGACTACACCGTGTTCGGGGGAATGTCCGGCGTCCACCAGTTCGTTCGAATAGGAAGCTACTGTATGATCGGCGGACTGTACCGCGTCACCCGGGACGTGCCGCCCTATACCCTGGCTGCGGGCGAACCTCTGCGCTTGACGGGCTTGAACACCGTGGGTCTGAGGCGCGCAAATTTCTCGGCCGAGGTGCGGCGCGGGATACATGCCTTCTACCGCGAACTCTACGCCAAAGGGAGGACTTTCCGTCAATCGCTGGAGGACGCCTTGAGTAAAAAATCCTCTTATGGCCCTGAGATTCGGCATATCCTAGAATTCTATGAGGGGACGAAGCGCGGCATCACCTTTTGGGGGAGGAGCCGAGACGCGGACGAAGAGCAAGGGGAAATCAGCCGAGGCGCCGTTGGCGGAACCAGCGCTCCCTGAGAATCTGGGCGGGGTCCAGGGGGAGGATTAACGCATTGAGATGTGTTGAGATGTGTTGAGATGTGTTGAAAGGAAGGAATAATGAAGCGAGTCTTGTTTGAAAAGTTGAAAGAATCGTTGCAGGCGGTTTGCCCCATCAGCCTCATCATTTTACTGCTCCATTTCACCGTTGTTCCGATTCCCAAGGGAATGTTGATGCTGATGGTTTGCGGCATGTTGATTCTCGTGGTGGGACTGACACTCTTTTCTCTCGGAACTGAAATCGCCATGCTGCCCATGGGGGGCCACATCGGATCAGCGCTGCTAAAATCGAAAAAACTGAGCCTTTTGGTGTTCGGCTGTTTCATTTTCGGTTTCGTCGTGACGATAGCCGAGCCGGACCTTCAGGTGATGACAAAACAGGTTCCGTCGGTGCCGGACTTGACGCTGCTTTGCAGCGTGGCCGCGGGCGTCGGGCTCTTTCTGGTGCTGGCGATGCTGCGCATGCTGTTTCGCTTCCGGCTGGCTCACACCCTTATCGGCATGTACGCGATCACTTTCGCCCTCGCCCTGTTTTCGGCCGACTACCTGGCCGTCTCCTTTGACGCGGCGGCCGTGACCACGGGGCCCGTCACCGTGCCGTTCCTGCTGGCCCTGGGTTCCGGCTTCGCAGCAGTCAGCGGCGGCAGGGGGGCGGAGGAGGACAACTTCGGCATCTGCGCCGTCTGTTCTGTAGGCCCGATCCTTGCCGTCCTTATCACGGGGCTTTTTTTTGACTCTCACTCCACCGGGTACGCGCTGGAAACACTCGGCGCCGTCGAGGGTCTGGCGGAGGTCGCGCGGCTCTTTGGCCACGGTTTGACCGAGTCGTTCTGGGACGTGGGAATGGTGGTCGTGCCCATCGTGGGTATTTTTGGAATCTTTCAGGTGACGCATCTGCGGCTTTCGCGAACGGAGCTGGTGCGGATAGGCGTGGGTATCCTGTACCTTTTGTTCGGGCTTACCATCTTCCTGGCGGGAGTGGACAAGGGCTTTATGCCTGCGGGTAAGTACCTGGGTGAGGCAATGGGAGCGCTGGACTACAACTGGATCCTGATTCCAATCTGCCTTGCCATTGGGGCCTGCGTTCTGGTGGCGGAGCCCGCCGTCCACGTCCTGACGAAGCAGGTGGAAGAGATCACTAACGGCTCCATCTCCCGGCGCACGCTGCTTTTCAGCATGGCGCTGGGCGTCGGCGTGGCTATGTCCCTGGCGATGGTGCGGATTTTGTTCCAAGTGCCGGTCTGGTGGGTGATCCTGCCAGGGTACTGCCTGGCCCTGGCCATGACGTTTTTCGTCCCCGGCATGTTCGTTGGGATCGGGTTCGACTCTGGGGGCGTGGCGGCCGGAGCGATGAGCGCGACCTTCGTGCTGCCCTTCACGATAGGGGTCTGCGAGGCCGTGGGGGGGGACATTATGCTTAACGCCTTCGGGGTGGTGGGAACGGTGTCGATGATGCCGCCCATTACGCTTCAGATTATCGGTATGCTCTATAATTGGAGGCTGAAAAAGGCGGCGCGGGCTATGAGCCGGGAAGCGGCGTCCGGCGGAAAGGACGAGGCATAATGGAACACGAGACCAGAAAGCGCTTGACGATGCTGATCGTCATCTGCGACCGGGGAAAGGACAAGAAGATCACGGTCTTTTTCAAAGACCGCAACGCAGCGTTCAGCTTGCTGACGTTGGGGAAGGGGACGGCCAGCTCCAAGATGTTGAGTTACCTGGGGCTCGGGCATGTGGAAAAGGCGGTCATCTTCAGCGTTATGCCCGACGACGAGGCACGGGACGTTCTTTTGAAGATCGACGAGAAGCTGGACCTGAAGCGCCCCGGACATGGGATCGCGTTTACCCTGCCAGCGGCTTGCGGGGACGAGGAGGAGAAACACGAGGCCGGGCGGCTCGGCCAGGGGGAGGAACAGGAAATGGAACAGGAGTTTCGGCACGCGCTGATCCTCGCGGTGGTGAACCGCGGTTACAACCAAGAGGTGGTGGACGCGGCGCGTACCGCAGAGGCCGCGGGGGGCACCATTATTCACGCGCGGGGGCTGCCTCCATCCGGCGATGAGAAGTTTTTCGGGGTGAGCATTCAGCCCGAAAAGGAGGTCATCATGATCCTCGCTGAACAAGAGAAAAAAGGTGCCATCATGAAAGCCATCTCTGAGAAGGCCGGCGTGGGAACTCCCGTGGGAGCCATTACCTTCTCGATGCCCGTGAGCGACGTGCAGGGGCTTCAGGCTTTCTTGCCCCAAGAGGATCGTTGACAGGGAAGGGTGCCGCGGGTATACTGTCACCCATCACCCATGTTTGGGGGCGGATAGTTCAGCGGTAGAACACCTGCCTTACACGCAGGGGGTCACAGGTTCGAACCCTGTTTCGCCCACCAGCATAAAAACTCACAGGTTTCTAGGGCGTGTTTTAAGGAAACGCTGATTAAGTCCTTGTGGGACTCCGCCCCACGCCCCGCTTAGGGGTCTTGGACCCCTAAGAACTTCATTAATCAGTGCTTCCTTTAAATTCTTTTTTAACTATGAATGTATTAAAAAAGTGCCTAAAAACAGCCGTTGTTAGAATAGTTAGTTTTCAAACACACCCTAAC
>JAITGX010000104.1 GCA_031280275.1 Synergistaceae bacterium
CTGGCCCCCTACTCCTACCAGAAGCAGAACCTGATGCGCAGCTACGAGACGCCCTCGAAAGACTTTCTGCTGGGCACGGACGAGTTTGGGCGCGACATTTTGAGCCGCCTGATCTACGGGGCGCGCGTGTCGCTGCAGGTGGGCTTCATCGCCGTGGGTATCGCCCTGGTGGTGGGCGGAATGCTGGGCGCCGCGGCGGGGTACTACGGCGGGCGGATCGACAACAGCATCATGAGGGTGATGGACGTGCTGCTCTCCATTCCCCAAACGCTGCTGGCCATCGCCATAGCGGCAGCCCTGGGACCGGGGCTTTTCAACCTGATGATCGCCGTGGGCATAGCGGCGGTGCCCAACTACGCTCGTATCGTGCGGGGCTCGGTGCTTTCCATCCGCGAGATGGAGTTCATCGAGGCGGCCCGCGCCGTGGGCAGCTCCGACCTGCGCATTATCCTGAAGCACATCGTCCCCAACAGCATGGCCCCCATTATCGTTCAATCCACTCTGGGCGTGGCCTCCGCTATTCTAAACGCGGCGGGGCTCTCCTTCATCGGACTCGGCATTCAGCCGCCCTATCCCGAATGGGGCGCCATGCTCTCCGGCGGGCGGCAGTACATCCGCGACTATCCGCACCTGACGCTCTATCCAGGGCTTGCCATCATGTTCACCATTCTCGCGTTGAACTTCCTTGGCGACGGACTTCGCGACGCGTTGGACCCGAAGCTGAAACGCTAGGAGGACGAGGACATGAACGGCAGAAAAAGCGGCCTGCTTCTGGAGGTAAAGGACTTGACGATTCACTACGTCACCGATGACGGCACGGTGCACGCCGTGGAGAACCTGAATCTGAGCCTGGGGCGCGGAGAGACCCTGGGTTTCGTTGGGGAGACCGGCGCGGGCAAAACCACCACGGCCCTGGGGATCATGAGGCTTATCCCGTCGCCGCCCGGCGTGGTGAAGGGCGGGGAAATCCTCTTCGACGGGGAAGACCTGCTCAAAAAGAGCGAATCGGAGATGCGCGGGATACGGGGCGCGAAAATTGCCATGATCTTTCAAGACCCCATGACAAGCCTGAACCCCGTCATGACCGTGGACAAGCAGATTGCGGAGATGATCCGGCTCCATAAAAACGTGAACGAGGGCGAATCCCTGAAGCTCGCTGGAGACATGCTGGAGCTGGTGGGCATTCGGCGGGAGCGGATGCACGACTACCCGCACCAGTTTTCAGGCGGAATGAAGCAGCGCGTGGTCATCGCCATAGCCCTGGCCTGCGATCCCGGCCTGCTGATCGCTGACGAGCCCACCACGGCCCTCGATGTCACCATTCAGGCCCAGGTGCTGGAGCTGATGAAGAAGCTGAAACAACAGTTCGACGCCTCGATGATCTTGATCACCCACGACCTGGGCATCGTGGCAGACATCTGCGACAAGGTGGCAATCATGTACGCGGGCCGCGTGGTGGAGTACGCCGACAAGCGGGCCCTCTACACGAACCCCGCGCACCCGTACACGGTGGGGCTTTTTAACTCCGTGCCGGACCTGGACGAGGACCGGGAGTCCCTGAACGTGATCCCCGGCCTGATGCCAGACCCTATGGACCTGCCTTCCGGCTGCGCGTTTCACCCGCGTTGCACGCGGACCACGGACGAGTGCGCGAAAAAGAAACCCGGCATGATGGAGATCGCGCCCGGCCACTTCGTGGCGTGTCCCCAGGCGCATGGAGAGGGGAGGAGACGGGAATGACCAGCGATTACATCCGCGTGGAGAGCCTGAAAAAATACTTCCACACGAAGCGCGGGCTGCTGCACGCGGTGGACGACGTGAGCTTCACGGTGCGGAAGGGCGAGACCCTGGGCTTGGTGGGTGAATCCGGCTGCGGCAAATCCACCCTGGGGCGGTGCCTGATCCGGCTTTTGGACGCCACGGCAGGCAGGGTGCTCCTGTGCGGCGGGAAGTGCGCGGACATCGACGTGACGAGGGCCTCGAAGGCCGCGATGAAGGAGCTGCGCAAGAGGGTGCAGATAGTCTTCCAAGACCCCTACTCCTGCTTGAACCCTCGGCTTTCCGTTTGGGAACTCATCGCGGAGCCCTTGATCGTAAACAGGGTATTCCCCGGCAAAAGCGCCATGCGGGCCCGCGTCCGGGAGCTGATGAACACCGTCGGCCTGGCCGAGCGCCTGGAGAACAGCTACCCTCACGAGCTGGACGGGGGGCGGCGGCAGCGTATCGGCATAGCCCGATCCCTGGCGCTGAACCCGGAATTCATCGTGCTGGACGAGCCCGTGTCGGCCCTTGACGTGTGTATTCAGGCGCAAATTTTGAACCTGCTGAACGACCTGCAAAGGGAGTTTCACTATACCTACGTGTTCATCTCACACAACCTGAGCGTGGTCAAGCACGTTTCTGACCGCATTGCGGTGATGTACCTGGGCAAGATCGTGGAGCTTTCGGACTACAAGGAGCTTTTCGTGAAGCCGCTGCACCCGTACACCCAGGCGCTGCTCTCCGCGATACCCGTGGCAAAACTGGACGTCCGAAAAGAGCGCATCCTCTTGGAGGGCGACGTGCCGAGTCCCATTGAGCCGCCGGAAGGCTGCCGTTTTATGGGCCGCTGCCGCCGCTGCCAGAGCCTTTGCGGAGAGAAAACGCCCCCGCTGCGGGAAATCCTGCCCGGTCATTTCGCCGCCTGCCATTTTATGCAAGACGCTGCCGTCGATCTTTAAGAAAGAATATCGGGATATGGACTTGATAAAGCAACTGGTGAAAGAGGGCTTCGAGAAGCAGGCCAAGATACTGGAGAAGTACGTGCTCAACAGTATCTGGATAACGACAAAGCCAAGCGGCGAGGCGAAATTTAAGCTGGGGGAAAGCAAGATTGGGGGCTGCCCTCACCTTCCGCCGGATTTCCAGTGGCCGAAGTGGAGCGGCAAGCCCCTGGCGTTTTTGGCGCAGTTCAACCTGGAGCGCGTGTCACCTTACGACGCGCAAGGCCTTTTGCCGCCAAGCGGAATGCTTTACTTTTTTCACGAGGGCGGGAATGACGTGTGGGGATTCGACCCCAAGGACAAGGACGGGTTTCGCGCAATTTACTATCCAGGGAGCGTATCGGGGCTCAGAGTGGCGCCCCTGCCGGATTCGCTGGAAAAGGACGGCATATTTTTCGGCCCCTGCAAACTGACGTTTGAGAAGACGAAATCCTACCCTTTGGGGGAGTACTTCGGCACCCTGGGTGAGCAGGTGTCTTTTGAAAGCAAAAAAACGCGCGACGCATTCGATGATATCGTTTTTCAATATTACGAGGAGTCGAAGGGACCCAATCACAAGTTGTTCGGGTATCCAGACCTGATTCAGGGGGAGATATTTCTGGAGGCCCAGCTGGTGAGCAGCGGACTGTACTGCGGGGACGCGAGCGGCTACCGCGACCCGCGGGCGAAAGAACTGGAGAAAGGCGTGAAGGACTGGATGCTGCTGTTTCAGATCGACACGGACGACAACGCGGACATGATGTGGGGCGACGCTGGGACGGTGTACTACATCATCAAGAAAGAGGATTTGCGGAACCGAAACTTCGACGCCGCGTGGTCCGCTTTTCAGTGCTACTGAGACGCCGTTTTCAGGGAAGCACTGAGGGGTTGGAGCCTGAGGCCCTTGGGGTCTGAGACCCCCGGGGCGTGGGGCAGAGCCCCACAAGGGCTTAATCCGTGTTTCCTTAGCATAGGAGAATGGAGAAATAATGTCGAGAGTGACGACAAAGCTGCTGCTGGCGTTTTTTGCGCTTTCGCTTATCGGCGTGTGTCCCGTTTTGGGGGAGGCGGCGGAGAGTCCATTGGCGGACATGTACGCTGAATATTTGAAATCGGAGGGGTACTTCCCAACCGTGGACAAAGACGGCGACGTGTTCTTCAAGTATGAAGGCAGCGCCTACTTTATCTTGGTTGACGAGGACGATCCGCAATTTTTCGTGGTGATTTACCCAACCTTTTGGAAGATCGATTCAGAAAGCGAGAAAACCCTGGCGCGGAAGGTCGCGCTGGAGGTCACGAACTCCACAAAAGGAGCTAAAGTCTTCTTGGACAGACAGGAAATGAATGTATCCATCAATGCGGAGACGCTTCTGAAGCAGCCAGAGGATTTTAAGGACGTTTTTCCCCGCATATTGAACATGATTTCCTCCGCGCGGAAAAAATTCATCAAGGGGATGAGAGGTGACAACTAATCAGCGCTTCCTTAACATGGTTGAAGTTCAGAAAGGAGTATCAAGTTATGAAAAAACTGATATTGGCAATAACTTTAGCCATGATACTCTGCGGCATGGCGTCCGGGGCGCAGATTTTCACGACCACGATTCGAAATACGACGATCCGGCAGGTACAAGACGTCTCCTTGGAGTACATGATGAGCAGAAATTTCGCCGTCGACCGCGTCGAGGATCACACGCTCACCTTTACCAAGGGGTTTGGGGATGGGATTTGGATCATACAGCGCAATATGATCGTGAAATTCAACATGCTGGAGCGGGACGGAAATGTGAAATTGATGGTGACGCAGTTTGAAGACAGCCCCCAAGCGTATATCAAAGGACAGCGGGCGGTAGAACACCTTGCTCCGCTGATTCAAGATATCCGACACGCCATTGACGGCACGCCGCTGGAGCAGATCGTGAACGAGGCCACCGACCAGCAGCCCAGCGCTAAGGACAAAGCCGCTAAAAAAGCGGAAGTCAAGCCTTCCGGCCTCGCTTTTGACGGCGTGAAAATCAGCGGCGTGGAGCCTGGCAGCTTGGCCGATAAGGCGGGGTTTAAAGAGGGGGACGTATTTGTCGAACTCAACGGTAAACCCGCCAACGCGAGAAGCTTGGAGGACATTGACGCGAGATTGGCAGCCAAGCGTTCCGTGGTGATCACTTACGAACGCGATGGGAAAAAAGGCGTGGCAACGCTGAAATAAAAGGAAACGCGCCTCTTAAAATTTCGTTTGATCTAAGGAGATAGAATATCATGTACCCTGTGTTGGATCGCTTTTTGAAGTACGTAACTTACGACACTCAGTCCGTGGATGGTGCGGACGCCGTGCCAAGCACGCCGGGTCAGCTGACGTTGGCGAAGGCTCTGGGTGAGGAACTGCGGGCCTTGGGACTGGAAGGCGTGGAAGTGACGGATCAAGCCTACGTGACAGCGGCGTTGCCCTCCAACGTCAAAGACCCGGAAAAGCGAAAGAAAGTTCCCTCTATCGGTTTCATCGCCCACATGGACACGGCCACCGAGGTGACGGGTAAGGACGTGAGGCCTCGTGTGGTGAAAAACTACGACGGAGGCGACATTCTTTTGGGGGAACACGACGGGGAGAAGGTCGTGTTGTCTCCCAGGGACTTTTCTTACCTAGCGGATTACAAAGGTCAAGACCTAGTGGTGACAGACGGGCGGACGCTTTTGGGGGCGGACAACAAAGCGGGCATCGCGGAGATCGCCGGCGGCGTGGAGTACCTGCTGCGGCACCCGGAATTCGAACACGGCGCCGTCAAGATCGCCTTCACGCCCGACGAGGAGGTCAGCCACTTGGCGAAGCTGCTGGACATCGAGAAGTTCGGTGCGGACTTCGCCTATACCCTGGACGGCGGGCCGGTGGGAGAGGTGTGCTGGGAGAACTTCAACGCCGCCGGTGCCACTGTTGCCGTCAAGGGGCGCGCGGTGCACCCCGGCAAGGCCAAGGGACTGATGTTTTCCGCCGTGACCATGGGGCAGGAACTGAACGCGCTGTTTCCTCCCGCGGAAACCCCTGCGGCCACCGAGGGCTACGAGGGGTACTACCATTGTATCAGCTTTCAGGCCACCACGGAGAGCGCGGTTTTGAAGTACATCATCCGCGACCACGACACGCCCCGCTTCGAAGAACGTAAAAGATTCATGGAGAGGGCCGTGCGGTGGATGAAGGACAAGTACGGCGAGGACCGCTTCACCCTGACCATGAGGGATCAGTACCGCAACATGGCCGACAAGCTCAAAGGACACGAGCACATCGTGGAGACGGCCCTCGAAGCCATGCGCGGGCTGGGAATAGAGCCCAAGGTGATCCCCATGCGCGGCGGCACGGACGGGGCAGCTCTCTCCTGGCGAGGACTGCTCACGCCCAACCTCTTCACGGGCGGCCACAACTACCACGGCCGGTTCGAGTTCATCTCCGTCCAGGCGATGGAAAAGGCCACGGCCGTGATGTTAAAAATTCTGGAGTCCTATGTAAGAAAAGCCTAGAGAACCGGATTCCGCGCTGATCGCGGACGAACCCCTTTCTATTGTGCATGTCATCCGTTCCAAGGGAAGAAAATCTATATGAGACGAAAATCAAGGAAACACGGATTAATAAGGAGCTGGTGGTGAGTGACGGCTGTTGCAGGAGGCGTTTCCTTGTCGGAACTGGAGGCTCGCTTGTTCCCAATCGTCGAGAGGTACCGAGGCAGGGAGGGGGCCGCCATTCCTCTGCTGGCGGACGTACAAAAGGAGCTGGGCTACGTGGCCGAGGAGGCCGTGGAGTACGTGGGGTCGGAGCTGGGCATTCCCCCGGCAGAGCTTTTTGGGGTGGCCACGTTCTACGCGATGTTCCGCTTCCAGCCCCAGGGGAAGTACGTCGTCCGCCTGTGCCGGGGGACGGCCTGCCACGTTCAGGGTTCCGCCCGAGTGGCGGAGCAGCTCGAGAGGACCCTAGGGGTGAAAGACGGCGGGACAACGGAAGACCTGATATTCACCCTCCAATACGTGGCCTGCCTGGGCTGTTGCAGTCTGGCGCCGGTCATGCTGGTGAACGACGAGGTCCATGGCCGCCTGACGCCCGAAAAAGCGGTGGCGGTTCTGGAGGAGCTGCGTAAGAAATCGGTTCCGGAGGTGTCAAGGTGAACAAGACTACGGTAACGATTGGCTTGGCAAGCTGCGGAATCGCATCAGGGGGGCTTCCTGTCGCCGAGGAACTCGAAGGACTCCTGGCCGGGCGGGAGGACGTGGAGATAAAAAAGGTAGGCTGCGTGGGCTACTGCTACATGGAGCCTCTGGTGAGCGTGATCCGGGACGGTAAAAGCTGCACCTACGGCAAGGTGAACGCGAACGTCCTGCACCGCATCGTGGACGAGCACGTGAACCGAAACCTGGTGGTTCAAGAGCACCTGATCCTGACGGAGGGAACGGAGCCGAAGGGGACGGAGAATCCCCGCGGGGAGAAGCAGGTGCGCATCGTCCTGCGGAACAGCGGCCTCATCGATCCCAAGAACATCGACGAGTACATCTCCCGCGACGGCTACAAGGGGCTCGAAAAGGCCGTCAAGACGCTCCCGGACGAGGTCATCAAAGAGGTGCTGGACAGCGGGCTCCGGGGTCGGGGCGGGGCGGGGTTCCCAACGGGAATGAAGTGGCGTTTCGCCCGGGACGCCAAAGCCGCGGACATGAGGGACAAATACCTGGTGTGCAACGCGGACGAGGGTGATCCTGGCGCCTTCATGGACCGCTCCGTTCTGGAAAGCGATCCCCACAGCGTCATCGAGGGAATGATCATAGGGGCCTACGCCGTGGGAGCGTCCCACGGTGTGATCTACTGCCGCGCGGAGTACCCCATGGCCGTCCGCCACCTGGGCATAGCCCTGGAACAAGCGCGGCAGCGGGGTTTCCTGGGCAGGGACATCCTGGACGTTCCGGACTTCGACTTCGACATTTACGTGAAAGAGGGGGCCGGAGCCTTTGTCTGCGGTGAGGAGACGGCCCTTATCGCCTCCATCGAGGGGCAGAGAGGTATGCCGCGTCCCCGCCCGCCTTTCCCCGCCAACAGCGGCGTATGGAAAAAACCCACCAACATCAACAACGTGGAGACCTACGCCAACGTCCCCTGGATCCTGCTGAACGGGGCCGGGGCTTTCAACCGCTACGGGCACGGGCGCAGCAAGGGCACCAAAGTCTTTGCTCTGGCTGGAAAAATCAAGAAGGGCGGCCTGGCCGAGGTGCCAATGGGCATGAGTCTGCGAGAGGTCATCTTCGACATCGCCGGGGGCATCGAGAACGACCGGAAGTTTAAAGCCGTGCAGCTGGGCGGCCCCTCCGGCGGCTGCGTGCCGGATTACCTGCTGGACACGCCCGTGGACTACGAATCCATCAACGCCACGGGGGCGATCATGGGCTCAGGCGGTATGGTGGTCATGGACGAGGACACCTGCGTGGTGGACGTGGCACGCTTCTTCCTGGCCTTCGTGCAGAAGGAATCCTGCGGAAAGTGTCCTTTCTGCCGCGTGGGAACCAAGCGGATGCTGGAAATTCTCGAAAGAATCACTCAAGGCAAGGGTGTTTTGGAAGATATAGACAAGCTCCTGAACTTGGCCGCCCAGATCAAAGACGGCTCCCTCTGCGGGCTGGGGCAGACCGCGCCCAACCCCGTGCAGACCACCATCAAGTACTTCCGGGACGAATACGTCGCTCACATCGTGGACAAAAAATGTCCGGCGAAGGTGTGCTCGGCCTTGATCCGCTACTCCGTGGACGCGTCGAAGTGCATCGGCTGCGCGCGGTGCGCCAAAGCCTGTCCCGTGGGTGCGGTCTCCGGGGAACCGAAGAGGCCCCACCTCATCGACGACGCGGCCTGCGTGCGCTGCGGGCTCTGCAAGAAGAACTGCCCGATTTCCTGTATTTCGGTGGATTAGGGGGCTGAAACATGAACAGAACCGTAAAAGTAAGCATTGATGGAAAAGACGTTTACGGCTTTCCGGATCAAAAAGTGCTGGATTTGTGCGGCGAGATGGGGATTAAGATACCAACACTCTGCTACGACCCGCATTTATCCGTTCACGGAGGATGTTCGGTGTGCCTCGTGGAGATCGAGGGGGCCCGCGCCTTAATGAGGGCCTGCACCAACGCCATTACGCCGGGCATGGTGATCCGCACGAACACGGAGCGGGTGCTGGCGGCCCGGAGGCTGGCCCTGGAACTCATGCTCTCCGACCACGCGGGGGACTGCCGCCCGCCCTGCAACATTGTCTGTCCCGCCCAAGGAAAGGTGCAGTCTTACGTAAACCTCACCGCCCAGGGAAAGTACCGAGAGGCCCTGGACGTCCTTCACGAAAACGTCACCTTGCCCGCCAGTATCGGGCGCGTGTGCCCCGCCCCCTGCCAGGAAAAATGCCGCCGGAACTTCGTGGACGAGGCGGTTTCCATCCGGGAGATCAAGCGATTCGTGGCGGACTGGGGAATAGCGCGAAACTCCCTTGGGAACATTCCGAAGATCGTCGAGAACGGGAAAAAAATCGCCGTGGTGGGCGGCGGACCTGCAGGGCTCTCTTTTGCCTATTTCGCGCGGCTCATGGGCTATGGGATCACGATTTACGAGAAGGAACCCCACCTAGGCGGCATGATGCGCTACGGTATCCCGGACTACCGCCTGCCCCCCGCCGTGCTGGACGCGGAGACCCGGTGGATACTGGATCATGGGGTGAGGGTCGAGACGGGGACGGTGCTGGGCAGGGACGTTACTCTGGCAGGACTGCGCTCCTGGTACGACGCCGTCGTCCTGGCCATGGGATGCTGGAAGTCCTCCTCCATGCGGGTGGAGGGGGAGAACCTGCCAGGGGTGGTGGGAGGCATCGACTTTTTGTACACCGTCAACACCCATAATCCCATGAAGATAGGCCGCCGGGTGGCCGTGGTGGGAGGGGGCAACACCGCCATGGACGCCTGTCGCAGCGCCCGCCGCCTGGGCGCGGAGAAGGTGCGCGTGGTCTACCGCCGCACCCGCGAGGAAATGCCCGCTGAGGACGCGGAAATCCGCGAGGCCATGGAGGAGGGGGTAGAGTTCCTCTACCTGGCCGCACCTAAGGCCGTGGAGGGTGACGGCAGGGTCCAGCGCCTGGTGTGCGAGCGCATGACCCTCGGCGAGCCCGACGCCTCCGGCCGCCGCAGCCCCGTCCCCACGGGCGAGACGTTCGCCGTGGAGGTGGACACCATCATCGCCGCCATCGGCCAGGGGGTAAAATTTGCCGATGTACCGAAAGAGCTGCACGACGGCCGTCGGATGAAGGTGGACGAAAACTACGCAACCCCTCTGCCGGGGGTATTCGTTTGCGGCGACCAGCAAACGGGGGCCAAGATCGCCATTGAGGCCGTCGGCAGCGGGCATGGGTGCGCGGAGTCCGTGGACCATTACCTGAGGCGCGGAACCCCGAAAAAAACCTTCGTTTACGACGTGACCAACCCCAGTGTAGGGCTGGAGGACTTTATTCACGTTGAGAAAATACCGCGGGAGCACCCGAAAGAGGAACCGGCGGAGGCGCGCTTGGCCGCGCCCGGCGTGGAGTACGCCCGCGGACTCACGGAAGAACAGGTTCTGCGGGAGTCGTCCCGCTGTATGGAGTGCGCGTGTCCCGACGTGCACGAGTGCAAACTGCGAGAGTACGCCATCGACCTGGAGGTTCACCCGGAGCGGGCGGCGGGCGAACATGTCGCGAAGCGAGAGGTCGTCAACCGTTACTATGTCCGCAACATGGACAAGTGCATCTTGTGCGGGCGCTGCGTTCGAGTCTGCGGCGAGTTGGCGGGGGTTCACGCCATTGACTTCGCCCGGCGCGGGTTCGAATCCGTCATGGCTCCACAATTCTATAAGGACATGGAGGCCTCCGACTGCACTTTCTGCGGCCTGTGCTCCCAGGTGTGCCCCGTGGGGGCCCTGCTGGAGCGCCGCGTGGCGCGCCTGCCTCACCAGGGCGGGATGAGGACGGTCAAGACCACCTGTCCTCACTGCCCTTTGGGCTGTGAATTGGTACTGAACCTGGACGAGGAGCGTTCTCGGATCGTGCGAATCACCACGGACATGGACGCGCCGGACTCCCCGAACCGGGGACTCACCTGCCTGCGCGGGCGTTACCATTTCCAGAACGTGACGAAAGACCGCCTGCTTTACCCAACGCTTGATGGTAAGCTGGCCGAGTGGCCCGAAGCGATAGAAAGATTTTCGGAAACTTTGAGAGGCAGCGTGGTGGTGTTCTTGGGTGGGGCGTTAACCGACCAGGAGATCGCGGCGGTGAAGGCGATGAATTTCGAGCGCGTGGCTGCTAAGGGGCTGGACGTGACGCGAGTTGGAAAACTTCTAGAGTCCTTTGAGGCCCAGACGCCGAAAGGGAAGCCCGACGCGGCCAGTCTGGTGCAAAAGATGACGCTGTTGACCAAAGCTAAGGAGTTTGCAAAGGACACGTCGGCTTTCCCGGAGAACCTGAGCTTTCTTTACAATTTAGAGGCGAACGTGCGGGGGCTTCTAGATTCCGGCGTTGTCACCCGCTCGCCGGCGGAGGCGGTGAAGGAGGGAGGGGACGCCCTGGTTTTCATCGGCTGCACGCCCGGCGACTTCGGACTATCCGGGAACGGGAGCGCGAAAAAAGTGCTCCTGACCTCCAACGCCCGCGAAGATTCTTTCTGCGCCTTCGACGCGGCGCTGCCCATCACGGCCTGGGCAGAACGCGAGGGAACCTGTACGGGCGTTTTCAGCGGCGCGAAGCTGCCGGTGCGCATGGGGCCCCTCCCGCCTGAGAGTGTCCGCAGTCTGAGGTGGATTCTCGCCAGGGTACAGGCCTAACAACCTTGGGGCCCCGCCCCAAACCCCGCTTAGGGGTCTAAGAGCGTGTATAAAAAGAATGAGGAGGCTCTGCATTATGCTAATGCTGTATTATATCATATATGATACGTGCTGAATATGCTGCAGACTTAAACGACGAAGATTGCGAAGATTGGAATGCAGCGGAAGGCC
>JAITGX010000013.1 GCA_031280275.1 Synergistaceae bacterium
AGCAATTGAGCCGAACGATGAAAGGATTTGCAGGGAGTTTGAAATGATTGCCAGGGAACGGCCCCTGCCTGCTGCTCCAACCCGAAAGGAGTCTGCGCGGCGTCGGAAACGCAAAGCACCCCAAAGCCTTTTCGATGATGCAGCATACTGCACCGCTTTAGCTTGACAACATTGTGTCAGTCACATCAGATACGCATACAGTAAAAGTGACGGGGGCCAATGAACATGACGTGACGAAGGCGTCCGAACTGATACGTGAATAGGATAAATGAGCGCCGAGGAAAGGTGAACAATCAGCCTGAAGGAGCAGAACAAGAGAGAGAAAAGCGCAGGTTATCACTGCGCAGCAAAGTGGAACACCTCTAGGGTAAACGCATCAAAAAGGGATAAAACCTTGCAAGTACTTGATTGAATATTTTGCATGTAAAATTTATCAATGAAGTGGTATTATGGGTTTATGATTTTCATGCGTTCGCCCTGGGGTGTATAGTCTCCAAAAACAGAGAAGCGCCTAGAAAAAGAGGGAATAAAGCTTAAAAAAGGCATGATTTTGAGTGCTGGGGATAAAAATTGAGCCCTGTTACCTTCTACTGTCTTGAAGAACGAAGTTAATCAGCGTTTCCTTACGATTGAGTTTGTTTATCTTGAATTTTGAGGAGGAAAAAAGATGCTTGTAAATGCCACCGAAATGTTGAGGAAGGCCAGGGACGGAAAATACGCCGTCGGGCAGTTTAACATCAACAACCTGGAATGGACCAAGGCAATACTCGCCACGGCGCAGGAGGTGAAAAGCCCCGTGATTCTGGGAGTGTCTGAGGGCGCGGGAAAGTACATGACGGGTTACGCCACCGTGGTCGCTATGGTCAAGGCCATGGACGTCTCGCTGGGCATAACCGTTCCCGTGGCGCTGCACCTGGACCACGGTTCTTATGACGGCTGCAAGAAATGTCTCGATGCGGGCTTTTCCAGCATCATGTTTGATGGCAGCCATTTCGAAATTGGTGAAAATGTGGCGAAAACCACGGAACTCGTGGCCCTCGCCCACGCCCAAGGGGTCTCCATTGAGGCCGAGGTGGGAGCGATAGGCGGCGAGGAGGACGGGATCATCGGCACGGGTGAAGTCGCCGACCCCGGCGAGTGCAAAAAAATAGCCTCCCTGGGCGTGGATTTTCTCGCCGCCGGGATAGGCAATATTCACGGCGTCTACCCCTCGAACTGGAAGGGACTGAACTTCGAAGTCCTCGCCCAAATTCATGAGATGACCGGGGACATTCCTCTTGTCTTGCACGGCGGGACGGGCATTCCCCCCGATATGATCAAGAAGGCCGTCAGCCTTGGGGTCTCGAAGATCAACGTCAACACTGAGTGCCAAATAGCCTTCACCGCCGCTACCCGCAAGTACATTGAGGCGGGTAAGGACAAGGAAAGCAAGGGGTTTGACCCCCGTAAACTGCTGGCTCCCGGTACAGATGCCATCAAAGCAACCGTCAGGGAAAAAATCGAACTCTTCGGCTCGGCGGGCAAAGCGTAACGGGCGCTGAGTGATATTTTCAACTCGTTCTCATTCGTTCCCATTGGCTGCTTGCCGCATACGTGAATTGAGCCTTTACACGCGCGGCGAAGGGTGGTAAAATTTATAGCTGTTGGAAAAGGGCAATAAGCCTGGCCTCCTAATTGACGAATTTAAAAAATTTTGGATAGGTAAAGGAGCGTTTTTATGTCAACGCGAAGAGAACCACGCTTCAAACTTTGCCGACACCTGGGCGTAAATGTCTGCGGACATCCCAAAGCACTGAAGTCCGTAGACGGCAAAAAGCCCACCCGCGGAGGGCAGAAGGTTTCGGAGTACGGCCTGCAGCTGCTGGAGAAGCAGAAGATCAAGGCCTATTATGGTATTATGGAACGCCAATTCGCCCGCTATTTTGAAATAGCGAAGAAAAGCGCTGACATGACCGGCGCGACCCTCCTGAAAACGCTGGAATGCCGTCTGGATAACCTGGTTTATCGCATCGGGTTTGCCCGGTCCATTCGTCAGGCTCGTCAGATCGTCACGCACGGCCACATCCTCGTCAACGGGCGGAAGGTGGACATTCCATCCTACGGCGTGCGGGTGAACGAAGTCATCGCCCTGAAAGAAAAATCCCGTGCCAACAAGGTGTTTCAGAGCAACTTCGAGGGTGCGGTCTCCTTCAGCGTACCTTATATTGAAAAAAACAAAGATCAATTCAGCGCCAAGTTGATCCGGGAGCCCCTGCGCAGCGAACTCCCCATCGCGGTCAACGAGATCCTGGCTGTGGAGCTGTACTCCAAGTAATCCCACAGGGAGAGCGCTGGAAAAAAGCCTAGGAAAAGGGCGGGAAGCCATTGTACTTCCCGCTTTTTTTTTGCTATCCTAGCATTGCTGCCGCGTTACAGCTGTACGCGTCGGCCCTCATTACAGCCGTGAAGCAGGTCGTTTCCATGACGGACAAGATTGCGGACATCGAAGAACGCATAAGCCGATCCCTGCA
Organism: Synergistaceae bacterium; assembly: GCA_031280275.1. Classification (GTDB taxonomy): domain Bacteria; phylum Synergistota; class Synergistia; order Synergistales; family Aminobacteriaceae; genus JAITGK01. The sequence goes on from JAITGX010000013.1 coordinate 2,511, forward strand.
AGACAGCCTTGACGAGCTTTGCCTCCTGAGGCAGGAGGAGGCAAAGCGCTTTGAGGACGTGAGGGAACGTGCGTGCGCGCTTGTCCTGGAGCTGAGAGAAATGGCCGCAGCAGTGGACAAAGCCGTCCGGGACTACGAACGGTCCCGTGGAGACTTGCTGCTCAACGCTCAGCGCGGCGACTCCAAGGCCGAAAAAGCCTCCTACGAGCGTGCGTCTGAATTCATGAAAATGCGGGGCGCCCTAGAAGAGCGTTACCGGCTTCTGAAGCTCCAGAGGGACGAATTTGCGCGGGAGGAACGCCGTTTAGAGCGCCTCGTGACCAAGTGCGAGAAGATGGCCAATCGCCTGCGTATGGTGCTGATTCTGCTCTCCACACCGGAGGACTTTGCCGTGTCGGACAACGCCGCGCGGGACGCGGAGACCATGCTGGCCGCTTTTCAGATGGCCGAGCGAGAGGCGGTGGTCTTTGCCCGCGAGTTGCACGACGGCCCGACCCAGACCTTTTCGGCAGTGGGTTTGACGCTGGAAATATGCCAGGAATTTCTGGGGCGCGCGGACTACCAGGCGGTCCAAGAGGAGGTGGAGCGTGCTCTGGAACAAACGCGCCGAGGACTGAACGAGATACGTTCCCTCCTTTTCAGCCTGAGTCCTACAGGCATACAGGAGGGTTTCGAGATTCCCATGAAGCGCCTGGTGGCGCAGCTTCGGCAGATGTGGAACTGCAAGCTCACCTACACCTTGAGCGGCGACCTTGCGGAGGTGTCCGTCGGTGTGAGGACGGGCTCTTTCAAAACGCTGCACCAGGCGGTGGTAAACGCGGCGCGTCATGGAGCCGCCGAGGTCCGGGTCAGCGTCCGCTACTCTCAGAATACCCTGAGAGTTCGCGTCACCGACAACGGAAAAGGCTTCGACGTGGAGCAGGAACGCGCCGCCGCGAGGGAACGGGGTTCCTACGGACTTATCAATATGGAAGAGCGCGTGAAAATGCTTGGCGGGAAAATCTCTATCACCAGCGTTCCCTCAAAAGGATCCTCCGTCTCTTTCTCCATCCCCATTTTGACATAATGTATACCATGAACTCGACTTTAGGAAGCACTGATTACTGGGATTCTTAGAGGTTTGAGGCTCTCGGGGTCTGCGACCCCCGGGGCGTGGGGCAGAGCCCCGCAAGGGATTTAATCAGTGCTGTAAGGGCCTTGGCCCTAACCGCCGCTTTATGTTACAATTCACGAATGCGCGGCCGTCGTGTGAGAGGCCGCAAATTTACGGAAGGAATGGTTATGTCGTGAAGAAAAAAATTGTTGTCAGCATTGCCGCGTTCCTGTTTGCTCTGGCGGCGTTTGCCGCCCTTGCCGCGACCCCAGAGCCGGCTAGCCCGGCCCCGGAGCCGGCTGGCCCAGCCAAGCCGGAGAAAGACCCCGAAAGGCTCCTGGCAAAAGTGGGCGGGGAGGAAATTCGAGAAAAGGACATCGATCAGGTTCTCAAAATGATGGGTCCTCAAAGTGCTGTGTATGACAATGAACAAGGCAGGAAAGCCATTTTGGATGAGATGGTGGGGGTTCACCTTTTCGCGCTGTCCGGAAAGGAGAAGGGGCTTGACAAAACCCCGGACTACGAGCTTGCCGTGCGAAGCTTCTCCCTCCAGACTCTGGCCCGTCTTACCATCGAGAACACCTTGAAAGACATAACCTCCAAGGAGGAAGAGGCCAAAAAATTCTACGATGAGAACACAAATCAGTTCAAGAAACCCGACGAAATACGCGCCCGCCATATTCTGCTCAATGACGACGTCACCAGCGCGGACATGATTAAGCTCGTCCAGGATGAGCTGAAGAAGGGCGTGTCCTTCGACTTGGTGGCCGCAGTCCATTCCAAGGACCCCACGGCGGCCCAAGCAGGCGGGGACCTGGGATTCTTCAGCCGGGGACAGATGGTTCCCGAATTTGAGGAGGCGGCCTTCGCTCTGCAAGAGCCCGGCGACGTTTCCGCTCCCGTGTTGTCTCAGTTTGGGTGGCACATCATCAAGCTAGAAGGTAAAAGCCCCTCCTCGGTGACGCCTTACGACGAGGTAAAGGCACAAATCATCCAGTACCTGACCAACGAGAAAGAAGCCGAGGCCTACCAAGGAGCCCTGGAATCCCTGAAGAAAACGTATACGGTCGAGTACTCGGAGCCCGCTCCGGTGAAGTAAGGCGGCACTCTGATGCAAAACAAAGAAAACGCTGTAATTAGGGCGATTCTCGGCCGACGGAGCGTTCGGCGTTACGAGAACACGCCGGTGGAACGTGAGAAAATCGACGCGCTTCTTGAGTGTGCCTGCGCCGCCCCAAGTGCGAATAACTTTCGCCCATGGCACTTTGTTGCGGTGACGGAGCGCCGGGCGCTGAACGCCCTAGCGGACGCGCATCCTTACGGCAGAATGCTGGCAGAGGCGGCCCTGGCGGTGGTGGTCTGCGCGGAAAAAGAACGCGATGGTGCGGCCGACGTCTGGTGGGAGCAGGACTGCGGCGCGGCGATGGAGAACATTCTGATCGCGGCTGCGGCGCTGGGACTGGGCAGCGTTTGGCTCGGCGTTCACCACAGCGGAAGTCTCCCGGATAAGGTGCGGGGTTTGTTGGGAATCCCAGGGCACGTGCAGGTCATGGGCATAGCCGCTATTGGCTATGGCGCGGAGGCAAAACCTGCTCACGAAGGTCTCGACCCCGTCCTCGTCCACAGAGAACACTGGTAAGGCAAACCAGTTGGTTAAAAGCGCTGATTTGACCCCTTGTGGGGCTTCACCCCACGCCCCGGGATCTTGGACCCCGAGGGGTCTCATATCCCTTGGGGCCTCAAGCCCCCAGGCCCCTAAGAACCCCATTAATCAGTGCTTTCCTAAGCTATTCCAGGTATTTGACCGCCGTGCCATAGGCGATCAGCTCGGCGGCTCCCTGGGTGATGGACGTGGTCGAGAGCCTCAGGCCGTACACGGCATCCGCACCCACGGCCTGGGCTTGTTCTTTTATGCGCTCCAGGACAATCCCCACCCCTTCGCTCATCATGGCGCTGTATGCGGGAAGCTCCCCTCCAATCGTCCAGTTCCGGACGTTGGCTGCCAGATCTTTCGTCAGGGATTTACTCAGGCAGACGACGCCGTACACCGTGCCCAAAAGGCGGACGCTGCAATCCGCCTCCACGTCGATAGTCAAGATCGCGATTTTCGCTGTTTCTTCCGTCCGCATTTTTTATCCTCCAGTTGTTTTGTCTTGTTTTGTCGCCTCGGGCAGGATTTCCGCCTCGATGACCTTTTCCGGCAGCGGAGTCCGGCCCGCCGTGAAACCTCCATAAACGGCCGCGCCCTGGTGCAGCCGCAGAATTTTGTAAAAGAAGCGCGCTGCCAGGTACAGGAACACAAACAGGGGTATATAGAGGATCGCGAAACGCAGCCCCTGACTCAGGTCCGTGGTGGCGCCGAACAAGCTTACGCCGCCTATAGGAAGGTAATCACAGTACTCGGCCCATTTCACGTCGTTGATGGTTATCAGCTTCCCGGTGGGGTACCCCTTGTGCAGCGCCAGTTGAATGGCCGACTTAGCGATTTTTTCCTGCTGCGTCCCCGAATCCTTGCCCACAAAGCGTCTCCACAGTACAAGGCCGTCTTTGCCATATTCCTCGTAAATGTCCGGAATCCGGGCGTCGCTCATCACCGCCGCGACGGCTTCTTCCGGAGAATACCGCGACTCCTTTTTCACGAACTCAATGGCGGAGAGCGTGTTCTCGATCTTACGCGCGGTGTCCCAAAACGCCAGGGGTTGAAGCTTCACCAGCGCCCTGGAAAGCTCAGGGTTTTTCTCGTAGGCCCTCAACAGGACGCCAGCCATACGATCGGACTGGAAGATTTTCACGGCCTTCACCTGATCTTGCGGCAAAATCGCGGCAAATGCCTCCCCGTGAGCGAAAACTCGCCTCAGGGCCTCTTGCTGCCACCCTTCGGTAGACGCACCCAGACGCAGCAGCAAAAAAACTCCTGCACAGGCCCCCGCGTCTTCCGTGATGAACGACGCGTAAGGGACGAAGACAGTCTGAAGGTCATCTTTCAAAAGATCCACCTCAGTCCGGTGACGCAGGTAATTTTCGACTCCCAGAAGCTGCGCTTTTCGAATCCGCTCGTCGAACAGAACCCTATCCTGGATGAAAAGCTCCACGAACTCGTTCCCCGTGACGTCCAGCAGCCTGGAAAACCGCCCGCGGAAAGCCGGTGGAACGCGAAAAACAACCTGCTCCAGCACCTTGACGTCGTACTCGCTCAAAATTTTATCCTTGAAGACGTAGTAAAGCTGTTTCAGCGTGTCGTATATCTGGGCGTCTCCCCGGCCATCTTCGCGTTCACGCTGCACGTACTCCCTCAGGACGGGTACCCTCTGAACGATGTCGGAGATGTCGATGAAGCTGGCGGCGATGGCCCTGCACTGGTTCTCTATCTCTAAGCAGGAACGCTTCACTGTGTCCCGCAGCTCGCTCGACGCAGCGATTTCCTGCCAAATGACCTCTGCGCTGAAAGATTGCTTATACTCTGTGAAGAAGTTTTTGCGGAGTTCCTCTTCGAGGTTGGCCTTCGCTTGGGTGGCCGACCATATCTCCCAGCCGACCATGAGCCAGCCCACGACGGGTATCAGCTTGGAGACGATTTTCCCCCCCATTTTGACGGCAATAGCTGTGGAGACCCGGTTCACGATCCTCTTGATGAGGGGCAGCATGATTATTCCGATCCCCAGAGCTAGGGCGGTTGGGGACTGACCGGCGGCGTTCGCTCCCTCGCTCTCCCGCCCGCGGACGCTCTCCAGCACGGATTCCAGGGAAGGAGCGGCTGCCACGGAGGAAACGAGTTCTTTGCCGAAAACCTGCCCCATAGCCAAGTTATACCTCCCCCAGATATTGCTGTTGGCCAGGATGATGTTGTCCATCAGCTTTTGGTGGAGTTCGCCGCTGATTCGCTCCTGAAGCTCCATGATGTCAGCTCGCACGGCTCTTTGGACCCGGTCGGCGAACCTCTGCACCAAGTCGGCAAGCGTCGCGTCAAACCCGGCGCCTGCTTTAATCTGCGACCAGTAGACCTCGACCCCTCCCACGTCCTCGCCAAGCGTGACATCCGCCAAGACGGATTCCACCTTGGCGTGGTGCTCCTCCATGATCCGGGTGAGGCGTCTTTTATGCCAGGCGTCCAAGTCGCTCATGATCCTTTTTTCTTCGGCTTGAGCGATGTTTTGCACCGCCAATTCCTGAATATGGCGGAAGGCCGCGTCCTTTCTCTCTTCCAGAATGTCCCTCACGTCCTGAGATTCAGCAGCCCAGGGCACTCTGGCGGTGAAAAGCACCAAAAGAAGCGCTCTCAGCAAAATCCAACAAAGTCTCCTCATCAAAATCCGCCCTCCTTCCTGTTTGATGATATCCAATTTGATGATATCCAACAGTTGCTACGCTGGGAATTTTTCCAAGGCGTTTTTCAAAATGGAGGCGGCTTTTAGGTACTCGTTTAAATCGATACGTTCCTCAGAGGTGTGGTCCAGTTTGGAGTCGCCGGGTCCGTAGGCGGCCATGGGACAACCCCACGCCGCTGCTAGGTTGAAGTCCGCCGTGCCGCCTTTGGCCAAAAGCCGCGGGGTGAGCCCCGCGCCGCGCACGGCCACGCGCAGAGCCCGGACAAGCGGGTCGTCCTTTTTCACCAGGTGCGCGGACATGGAGGAGACCACCTCGACGCAAACGCCGCGCCGTTCCGCCGACTCGGAGAGTTCTCGCGCCCAGACATCCGGCTCGGCCCCTAGGGGAAGCCGGACATCCATGTCCACCATGCCCCACCGCTCCCCCTCCTCTTGGCCGCGCATGGCAATAACCGCGCCAGAGGGGCGCTCTATCACGGGTTTCGAGGGGGTGTCGCGCCGCTCCACCTGCCCTAGAACCTCCGCCGCGGCCAGAAGACACGCCGTAACGGGCCCAGCGTCGCCGCTGCGGTGCGCCCCGCCGTCTCGGGCGGACAGCCGCAGTCTCAAATATCCACGGTAGCCCACAGTGATTCCGTCGGTTCCCGATGGCTCACCAATCACGCAGGCGGCTGGGTTGTAGCGGGAAACGATATAACGGGCCCCTCGGGAGTCACCTTCTTCCCCTACCGCCGCTACCAGGGTGATCTTCCACTCTTCCGGGAGCGCGGCCGCGCCCCCGGCCAGGGCGAAGGCGGCAAGGGGACCCTTGGCGTCAACGCTGCCGCGCCCCCACAAAACGTCCCCCTCCACTCGGCAGGAAGGTCCGCCAGGAACGGTGTCTATGTGTCCCAGTAAAAGAATTTCCCGCTTCCCGGCTCCCCGCGAGGCAACCACGTTACCTGCCTCGTCGCGCCCCGCGCTTTCCCACCCGAGAGAACCCAGTACCCCTGCCAGGTACCCGCAAGCCGCGTCCTCGTTTCCAGTCACGCTGGGAATCTCCACCAGTCGGATCAACAGCTCCCGCGCCGACTCCGCGCAGAAAAAGCAGAAAGAAGAGAATGTTTCAATCATGTGTTTTTCTCTGACCTTTCTTGTTTCTTAGAGCGTGTCTAATATCTCTTCAAAAGATAGAGATACAAAAGCTAACTTAACCATACTAGGGTGTGTTTTAAAACTCCTATTAATTTCAAAAAAGTGCCTAAAAATGGCGGTTTTTTGTTGAAGTAGCTAGTTTTAAAACATACCCTAAGCGTTATTTCAATAAGACGTTCGCAGTTTTTCCATAAACGACGGCATTTATCCAGCCACCCAAATGCACACTCAATAATCCATCTTTTCGATATTGAAGTAAATTTACGCAATTCATAGTGCTAGCAATTTCTACTTCCGCGCCTGTAAGCGCCTTGATTTGAGCCGCAAAAGCTTCATCGGTACAGCCGCCGTCACACAATACTTTTTTCAATGCCGGCATATGAAAATCACCTCGCGAAAACATCTCTGCCGCCCCATTTCTATCGCTTATGTTCGCTGTCTTACCAAAATCTCATACGGCAGTCCAAGGACGTCTGCGGCTATATGAATCTTTATCCCAGAAGTTTTTTCCCCCCGTCGTATCCTTTCTCATGCCAGTTTCGTTTTTCTTTGTCCATATCCCATAGTAATAGTTTACGAGTTTCCAATTCAATGTCAACAACTTAAGATCTAAAGACATATTAAGACTAAGAATAGGCTGATTGAATATGTAAAAATAAGGCAAATACATTATTGAGAGAATCTAACAATGCTGCAATCAAGAGAATACCTTCACAAGGTATATCTTTCAGGATTGGAGTGCTGCAGA
>JAITGX010000016.1 GCA_031280275.1 Synergistaceae bacterium
AACCTTGTAAAAAAAGAACGCTCATCAAAGACAAGCTTTAGAGGCAAGCTTCTTAAAGCTTCTTGGAACGACGATTATATCCTCCAGCTGCTTGCTGCCGTTTGATGCGTTTGCCCTGCCCATTGATCAGCGTTTCCTTTACAAACGCGCGATGTCTCAATTATACTTTGCTCTATGAAAAAATCAATCAATATTCATCACGGAAGACACTGTGTATTTAACTTGCACGTACACTTGGTGTTTGCAGGCAAGTATCCTCTCTGCCGGAGAAGAGCTTTTTCTCCCAATAACGGGCAGCACCGTCTAAAGCGCTGAAGGAGTGAGCGGTTTTGAGTGAACCCATACCCGAGGGGCTTAAAATAACCCCTTGGCTTGCCCAATACAAAAAATGGAAGGAGGAGTACCCTGATGCGCTTTTGTTCTTCCGCATGGGGGACTTCTACGAGTGCTTTTTTGACGACGCGCGGGAGGCCTCGGCGGTCTTGGATATCGCCCTGACCAGCAGAGACGCCGAAAAAAACATCCCCATGGCGGGTGTCCCCCACCACGCGCTTTCCATGTATTTGGGCCGTCTGGTGAAAGCCGGACGCCGGGTGGCCATCTGCGAGCAGGTCGGGGAATCCAACGGCCGCGCCATCGTCGAGCGCCGCGTGGTGCGCGTGGTCACGCCGGGGACTTACGTACCGGAGGAAAATGAGAACACGGGCCGCCTGGCAGCTGTTCTGTCCGCGGGCGCGCGCAGGCTTTCTCTGGCGCTCCTGTCAACGGAGACGGGCCGTCTGGAAGCGGGTACTCTGCCCCAGAGCGAGGCCGCCGCGCTTTTGTCCGCCTTTGCTCCCAGCGAAGTGCTTCACCCCTCGAACGCCAAAGTCGAGAATTTCCCACCCTCAGTACGGGCCCTCGCTCTCCTGCCCCAGCCCGCGGAGCTGTTCCGGCTCCCCGCCGCTGCCAGCCGTCTGAAGACGGCCCTGTCCGCCAAGCCAGCCAGCTACGGCATCGCCGAAGACGATCCCTGCGTGGGCGCTGCCTGGGCAGTGCTGGATTACCTGTCCTCCACCCAGTTCACGGCGGTACGTCACGTGCTGCGCCTAACCCCCCTCAAATCGGGAAGCCACATGTACCTAGACGAGGCCGCGCAGAAAAACCTCGAGCTAGCTCCCGACGCGGACGCGCCTCACGACCTGTCCCGGAGGGACTCATCCCGGAGGGACTCATCCCAGAGGGACTCATCCCAGAGGGACACGTCTCTCTTTTCTTGCTTAAACCGCTGCCGGACGCCTATGGGGCGGCGAACTCTGCGGGACTGGATTCTGCGGCCACTGCTGGATCTTCCGGCCATCGTCAAGCGGCAGGACTACGTGGGGTGCCTGGTGGAGGTTCCCGCCGTCCTCGATAGGCTCCAAGATGCCCTCTCCGCCTGCCGTGACGTGGAACGCGCCCTCTCTCGTCTCTCCATCGGGGCGGGCGCCCCCAGGGACCTGGCAGCCATCCGCGACACGCTCAAGCTGCTGCCGGGGCTCCGGGACCTTTCCTTGGACGAGCCCTTGGCGGAAGTTCCGCGCACGCTTCCTAACTTAGACAACCTGTCGGACCACTTGGAAGACGCTTTGGAAGAGGACCTTCCTCGCGTGCTGGGGGCCGGGCGTCCCACGGTGCGCTCGGCCTTCGACAAAGAGCTGGCCTCCTGGCGCGAGGTCAGTGAAAACGGGGAGGCATGGCTAGCGGAGTACCTGGAAAAGGAGCGGACCGCCACAGGCGCCCAGCGCCTGAAGACGGGCTATAACAGGGTGTTCGGCTACTATCTGGAAATAGGACGGTCGGGGTTGGAAACGCTCCCGCCCCACTTCGAGCGCCGCCAGACCCTGGCCAACGCCGAGCGTTTCGCGACGCCGGAGCTTCGCGAGTTCCAAGATAAAATGGAGCGGAGCGAGGGGGAGATTGCCCGCCTGGAGGCGGAGTGTTTCCGCCAGATCGTGGAACGGATTCTTTCAGACGGGGTGGAGCTGCAGCTTCTGGGGCGGCTTTTGGGGCTTTTAGACTGCGTCGCGTCGCTGGCCATCGTGGCGCGGGAGCGGGGCTACATCAAGCCGGAGGTGAACGAGTCGCGAAACCTGAAAATCCGCGGCGGCCGCCACCCGGTGCTGGAGATGACCCTCTCCGATTCCACCTTTGTCCCCAATGACGTGACCCTGGATGGGGAGGCGCGCATCGTGATCCTGACGGGACCAAACATGGCCGGGAAATCCACGTGGCTGCGCATGACGGCGCTTTTGTGCGTCATGGCCCAGGCAGGGTCGTGGATTCCGGCGGAGGGGGCGGTTATCGGCCTCGTTGACCGGGTGTTCACGCGCATTGGCGCGCGCGATGACCTGGTGCGCGGCAACAGCACCTTCATGGTGGAGATGCTGGAAACCGCCGATATCTTAAACAACGTCACCTCCCGCAGCTTGGTGATCCTGGACGAGGTGGGGCGCGGAACCTCCGCCTGGGACGGCATGAGTATCGCCTGGGCGGTGCTGGAGTACGTGCACCATGACTGCGAGGCCAGCCGCGGCGGAACGCCGCCCCGGGTGCTTTTCGCGACGCACTATCACGAGTTAACCTGTTTGGAAGAGCGGTTGAAAGGTGTAAAAAACTACAGCATGGCGGTCTCCGAGGGAAACGAGGGAATTCTTTTTCTGCACCAGGTGACGCCCCGACCCGCTGACCGTTCCTACGGGATCGAGGTGGCGCGCCTGGCTGGACTGCCAAAAACCGTGCTGCGGCGCGCCTTCGAACTTTTAAAGGTCTTCGAGCGGGAGGGGCGTTCCTCCATGCCTGACCCCTTGACGCATCTGCACGAGCAGCTCACGCTCTTCTCGTCCGAGGCCGATGACCTCGTCGGGGAGCTGGCCGCTTTGGACGTGGATAACCTGACTCCCATGAGGGCCCTGGAGGTCCTTTATAAACTGAGGGAAAAAAGCAAACATATAAAGAAGCGCTGATTAATGGGGTTCTTAGGGACTCACGACCTCTGGGATAAGGCCTTCCGCCGCGTTCCAATCTTCGTCGTCAGGGCAAACGCATGAGCCTCACCTTGAATTATTGCAGCAACTGGCTTTGCGTTATTTACCTAGGCATTTTCACCTAGAAAATAAATTCAGTCATATCAAGACTTTACGTCTTCATGTGTTTGCCCTGGTATAATTAGGCACTAGGGTATTCATGATATAATTTATCTAATATTTTGCTCAGGAGGCGTCTTTATGCAAATTGAGGGTATGAGAGATTTTTTTTCGCAAATTGCGCCGCTGAATGGGGTAATCGGTGTACAGAGCAACTCTTTTTTGTCTGCTTTGCCTGCTCTGACGCAACAGAAGCAGTCTGCTCATGATTCTTTGTTTATTTCCAATATCGGCAAAAAACTCAGTTTGAACATAAGAGAATCGTCTTCCTCGATAGAAAAGAGGAAGGTAAAACTAACCGATTCATTACCGCCAGAGGCACAACAGGCGGACAAAGCTATGGCGAAAGCGATCGATATCCTGAAGAGAATACAAGAATTGGCGATAGCCGCGCAGGATAAAAAACTCTCCGATCGTGACCGTGTCGAGATGCAAATTGAAATTGAAGATTTAAGAGCCAACTTCAAGGCTATACCATGGCGTATGCGGGGTGGTAGTGGACCGAAACCGAAAAAATTCAGTATGGTTGTTGATTTGGGAAATTATGACTATGGAGATTATAGCAGCGTGCTGGGACGTATGCGAGAGCGTATCCTGAGCGGGCAAGAGTGGAATGTCAGAGAAGCCTGGTGTTCTGAGGATTTTACTCGTAATACATATAATGAAAATGGTGATGAGGTTAAGGAAATATTCGCGAAACAGACTTGGTATGTGGTGGATGACAGAAACGTATTGACATCCCACGAAGGTAAAAATGTGAACAGTGGCAGAAAGGTATCAACAGTCCGCGAAGTTCTTGAATGGGCAACTCCCGTCATCGTCATGGATGCTGAATCAGCCGCTAAGGGAGTCAGGTTTTTAGAACAGCAAATAGCCTCTATACAAAAATGGCGTGAACGGCTCCCGGCAAATTTAGAAAAATTTTCGATGGAGGATGCTATTGCTTTTCTTGAGGCAATTACCACTCCCGGCGGGGTTCATAAACCTTCACTAAACGATCCTACTCACGCCAGTGCATTTTTATATAGTGATGGAATTTATGACTATCGACATGTTACGCCAAGAATAGAGAAAAATAACGGCAGCGATATCAATGACCGACAATGACCGAGAAATTTTTACAATGACCGAGGAATAAAGGTATACTTCGCTTCAACGCTGATTATGCCTCCGTCGTCAAAATTTCGATGATGGAGGCATAATTTATCTAGGGCGTGTTTGAAAATTAACTACTCCAACAAAAAACAGCCGTTTTTAGGCACTTTTTTAATGCATTTATAGTGAAATAGGAGTTTTTAAACACGCCCTAGAGTGTGCGTAAGCAGGCTGGGAAGAATGCAACGCCTTCTAAGCTTTGAGCACCACGGCGAGAAGCTGCGCGTCGGCAGGCGTGACGCCGGAAACGCGCAGTGCCTGACCCAGGGAGCGGGGCCGGAACCGCGAGAGTTTCTGCCGACTCTCCGTAAGCAATCCTTTGACCTTTTCGTAGTCGAACCCCTCAGGGATTAAAACGCTGTCCATATCCGCCATGCGCGCGGCCGCACGCCGCTCCTTTTTGATGTATCCCTCGTAGCGCAGCTCCGCCTCCGCGTGAAAGACCTCGTCCTCGTCCAGAGGAGACGGGGGCGGGGAAAGGGACGAGATGAGCTTGTAGGTGACGCCGCGCCTCCGCAGCATAGTCGTCAGGGACGTGTGTTCGGATATCGGCTCAGCCCCGGCCTCCGACAGCAGGCCGTTCACCTCATCCGACGGCGCCAGGCGCGAAGCGCGCAGGCGGGCTATCTCCGCGTTGGAACGCTCCCAGCGGCGCTGCAGCTCTTCCCAGCGGGCGTCGCCGATGAGTCCCACGCGGCGGCCTATGGGCGACAGCCGCAGGTCCGCGTTGTCATGCCGCAGCAGAAGGCGATACTCACACCGACTGGTCAGCATCCGGTAGGGCTCGTCCGTGTTTTTTGCTGTCAGGTCGTCCGCCAGCACACCCAGATAGCCCTCCGCCCGCCCTAAAACCACTGATTCCTCACCCCGTGCCGCCAGCGCCGCGTTGATCCCCGCCAGCAACCCCTGCGCCGCCGCTTCCTCATACCCCGAGGTTCCATTAACCTGCCCCGCGCAGAAGAATCCCTTTATCTCCTTGTTCTCCAAAGAAGGTGAGAGTTGATCAGGGGGTAGATACATGTATTCGATGGCGTAGCCCGGCTTGATGATTTTGGCTGCCGCGCAGCCGGGGAGCGATCGGACCAGCTTCACCTGCACGTCGTAGGGCAGGCCGGTGGAGAAGTTCTGGACGTAGACCTCTCGAGTGTTACCGTTTGCTCCCGCCAAGGGCTCGAAAACGATGGGGTGTGTGTCCCGATCGGGGAATTTTATAAACTTGTCCTCGATGGACGGGCAGTAGCGCGGACCCAGCGTGTGGATTTCCCCCCGGAACAGGGGTGAGCGGTGAATGTTGGCTGCCACGATCGCGTGGGTTTCCGGCGTGGTGTGCGAGAAATAGCAGGCGAAACCCGTGTTGTGGACGCGTTTTTCTCCCCAGATGTCGAAAGCCAGGGGAAGTTCCTCCGAACACTGCCTCCGCGCCTGGGAGAGGTCGATGGTGTCCAGGTTCAAACGCGGGGTGGTATCCGTCCTCATGCGCCCCACTCGGAGCCCCAGGGCAGGCAGGGACTCGAACAGGGCGTTGGCGGGCGTCTGCCCCATGGGACCGGAGGGAAACGCCGCGTCCCCTACGTGGGCCACCCCGCCCCCATATACCCCTGAGCAGAGCACCACAGCCTGAGTTCTATAGATAGAGCCGTGCCGCGTCCTCACCCCCGCGGTTTTCGAGCCCTCCAGCAAAAGCTCCGCCGCCTCGTCCTGGTGGACGTCGAGCCCTGGTTGGGTCTGTAAGGCCCTCATGTAATGGGCAGCGTAGGCACGAACATCGCACTGTGCTCGCAGCGCTTGGACCGCCACGCCTTTGGAGGTGTTCAGCCACCGTATCATCAGGGTGGAGGCGTCGGCCGCGCGGGCCTGCTCCCCGCCCAGCGCGCTGACCTCGCGGACCAAATGCCCCTTGGCCGGCCCGCCAATAGAGGGGTTGCACGGCATGAGCGCCGTGTTGTCCACGTTCAGGTTCAGCAAAAGCGCGCGGCACCCCATCCGCGAAGCCGCCAGTGCCGCCTCGCACCCCGCGTGCCCTCCCCCAATCACAACCACGTCGTAACTTTCGTAAAACATGCCGCACCTCTCTCCAAAAGCAAAAACCGGGGACGCCTGCCCCCGGTCTGATAGGTTTTCAGCGTTTTCTCAATGTTTTGTGTATAAAAAAGGTCCCGCGGATTCGAAGCCTATTTTTTTGTACTCGAAAATCTGCTCAGTGGAGCCCACGAGGAAATAGCCGCTGGGTGCGAGGGCGTTGTAGAACTTGACGTAGAGGGTGGACTTCGTCTCCGGGGTGAAGTAGATGACCACGTTGCGGCACAGGATGAGGTCGAACCCGCTTCCAAAGGCGTCGTCGATCATGTTGAAGCGCTTCCATGTCACCCGCCGCTTGATCTCCGGCTTGACCTGGTACGTCTCCCCCCCATCGGTGGTGGTGAAGTAATGGGTGAGGTAATCAGGCGGCGCGTTCAGGAGCTGGCGCTTCAGGTAGACGCCGCGCTGGGCGATGGCCAGGGCGCCTTGGTCGATGTCGCAGGCCAGGACGGGAGTAGAGGGGTCCAAGCCGCAGACTGCCGATAAAATCGCGAGGGAATAGGGCTCCTCACCCGTGGCACACCCGGAACTCCACAGTTTCAGGCGGTTATTGCCGCGCTTCTTGACCAGTTCGGGAATGAGCTGGTCCCGCAGCTTCCACCACTGTCTGTCGTTGCGGAAGAACTCCGATACGTTGATCGTCAGGTAGTCCAAAAACTCGCGGAGCTTCTTGTCGTCGTTCTTCATTATCTCAAAGTACTCATCGTAAGTTTTAGCGTTCCAGCGGTCCTTCAGCATGTGCACCCGGCGGTGGATTTGGTTTTTGTAGGAGTTCAGGTCCACGCCGATGATTTTGCGCATCTTTTGCTTAAAAAGCGTGTAATCAGGGGAATTGTAGAGACTGGGTTCTTCCATTTCAGAGCCCTCCCTTAAAATCCGAATAGGCCAGCCTTCGGTTAGTTTTCCATAATTTCTTTTTCTTTGGCCTTAAAGGCGTCGTCGATTTTTTTGATAAAATCGTCTGTAATATCCTGCACTTCCTTAGTGTACTTTTTCAATTCGTCCTCAGTGAGCTTGGACTCCTTTTCCATCTTTTTCAGTACCTCCACGGAGTCGCGCCGGTGACTGCGCATGACGACTTTGGATTCCTCCGCCTTTTTACCCACCAGTTTCACCAGGTCCAAGCGGCGCTCCCGCGTCAGCTCCGGCAGGGTCAGGCGGACGGTCTCCCCGTCGTTCTGGGGCGTGATTCCTAGGCTGGACGCCAGAATCGCCTTTTCTATGGCCTTCAGGCTGCCCCGCTCGAAGGGGGTGATCAGAATCTTGCGGCTCTCGGGGATGGTGATGCTGCCCATCTGTTTCAAGGGCGTTGGGTTCCCATAGTAGTCGGCCTTAATGTCAGCCACCAGTCCCGGATGCGCGCGCCCCGTGCGTATGGCTAGGTACTCCCCCCGAAGAAAATCCAGCGCTTTCTCCATTCTTTCCCGCAAACCCTTTATCTCCGCCTTGGCCACGAAAAGTCCTCCTTCCCCGATTTCATTCAGGCTGTCTTTGACTATTCTAATTTTAAACCTGTTATTTCAAATCAGTATCAATCATGCACAATTGTACCAATTCGTTCGCCGTTTACAAGCAGGGAGACTAAACTGCCGCGCTTTGTGACGTTCATAACGAGGATAGGGATTTTGTTTTCCATGCAAAGGGAAAAAGCGGACGTATCCATGACCTCGACACGCCTTTGCATCGCGTCGTGATAGGTGAGGTCTCCCAGCAGGCGGGCTGAGGCGTTCGCCTTTGGGTCGGAGTCGTAAATCCCGTCCACCTTTGTCGCCTTCACCATGCACTCCACGTCCATCTCCGCGGCGCGCAGAGCCGCCGTCGTGTCCGTGGAAAAATAGGGCGAACCCGTCCCCGCCGCGAAGATCACCAACCGTCCCTTCTCCATGTGGCGAAGCGCCCGGCGCCGGATGTAGGGCTCGGCCACGGCGCGCATCTCAATTGCGGTTTGAACGCGAGTCGGAACGTCCAGCTGCTCCAAAACGTCCTGGAGGGCCAAGGCGTTGATGACCGTTCCCAGCATCCCCATGTGGTCCGCCTGAACCCGCTCAATGCCCAGCTTCTCCATTTCTCTGCCCCGCAGCATATTCCCCCCGCCGACCACCATAGAAAGAGTCACTCCCGCTTTGTGAACGGCCGCTATCTCCTCGCCGATGCAGCGCACGGAGCCGAAGTCCAAGCCAAAGTTCTTGTCGCCGGCCAGCGCCTCGCCCGAAAGTTTCAGCAGCACACGCCCGTACCGCGGCATAAGAACACTCCCCTCGTGAAAAAGCGCGGAGATCACCTTCCCCGCGCGAAAAATCCGGCGCGGATAGAAAAAAACTCCACACCGGATGTAACCGCCGACTATCCCCTGAGTTTGCTTTGCTATTCCCCGGTCATGAACCGGGCGAACCTGCGGATGACGATGTTTTCTCCCAGCTTGGCGATGAGTTCGACAAGCAGATCTTTAATTTTTTTGTCTCCATCTCGAATATAGGACTGCTCCAAAAGGCAGGTGGTTTCGTAAAATTTTTTGACCTTGCCCTCAATTATCTTGTCGAGTATATTCGCGGGTTTGCCCTCGTCGAGGAGCTGCTGACGGTAAATGGCCTTCTCTCGCTCCAAGTCCGCGTCGGGCACGTCCTCTGGTCTGAGGTAGAGGGGGTTCGCCGCCGTGATGTGCATCGCCAGCTCGTGCCCCAGTGCGTTGAACTCATCGGTCTTGGCGACAAAGTCCGTCTCACTGTTGAGCTCCAGCAGGGCCCCTATTTTGAAATTGGTGTGAATGTAATGGAAAATTCGTCCTTCGGAAGCTGTCCTTGCGGATTTTTTGGCCGCTTTGGCCAGGCCCTTCTCTCGCAGATGATCTATCGCCTTTTCGACGTTCCCGCCCGTCTCGGCCAGGGCCGCTTTACAATCCATCATACCGGAACCCGTACGGTCCCGAAGTTCCTTTACAGCGTTAGCGGAAATTTCAGCCATTACAGCAAGTCTCCCCTCTTCATTTCCCTTGGCGCTGTTCGGCGTCGGCGCTTTCGGTGTCGTAGGTCTCGTGTAAGCGTTCCTTGACGGCGAGGATGTCCGCATCGTTGACCTTAGCGCTCCCCGCTTCGGGAACTGGGGCGAAGGTGTCCTCACCCTGCTTACCCTCGATGACGGCGTTTGCCATGAGTCCGGCTATCAGCTTGATGGCCCGGATGGCGTCGTCGTTGCCGGGAATGGGATAGTCGATCACCTCGGGGTCGCAGTTGGTGTCCACGATGGAAATAACGGGAATACCCAGCTTGCGTGCCTCGGCAATGGCGTTGTCCTCGCGCCGGGGATCGATCAGGAAGAGCGCATCCGGGATATCATGCATCTGCGCTATGCCGCCCAGGTATTTTTCCAGTTTAGCCTGCTCCTTGCGCAGAGATGCCAATTCTTTCTTGGAAAATGCCCCCCAGGCGTTGTTTTCGTCGTACTTGCGAAGTTCGAGCATCCGCAGCACGCGCTTGCGAATAGTGGGGAAGTTGGTCATCAGGCCGCCCAGCCAACGCTGGTTGATGTAATGCTGGCCGCAGCGCATAGCCTCGTCCCGGATGGTGGTCTGAGCTTGATGTTTGGTTCCCACAAAGAGAACGGTCCCCCCGCCTGAGGAAACCGCGCGGACGAAATCGTAGGCTCGGTCCAGCCCCCTAACGGTCTTTTGCAAGTCGATAATGTAGACCCCATTGCGCTCCGTAAAGATATAGGGCTTCATCTTGGGGTTCCAGCGCCTCGTGTGGTGCCCGAAATGCACCCCGCACTCCAACAACTGCTTCATACTTACAACTGCCAATTTTTCAACCTCCCAATAGGTTAAATCCTCCACAGCGGCGAGCAAAAATCTCATACCTGCGGGGAGTCTCAAGCTGTGAATCTCTCCCTGGTGTGAAACACCTTTTTACCCGTCGTGCCTCTGTGTGTGTGCTGACACGCTGTTAAAGTATAACATAAGAGTGAAAACAAGGGGGGAATTTTTTCAGGTCGGCGTTCTCATAAGGAGAAGTCAGACTTTGTCCGATTTTTCGGAGCTCATTATACCTTATCCACTGAGAGTAATTCGGCTAAAACCTGATACTCTGCCTGAACTTTACGCCTACTTGTTTTTTAAGATGATTATGTTATAATAAATAAGTAAAGATAAGGGAGTGATGTTTCATGGCAAGAACCCTCACATCGATAAAGGACGAAGTTGTTTCTTACAAAGGACATGTGGTGAGGTGCCGCACTTCAAAGGGACGCAACAAGGTGGAGGAGACGGAAGGGGTCTTGATGTATACGTACCCCAATTTTTTCACGTTATACGTGGAATCCCGACCGGGTAAGGTCTCGTTCAGTTACGCAGAACTGCTCACCAAGGAAGTGGAGTTGGAGCTTGTCCCGTCGGTGTGACCCCCCTCCTACTTTTTTCCGCCTTCAATCACGCGGACTTCGCAATCTCATCTTACTGCGCGGGCAGGGGTCTAAAAAGCAAAAATCCCTGCTCGCGCAGGGACTTCGGTTCAGGCTAGAAACCTGAGGTAATCATAGTGGATATCACAGAAAGTCCAATAGAGCGGCCTAAACGTAATCAGCGCAAATATTATTCGGGAAAGAAGAAACGGCACACGCTGAAAACGCAAATAATCATCAACGCTAAAACGCATAAGATTACAGCTGTTTTTGTAAGCCATGGAAGCTGTCATGATTTCAATATGCGGAAAAGATCCATTGGAGTAAAGGTTGTGAAGCGTGTAAAAATCCAAGCGGACAGCGGTTATCAAGGTATAAAGAAATATCACGGTAACAGCGAGACCCCAAAGAAGAAGTCAAAGAAGCGCCGGTTGTGGAAGGGAGATAAAGCTAACAATCGTCGTACAGGCTCGGAGCGTATAGTGATTGAACATGTGAACGCGTGTTTGAAGCGGTTTCATATCTTTGCTGAGCGTTACCGTAATTGACGCCGTCGATTTGGATTACGCATATCGCTTATATGTGGTTTATATAATTTTGAGCTCGCTCGCTAATTTCCGAAGAGGTCCATTCTAAAAAATGAGAAATATATAGGCAAATTTATTTTCAACAGAAAACTCGAAAAAGATGTGTCCGGCAAGAGAAGCCCCACAGTGAAGCCGGAGGAAGAGTGGATTGTCGTGCCTGACGGACTGCCTGCTATTATCGACGTAGAGACGTTCAACAAGGCGCAGGCGAAAATGGTTTACAACAAGAAAAATTCCGGTCAATTCAAGACAAGGGAGGTTTACCTTCTCTCCGGCCTTGTGGAGTGCGGTGAGTGCGGTTCCAGCATGTACGGCAACACCCGGATGTGCGGCAGGAACAAGAGCAACTATTCCTCTTACCGGTGTTCCAGCAGGGCGAATCATCAGGGCTGCGTGAACAAGGAAGTCCGCAGAGACTACATCGACAACTACGTTTTGGACGAACTTTACCGGCGATTATTTTCGGATATGTCCATCAGGAAGCTTGCGGCCATGTTGAGCGGCTACAACCAGAAGAAATCCGCCGAATCCAGCGGGGAATTGACCAAAGCCAACGCGGAATTGGAGGAAACGACGCGCAAAATATCTTCCATCGTCCAGCTTGTGACGGAGAGCGGCATTTCCATTGAGACGGTCAAGGACGAGCTGAGGCGGCAGGAAGACAGGAAGCGGTTCATCGAGGGGTACATTCAGGAGCTTGGGATGAAAAATCGCGTGGCGGCCATTTCTGAGGAGGCTGTGCTTGAGCTTCTGAATTGCTCCAAGGATTTTGTCAGGACGCGCAACATTCCGGAGTGCCGGAATTTCATCAACTCGTACATTGAAAAGGTTGTGGTGTTTGGCGACAGAGTTGAAGTGTTTTTTCAAGGTGCATGTGCCTGATGAGACGACTGGCAGCGTTGTGCCGCTGAGGAGCGAGGAAGAAATGCGTGAGCTTCGCAAGGAGTACAAAACTGTCGCCAAGGGCTGGAACAGTACCGAAGAAGTGCCAGAAGAAGCGGTTGGGCACTGAATGAGGACTTGGTA
>JAITGX010000049.1 GCA_031280275.1 Synergistaceae bacterium
CGTTCCAGGCCATGGATATCACGATAACGCCGAGGGGAACGGCCTACATCCTGGTTTACAACATGAACTGGCCTACGATAGACGCGCGGATTTACAAGGCGAGCGTCGGCGACCTCGCGGATGGAGGCATGGGAACCCAGCTGCCAGCTATATCTAACACTGCAGGCTCTTCATGGCTTGTGCTGTGGGACGAAGCCGACACGACGCTCTGGGTTGGAGCGGGGAACGAGATCGAGGCCCGCGACGCTGACGGTAACGTCGTCAGAACGTTCACCCCCGCCGATCTGGGGGACAACGCGTATTCAATAGCCCTGATAGGCACCGGCGGCGACACCGGTGGCAGCGGAGGCGGCGGCGGCGGCAGCAGTGGATGTGACACCGGCTTTGGCCTGTTCGCTCTTCTTGCCGTTGCGCTTGTGGCGTTCACGCGCCGCAGACGCCGCGGATGAGTTTTGTTTTATGTGAGGGGGCGAGCCTTGCCCCCCTTTCCAAAAAACGGCTCGCTGCGCTTTGCGCGCTGACCGTCATGTTTCCGACCCTGGCCAGCGCCGCCCTGAACCTGCCGGAGGAGGTCGTGAGCAGCTCCGCGATTTACGACGAAAATGAGGACAAGTACCTGTCTCCTGGCATGGTTACGGTGGTAAGGCCTCAAGCCCGGACTGGTGAACAGAAAAACCTGCCCGAACTGCTGGAGGAAGTTCCCGGCCTTCGCGTGATCCGCCTTCAGGGCCGCAACGGGTACTCTGTAGCCTCGGTGCGGGGCAGCACGTCCTCGCAGGTTGCCGTGTACGTGGACGGCGTACTGATGAACCTGCAAAGCGAGGCCGCCGTTGACCTCTCCGCTATTCCGGTGGACAACGTGGAGCGGATAGAGGTTTACAGGGGATACGTCCCTGCCCAGTTCGGCGCTCAGGCAATGGGCGGCGTGATCAACATCGTAACCAAATCGCCGGAACGCCCCAGCACGGAGGCCTCGCTGGGAGTCGGCTCGTTTGGCCTGTTCAAGGGGTCCGTATCGCACACGGCGCGAACCGGCGGCGGGAAATTTTTCAGCTCGTTCGGATATGAGACATATGACGGCGGCTTCAGCTACTGGAACGACAACAACACGCCATACAATAACACCGACGACTACGAGGCGAGGCGGCGGGGCAACGGTTTTGAGAACACCGACGTCCTGTTGAAGTGGGGTAATGCCGATTGGCGGACGCGGGCATCGTGGGTAAGGAAAAACCGCGACATACCCCTGATCGGGCCTGGGCTCGACAAGCCAGGCATAGAAGCCCGACTGTGGCCGCTCTTGGACACCGACAGATGGGATCTGTCGGCGGGGCGCTCTCACAAGTCCGGTTCGGTAAACTGGGCGTGGGAGCTGTCGCACACGGGACAGTCGAAACGCTACGACAGCAGGCGGGGAGGCGCTTTAAGCTCCATCGGCGGCTCAAGTGTCACCAAAAGCGAGTACGCCGCGTCAAAGTACGGGATATCCCTGAACGCGAACACCGCGCTGGGCGAGCGCCACTTTTTGGAGCTGCTGACCGAATACTCGGACGAAACCCTGGACGTGGACGGCGACATAATCCACGAGTACATGAACGGTATAGATAAATACAGCAGGCGTGGGTGGAACATCAACGTTCAGGACACCATAGCCCTTGACGGGGCGGGCAGTTTTCTGGCCACTCCATCCATTCGCTGGCACAAGTTGGATGACGAGGATCGTTTCACCTGGCAGCTGGCCGTGACCAAGGAATTTTCTCCTTCGCTGATGCTGAAGGGCGCGTACGGAACCTACGCACGCTCGCCCAACATGTATGAGGAGTTCGGCGACGGGGCGTTCATACTCCCATCTGCCAGAGGCTTGGACTGGGAAACCGGAAAGCAGCTTGACATCGGCGTCATTTGGAACGGAACTCCAAATATTTCCGGCAGTCAGGTTTTGGGTGCGTCGAATGTTTCCTTGTCTTTGTCTGGTTTTTTGCGCGAGACGGATAACCTGATAGAGTTTGTGGTCGTGAACCCCAGGTACGGCAGGTACGAGAACGTGGCGAAATCGGAGGTAAAAGGGGTGGAACTGGAAGGGAAGCTTGACTGGAAGAGGTGGACTTTTTCGCTGTCCAGCACGTGGATGGACGCGGTCAATAGGACTCCTGACGATCCAGGGGCGGTAAGGTACAACGGGATGACGCTGCCGAACCGGCCCGAGTGGAGCGGAACGGCCAGGCTGACCAGAAAGTTTGACTGGGGCTCCGCTTTTGCCGAATATCAGCACATAGGCGAGAACTTCGCGGATATGTCGGAGCACGTGCTCTTCGACGCCAGAAACATCCTCAACGTCGGTTTAAAATGCGACGTCAGTCCGACGATGCGCCTCGTTATTGGGGTGAACGACGTGCTCGACGACGCGGACAGCTGGCGTATGCGGCCGAACGGTCTGGGCGGGCCGACGCGCATACTCTGGTATCCCGTAGAGGGCCGATCGTACTACCTGACGCTGGACGTAAAATTGTAAACATCATGGAACTTAAAACATTGACGCTTGGTATGTTCGTTTCCATGGTCTCGTTCTCGGTCAAGGCGGGGCTCGGCTGGGGGTACCTTCTTTCGCGCCACGGCGGGGCGGGAAAGATCGCCGTCTCCGCGCTTCTCGCGGTGATGTACGCCCTGCTCTTCGCCGCGGCAGGGGTTGTGGCGCCCCGCTTCGTGAGCAGCTACGATCTGTTCCTGCCCCTCTGGCGGGAGGGCGTGACGCTCCACTGGGCGGCGGCCTTGCTCATTCTGGCCTGGGGTGTGGCGCTGTTGAGGTCCGGTACGGCTTGTTGCCGGGACGGCCATAGCAGCCGGGCCTGGCTCGCCTTGGTCGTTCCATGCCCAGTTTGCGCTGGAGCAGTGCTGGCGTCGGCCTCGTGCCTCATCTTGTACTTCCCAGGACAGGCGGTCCCCGCTCTGACAGGCCTTTACGCGGCGTTCATGACGGCTGCCGCCGTAACCGCCGCCGTCATGTCTCGCAGCCTCGGCGCAGGGGAAAAACGCGCGGCCGCGTCCCTGGGAACGGCCATGATCCTGATCGCTGCGTATTTCATGGTGTCCGCGCTGGTGGTTCCTCATTTCCCGGAGGTGAGGCGTGTCTACAGGATAGCCGCTAACGCGGGAACGGTGGGCGCGCTGCTCCAGTCGGCGATCTACCTCATATCATCTTCTATGCTTTACCCAGCGATGTTCCTGCTGGCAGCCGGGTTCGCCGCCGTTACCGCGAGCGCCGGCGCTGCGGCGGCGGGCTGGGCTGGGCGTCACGGAACGGGGAAGATGGAGCCTGACATGACGGCGCTGGACGGGCTTGACGAAATACTGAGCCGCCCCGGCGCCTCCTGGGATGACGTGGAAGCGCTGTGGCGCGCGATCAGGCTGGAGAGATGGAAGAAGCTGGATCACCTCCGCGTACTGACGCGCCTGGGTCCCGCCATGGGACTGGTGGGAACGCTGATCCCCATGAGCACGGGGCTGGCCTCGCTCAGCCAGGGGGACGTGAGCAGGCTGTCGGGAGACCTGGTGATCGCGTTTTCTACCACGGTGGTGGGGCTCTGTTCCGGCGTGGCGGCGTATGTGCTGTACACGGTAAGGTCGCGCTGGCTGGAGGAAGACCTGCAGGCCTTGCAGGCCGCGATGGAAGTCCGTGCCTCCCAGGTACTGGACGCGGGGTCCAAATGAAGCGCAGACGCTTGAGCGCGGATTCACGGAGCCCTGGCGAGGTCAGCGATCCGATGAGCGCCGTCGCGAACCTGCTGGATATTTTTTTGGTGTTTATTGTGGCGCTGATGGTGAGTTTTCTGTCGGCGTTCCAACTTCAAGACCTGCTGTCGCCGGACTCCAGCGTGACGGTGATGAAGCAGTCCGCTGACGGCGAAGTAACGCTTGTGACAAAGCAGGCGCAGAAAATCCAGGCCGTGAAGATGACAAAAACCGAGGCCGAAGGTAAAGGCGTCCGTTTGGGCGTGGCGTACAGACTTGAGGACGGAAGCATGGTTTATATGCCGGATGAACAGCCGCGTTCCAACAAACGCGAGAATTAGGGGGAGATTGATGAATGGATAAAAAACTTGTTTTGGTCGTGGATGAGATGTCGGAAAAAACCAAAGAGATAACCCGGCATAAGATCGATCCGAGTGCAGAAATAGTTTTCAGCGACTCCGATCCGGCGGTCAACGAAAAGTACATGGCGGGTGCAGCGGTGCTTATCACCAGCACGAGGGGCATTTCACCCGACATGCTCGCGAAAGCCGTAAATTGCCGTTATATACAAAAATACGGCAGCGGAACCAACAACATCGCCGTCAAGGAAGCGAGCGCCCGAAAAATCCCCGTGGGGGCCGCAGTGGGGGGAAACGCCCGTTCTGTGGCGGAATACGCGCTGGCCATGGCTCTGGCCGTATACAAACACCTGATACAGAGCCATAACGCTTTAAGGCAGGAAGGCCGTTGGCTTAGAACGCTGCTGTGCGACCAGAATTACGAACTCAGCGGGAAAAAAGTCGGCATCGTCGGTTTTGGCAGCATTGGAAAAACCCTGCGGCGCTTGCTGCGCGGTTTCGACTGTGACGTGAGTTACAACGACGCGCAACGCCTTTCCGCGGCAGAGGAGAGCGTTCAAGAAGTCGTCTATATGGAACTCGACGACATCATGCGGAGCTGCGATTTGGTGTCCCTGCACTGCCCGCTTCTGCCGGAGACAAGGGGCATGATTGACGCGCGCCGCATCGGCCTGATGAAACCAACCAGCGTGTTGATCAACTGCGCCCGCGGCGGGGTAGTCAATGAAACGGCGCTCTATGACGCGCTGAAGGAACGCAGGATACTCGGCGCCGCTGTGGACAACTACGAGACAGAACCAATAGGAAAGGATCACCCTTTTACTGGGCTCGACAACGTTCTTTTGAGCCCGCACAACGCTGGAGGCACTGTCGAAAGCATGGAGGCGATTGCGGCGCGCGCGGCCAAGAACATCAATTCCATTTTGGCCAGCGGGATAACCGCCTGCCCGGAGGATTTGGTCAACCGCGCGGATTTAGGGAAGCACTGATTAATGGGGTTCTTAGGGGCCTGAGGCCCCTAAGCGGGGGGTGGGGCAGGGCCCCATAAAGGACTTGCTCAGCTTAATCCGTGTTTCCGCAGCATGGTATGACGAGGTGCCATTATGGAAAAAAAACTAAAGATATTCTTATCACTGATTTTAACGTTATTGTCGCTGCTCTTGATATCGGGGGCCTTATGGCTCCAACCCGAAGCTGGGGCGCTCCTTGACAAAGACCAAGACTATCTGAGCACTCTTGCGCTAAAAATCGAAAAGATACCCCAGGAACGCAGGAAAAAGGCCATGCTGCTGCGCCTTGGGCTGGAGGGACCCCTGACGCCAGGCGGCAGCGCCTTTCACACCAAGCTGCTGAAGCTCGCGGGCGGCGTGCCGGGGGTTTTTGGCGGCGCTGACAACGGCCTCGCGCCAGTGACCTCAGAACAGTGGCGCAAGTTCGCCCCTGACTTCGTCTACACGGTTTCCTCAGAGTACAGCGCGGTGCAAAAACTTATGGAGCGGCCGGAGTGGCGCGGCGTTCCCGCCGTGAAAAACGGCCGGATCGTGCCCTTCGCCGACGAGCTGGTATCCCAGGCCTCTGAGTATGCAGGGTATTTTGCCTCCTGGCTGGCCTCGGAGATGTATCCGGACGAGTTCGCCGACGAGAAAAATTTAGTTCACCCCATGAAGATAACGGGAGAACGTCCCCTTTCCATCGACGTTCCCTACGTGCGGCAGGCGCGAATTGTAGAGAGCGTCATCATGGACTTTACCCACAAAACGCTGCTGGTGGACTTTGAGAGGCCTCAGCGGATCATCTCCACCAACTCGGGGCAGCTGGACGGCGTCATGACCGTGGGCAACTCCTACTCGCCGCCTCAAACCTGGAGCATCTACCACAAACTGGGCTTCGAGCGCTCCCAGTCGGATTTGCTTCAAACGCTCGGTCTCGACGAGACCGTGTCCAGCGTCATGGTTACAGGCGCAGACATGGACAATGCGGCAGTGAAGACCGCGTCTTACCGGGACATGACCGTCACGGCCGTCGTCACCGCCGGCGTGGAGTCCAACGCGCTCAGAACGTCGAAGGACACGGGCGCTTGGTATGAGCCGGGCACCATCAACATTCTGGTCATGACCAATCACCGGCTGACCGACCGGGCGCTGGCGCGGGCGATCGTCACCATAACGGAGGCCAAAACCGCCGCCCTGTGGGACATGGATATCAGGAGCGCGCAGACCCGAGCGGAAAACCCTGCCACCGGGACGGGCACGGACACGGTCGTCGTGGTGTCTGGGGAAGGCGTCCCTCTGAATGGGTCGGGAGGTCACGCGAAAATGGGAGAGCTGATAGCCGGTGCGGTACACCAAGCCGTGCGGGAGGCGCTGCTCAAGCAGAACGGGAAAGCCCCAAGGCGCGGTGTCGCCGAAAGGCTGAGGGAACGGGGGATTTACGCTGCTCACATGCCGCCCGACTGCGCGCCGCAGATGGAAGCTTTGCTGCTGTCGCCAGACTCCACCGCGCGGGGCTTCATGGAGGCGGCCTTCAGCGTCAGCGACGCCTTTGTCATGGGGCAGGTTTCCGACCTGCGTTCCTTCAACGCCTGGGCTTTGGCGGTGGCGTCGGAGACGGCGGGACGGCCTGTCGAAAAGCTGGAGGACCTCTTTAACGGAACCAGGGTACCGGAGGTCTTGGACACGGCACTGGACGCTCTTTTGACCGGCATAAAAAAGAGGGATAAACCATGAGACGCTCTCTCGGCTTGTTTTTTGTCTTGTTTCTTTTCTTTCTTTTCGCGGGCGCGGCCTCCGGGGGGATAAAGGGCAGCGCGGCCCTCATCGTGATTGACGCGGACAGCTACGTCGTTCAGCGCGCGGTATCGAACTTGACGTTGCCGGAGGGCTTCACCGCTCGCGCGTTCTGCATGTCCGACCTGGCGTCAGACGAGGCGGCGCGCTTTTTGAAGGACAGCTCCGTTATCGTGGTGGATGTGATGGATAACGCGCTGTCGAGATATATCATTGACAACGGCCTGCTGGACGGCAGAAAAGTCCTGGCCCTGCGCGGCTCGCAGGACGACGTGTCCCTCAAGGCGAAGGGGTTTTTGTTCGACGAGGAAATTTCCTCATACTACACGTATCTCAGGGCGGACAACGTTCAAAACATGCTGAAACGCGCCCTCGTCCTGGCCACGGGCGCGGAGATAGCCTATGAGTCCGTGAAGACAACACCCGATGACGGGCTTTACCATCCAGAAGCCGGGGCAGACAGGGTTTTTGCCTCGGCAGAGGACTACCTGGACTGGTACAGGAGCGCTCCGAACCGGCCTTGGCTGGGTCTCATGTTTTTCTCCACGTCCCTGGCGGACGGACAGCGGGAAGCGTTCGACGACCTTATCAGGAAACTGGAGCGGGGCGGCTTTAACGTCCTGCCGGCTTTCGGAAAGGACCAGACGATCATCGAGTCTTACTTTATAGACGGGGCCGGGAAGCGGAGGGTTGACGCCGTGCTCTCTTTCTCGCTGAAATTTTACATGTCCCTGAACGAGGGCCTCGCTCAAGGCATCGCCAGCCTGGACGTCCCCATATTCAACGCTGTTAACATGTATTCAGCCACCGTTGACGAGTGGCGGGAGAGCAAGGCCGGTATTCCAGCGCTGGACGTGATATGGACAATGGCTACCCCAGAAATATCCGGCGTCATTGAGCCGACGCCGTTGATGGGCAAGATAAAAGAAAGAGGTGCAAACGGCGGAACGGTCTATCGATACGAGCTGATTCCCGGAATGATCGAGAGGCTCGTTCCCCGCATCCACAACTGGATAAAGCTCCGCAAAACGCCCAACGCGGAGAAGAAGATCGCCATACTTTACTACAACAACAGCCAGGGCAAGCAGAACATAGGGGCAAGCTACCTGAACGTGTTTCGCAGCCTGGAAGAGATCCTGGACGGGATGAAGCGCGCCGGATACGGCGTCCCCTCTGACCTGAAGCTGGACGAGGAAGAGATAAAGGGGCTCGTGCTGAGGGGAGGCCGCAACATCGGCTCCTGGGCACCCGGCGAGCTGGACGCGCTTGTGGAATCCGCGCAGGTCGTGAAGCTGCCGCTGTCCCGTTACAGAGAATGGCTCGCGGAGCTGCCTGAGGACTTCAGGGCGCGCGTTGCCGAGCAGTACGGCGACCCTGCGGCCAGCGGTCTCATGATAAAGGACGGAAACATCATCATCCCGATGGTGAAGGCCGGCAACGTCATCCTGCTGCCTGAACCGGCCCGCGGAGCCGCGGACGACCCGATGAAGCTCTACCATGACCCCCTGCTCTACCCCCCTCACCAGTACCTGGCCGCGTACCTCTGGCTCGAAAAGGAATTTGGCGCCGACGCCATGGTTCACCTGGGCACCCACGCCACCTACGAGTGGATGCCAGGGAAACAAGCGGGGCTGTCCCTTTCCTGCCCGCCTGAAGTGCTGATCACGAGCATCCCCAACGTCTACCCCTACATCGTGGACGACGTGGGGGAGGGGATTCAGGCGAAACGCAGGGGGAGGGGTGTGGTGATCGACCACCTGACCCCGGCCCTGACCGTGGCGGATGGCTACGGCGAGTACGCCGAGCTGAGCGGGTTTTGCGCCGATTACCGGCAGGCGGAGTCGATGGGCGCGGCCACGGCTGAGTTCTACCTCGAAAAAATCCGCGCCGCGGCGGCGGCGTTGGGACTGAACAAAGACCTCGGCCTCGGGGAGATCACCAGCGCGGACGTGCCGGCCATCGCGCAATACCTGGAGTACCTCGACGGCGTTTACGTCCCCTACGGGCTTCACACCTTCGGGCGCTCCCCGGACAGCGAACAAAGGGAACTGACCGTGGGCGCGATCCTGGGGCAGAACCCGGATTTGACCTCCGAAGCCGTGGCGGACAAGCTCGAACGATCTGGGCCGGAGGAGACGAGTCGCTTCCTCCGGGCGCTGGAAGGCCGCTACGTTCCGCCCGCCGAGGGCAACGACCCGGTGCGCAATCCCGCGGCCATTCCCACCGGGAGGAACTTTTACGGCCTGTCCCCAAACCGCCTGCCCACCCCGGAAGCGTGGATGCTGGGCCAGAAGGCGGCCAAGGAAATCGTGGAAAAGTACATCGAGGAGAAGGGCGTTTATCCTGACAAGGCAGCCGTAGTGCTCTGGGCCGTGGAGTCGCTTCGGAACGAGGGACTGAACGAGTCCGCGATACTGTCGCTGATAGGCGTGGAGCCGGTGTGGGGTCCCACGGGCATCGTGACCGGGACGCGCCCGACACCGGCGGCGCGGCTGGGGCGGCCTCGCGTGGACGTGGCAGTGGACGTGTCCGGCCTGTACCGCGACCTGTTTCCCGATAAGGTGCTGTTCATCGACGCCGCCATCCGGCAGGCCGCCGTTCAAGACGACATCGAGAACTTCATCCGCCGCAACGACCAGCGGATAAAGGAGAAACTGATTGAAGCCGGAATGAGCGAGAAGGACGCGGGACGTTTTTCCAAGGCGCGCGTCTTCTCGGAGGCGCCAGGGGCTTATGGCAACCGGGTGGAGGAACTGGTGTCGGCCTCCGGGCTGTGGGAGGACGAATCCGCCGTGGCGGAGGTGTTCCGCAGGCATACGGGCTACGCCTACAGCGGGGACTTCTGGGGCGCTCCGGCTGAGTCGGCTTTGGCCGAAAACCTGCGGGACGCGAAGGTGGCGTGGCATTCGGTCTCGTCGCAGTACTACGGATTGATGGACAACGACGACATGTTCATGTACCTGGGCGGGCTGTCGATGGCGATACGCGGCCTGTCCGGCGCGCCGCCCCGGACGATGATCGCCGATCAGCGGACGCTGGGCGGCGTCAAGATGGAGGAGCTGTCGAAGTTCCTGGGGGCCGAAATGCGTTCACGCTACCTGAACCCCAAATGGATAGAGGGGATGAAGGCCGAGAACTACGCAGGAGCGCGGGAGATGTCCAACTACGTGGAGTATCTCTGGGGCTGGCAGGTGACGACGCCGAATGACGTGGATGAGTCGGCTTGGGAACAGACGTACCAGGTATACGTGGAGGATAAGTACGGGATGGACATAAAGAACTTCATGGACGAGAACAACCCCTGGGCGTATCAGTCGCTGACAGGGCGTATGCTGGAAACCGTGCGGAAAGGCTATTGGAACGCCAGCGAGGAGGTACGGAGAAAGCTGGCAGTGGAGTACGCCGTCAGCGTGGTGAACCGAGGCCTCGCCTGCTGCGATCACACCTGCAACAACCCGCAGTTTCACCAAATGGTGATGAACCTCATCTCAATACCCGGTCTGATGTCGCCGGAGATGGCGGCCGAGTTCAAGCTGGCAGTGGAAAAGGCCGGACAAAAGACGCTGGAGGAAATGACGCAGACGCGCGAAAACCTGCTGAAAAACCTGGGTGAATCAAGGCCGTCGCAAACACCGCAGTCTGGCCTGGAGGCGGATTCTTCTTCCCAGAGCGTGAAGGGCTTCAAAATGGAGAACGTTGAAAACGCGGAGACCTCGGCGCCGTCCTCTGGGGTGGAGTGGTTCGCATCGCTGTTCGTTCTGGCGTTCTTGGCGCTGTTCTGCATCGGTTTGAGGCGCGGAAAGAAATGACGACGTTTTTGGAGTACATGGACGCGGGCGGGTGGGTCATGTGGGTGATCCTGGCGCTGTCGGTTGCGTCAGCGGCTTTCGTCATCGAGCGGGTGATTTTTTTCGCCGTGTCCAGGACGGACGCCGATGCCCTAGAACGGGCTTTCGTCCAGTCTCTGGAGAGCGGAAACATCGGGGAGGCCAAGGCGGCAACGTTTGGGCGCGGCTCCCTGAACAGACTGTATCAGTCGGCCTACGGTTGTTGGGACCTAGAGGACAAGGACATGAAGGTGATGCTTGAAGGGGAGGCGAGAGGGGAGATTTTTAAATGGGAGAGCAACCTTTCTTTCCTGGAGATCACCGCGAAGATTTCGCCTTTGCTGGGACTGCTGGGGACGGTGCTGGGCATGGTGGAGATGTTCCACACTTTGAATATAGGCGAGTCCGTGAACTCCGCCGCCGTGACGGGAGGCATTCGCAAGGCGCTCTTCACCACCGCAGCCGGGCTGACAGTGGCTATTCCGGCGATCATGGCCCATGGACTGCTGTTGCGTTGCGTGGCTCGCGCGGAGGAAACGCTGACTCGGGGGATCGACTTTATCATGAAAAAACGGTTCGAGCGGAAGGCGGCGTCGTGTTCTAAATGAGACGCGCGCCCAGGCGGGGGGTTGACGTGGACATAACGCCTCTCATCGACGTCCTCTTTATGCTCATCATCTTCTTCGTCCTCACCACCGTGTTCGTCCAAGGCGCCATAACCATCGACCTGCCTCAGGGGAGCGCCTCTCCGGTATCCGAGAACAGCTCCATCGTTGTAACCGTGACAGCGGGCTCCGAAATACTGTGGGCCGGGGAAGCGGTGTCCCACGACGACCTGCCGGCGTTGGTGGCGGACGTTCTTGCCCGCAGCGGCGACATCCTGCTGGCTGGCGACAGGAAAGCACCTTACGGAGAGGTGGCCAGGGTTCTTAACAGCCTTCGCGCCTTGGGCGTCGGAAGCGTGGGTTTGGCCTTCGAGGGGGGCGGGGATAAATGAACCGCGCCGCCGCTTCTCTTTTGCTCAGTGTTTTCCTGCACGCGGGACTGCTCTGGGTCTTTGCTCCGGTCTTTTCCGAAGGGAAACGAGAGGAAACAAACGCCGTCATAAGAGTGGTCTTTAATGGGAACGCCAGGGAAGCGCACAAGGCCGGCAAGGCCGAACCGGAGAAATTCGAACCGGAGAAACCCGCTGTCCCAGTTCCTGTTCCGCCTGCGGCAAAGCCGGAGCCAAAACCCAAGCCCCAACCTAAGTCAAGACCCAAAACTTCCCCTAAACCCCGTCAAAGTCCGACCAAGAAGAGTCGAGAAAACACCGTTCCAACTGCGGCGGAGAGGGAGGATGGCCCTTCTCAAGTCGGAGGCTCACCCCACGGAGGCTTGCCTCATGGAGGCTCGCCTCACGGAGATATGCCTCGACAACTGAGTTCGACTGAAACGCGGCGGTCCACGTCGGTTATCGACGCGGAAAAGCTGAAAGTGACTCGAAGAATAAAGCCGGATTACCCGATGATAAGTCGAAAACGTAAAGAACAGGGTACCGTTGTTCTTTTGATAGACGTTATCGCCGGACAGGTGACGTCGGTGAGGCTGGAGCGCGGCAGCGGGTACCCCGCCCTCGATGAATCAGCGGCCAAGGCGGCACGTGGGTGGCGGTTCGAAACATCGGGGCACGGAGATAAAATCGTGGCACGGATTACCTTTAGGTTCGAGCTGAAGTGAGAGCGTTTTTGGGAAGCGGAGCGGAAACACTAACCCTTCGGGCATGTGACAGCAATTTTACAGTCCCTCCCGTTGGCCGGGTATAGAAAGCCCTGATTAATGAGCTGCTTAGGGGCCCAAGGTCCCTAAGCAGGGCGTGGAGTTCCAGCCCCACAAGGGGTTAATCAGCGTTTCCTTAATAAAAAAGATAGGAGAGAAGAAAAATGACTCAACAACCTGAGTGACTGATACAATTTCATTACATTAGCGAGTGAAATTATAAATAAGACCTTGAAAAAGAAAAAATACGTTTCAAAAACTGATATCCTCTAGTTTAAAGGTTAGCTGCACCAAAACTGGAGGTTTCAATCATTCAAAACGATTTCTCCGTCTTCGTAGGGATGGCTGCTGGTGTTCTCGTTTCTCAAAGCCTGCCGCTTCCCATGTGGAATTGCCGTCTTCCTTTTGGTGTCCAGGCCGCGGGCACGGAACGGCGCTTCAGTCAATGGCTTCACAACAGGCTGATAAATCCTCACAGCCTCTATGAAAAATTCTTCCGGTATGTCCTTCGAGGGCGGACACAGCATCCCTTACTGCTCGTCCTGGAACACCCGAGTTCTTCCGTCACCTTTGCCCGGTACGAAGAACTTCTGAAAACAGGCTCAACGCCTTCTCCCTCAGGACGTTACTGTTGTTTTCCCTGCCGGCAGAGGCTTTGTAAACCGTAAGCTCATGCGTACTCTTTCTTCTTTTGGCTGGGAATGGCGCATTCGGATTAAGGAAGTGCTGATTAACCCTCTCGCGGGGCTCTGCCCCACACCCCGCTTAGGGGCTTCAGGCCCCTAAGAACCCCTTTAATTAGCGTTTCCGTAATGATTTTCCCGAATACAACGCGTTGATCGTTAAGAACTGCAAAATTGACGAAATGTCAAACTTTTTCTTTTATCTCACTCATTACAGCCCCCGCGTGAACTCCAAAAACTTGTCAAAATGAGTCGCGCCGTTTATTTTCAAATCTTTGTTCTCAAACACCATGTAATACCGGTACGCCGGGCCGGCTTTGTTCGCCCACACGCTGCCGACTTCCGCTTTTTTGGCGGATTCCGAGTTTTCGAGGTGGTCGCCCTTCGGCTCAATCATCAGAATATGTCCTCCCGTCGTCATGGCGATAATGTCGGGGTAGGCGTTCACGTATCCGTTGATGTTGAAGCCTATTCTCGACATATTCCTGTGCCACCACTTGATATTCGGCATGTTGTCCAGCTCCCACGCGACGCGCGTCTCCAGTTTATTCATTTCTTCTTCAGCTTTGTAAAGCGTCTTGGTATAAGACGACGTATATTTCGCCGGGGATATTTCGCTTTTCAACCCGTAAGTCGGGACGCATTTGATCTTCTCATGTTCGATCCACGTCTTGAACACTTTTTCCGAGTGGACGGACATCAGCGTTTCTATTTTGCGCCTGATTTTTTCGCAGTAGCGATAAGGAGATTCTTTCAAATCCTCAAGCTGTTCCTGGTTAAGGCCGCTTAAAACACGCCCCACGTATTCGGACAGCTCCGCGTGGTCCAGCGCGTCCATTTTGTCGAGTTTCTCCAATATCATTCTTTTACAAGCCCCAATGCGTCCTTCCGGCTCAATGGACTTCAAATACTGTTTGAAAACTTCTTTCTCCTTTTCCGTAAGCCTCCATGCTTTGGGAGAATCGTCTTCATTCTTTACATCGATGACAGCAATTTCAGAATCCACCGCCGAAAAATCTATCTTCGTATCTTCGGTTCTGAGAGAAAAACCCTCCGTCAAATCAATGGGCTTGAGCAAAGCCGTCCCGGACTTCTCAAACAAATTCGGAGTGGAATCTATCACAAATTGGGGCAGCAGCAAGACGCGCGCTGCCTCAACAAATTCGCTCTTCATCGGAAATGTTTTCATATAGCCCCTCTCTTCCGGCGCGATCGCGCTTCCCTCAGACCGCCCCGCGTCTTCCGCGCTTTTGGCGTATTCTTCGCCCCGCTTTATCGTGTTGGCTATGAATTTTTCATCGAGTTTAGCCGTTGGTTGGTCTTCGCTTCCTTCCACGCTCACGTCTGTTTTATCGTTCAGGCGTTCCCTGACAATTTTGGCGTCAGCTTCGTTTTCGTCAGGCGCTGGAGTTTCGTGGCCGTCCAGCGGCAAATTCCCCTGTCTTGGTTCCTCCGGCCTCGAATCTTCGATTTCCTCGGCGCGATAGTCCCGCTCGCTCATTCCGGCGTTGTTGAGACCCGTGATGACACGCCGCAAGGTCTCCTGAAAAGCATTCGACGACGTGAACACATACGACATGTTGAGCATTTCGTTTGTGTTTTTCGTGACGTGCGGAAGGCGCAGAATACGCCCTAAAATCTGTTCCACGTCCACAATCGAACTGCGGTTCGCGACAGTGGCCAATATATACGCGAAGGGGCAATCCCAACCTTCTTTCAAGGCGTTGACCGTGATGATATATCGAATCGGGCAGCGGGGGCTCAAAAGATCGACGCCTTTAAGCTCGTTTCTGTTGGAGGTTTTGACGGCGATTTGGTCTTCGGGTATGCCGATGTCAAGAAGCGTGCGTTTTGCCTTCTCAAAAGTTTCGCTGTCCTCGTTGTTTTTGGACTGGGCTTGGAAAAGGACGATAGGACGTATATACCGCCCCGATTGTTTCTTCTCCCGCTTCGCCTCGGCTTCGAGATGACCGCGAAGTTTTATTGCGTCGGTAAAAACGTCCGTCTGAGATTTATGGTTGTAGACGATGACCGGCAATTTGACCATATTCTCCCGTTTGAGGCGGAGGGCGCTCACAAAAGAAATGATGTTGCTTCCCATTTTAGGCGTGGCCGTCAGATTGAGAACGAAGCTCGGATTAAAGTTTTTGAGCATGTCCACGCTCAACGGCGTTACCGCGTGATGGCTCTCGTCCGCGATGACGACGGGTTCGAGGTATCGGATCGCCTGAATGAGCGCGGTTTCGTCCGCTCCTTCGAGAAGAATTTTTTCGCCGTCCCTGTCCTCGAAGGCTTTAGCAAACGGAGCGAGGCTGCCGTTTTCCTGATAGGCTTTGCGCCCTTCCTTTTTATTCGTCCGGAATGAGTCGTAAGAAAGAACGAAGATCGAGAGCTGTTCGCTTACGGCGACCGGGCCGAAATTTTGGCCGGATAGCAGCTGCCCTTTGGAATAAACTTCGACGCGGCCCGAGAAATCCGCGTCGATCCTCTGTCTGTAAGGGTGAGAAGCGTTCGACAGGTTTTTCAGCGTCTGCTCCAAAATGGAGTCCGAAGGCACAAGCCACGCGACGGCCTTGTTCTTTATGTACTTCGTTTCGCCGATGGAGTCGAATATGACTTTTATCGCGCTGGCGGCGATGAACGTTTTGCCGCCGCCCGTAGGCACTTTGAGGCAAACGTCGGGTACGTTTGGAATGGAGTGTTTGTAACTCTCCATGCCGCCGCTAACCCCAACGTTTACGCCGCGCTCTTCCCAAAAAATTCTGAACGCTTTTGAAATATCTCCCGTCTGCCGCAGAAGAGCGAGGAAACGGCTCAGACTGCCGATAACGTCTCTCTGAAATCGCTTGAGTTCCATCGTTCGCCCCTAATAACGGAGTTCCCGCCAAAAAAATATGACAGCCTATCCGTGTCGAGAAATATCATACCTTTTCTCTCCCCAACGTGAAACTTTCCCGTTCCGCAATGACCTGTCCAACGTTTGTTACGTCTTCGCCGTTCCATGTATTGAAATAATCGAAAATATTCTCCTGTGGTCTCTTCACGGGATCGACGAACGTGATGACCACTTTATACTCTTCTTTCACGAGCACGGGTTCCTCCAGCCTGAAACAATTTCCGTCGTATATTCCCTTTATCGCGTACACGCCGCACCTCCTTTCTTGGCGTCCCTCCTACAGCCGCGCGATGTCGCGCGGTATTTTCTTGAAAACGACGCGGAATTTTTCCAAATCTTCCGGAGAAATTTGGCATTTATCGGCGTATACGACGCGGCCCTCGGCCTGACGGTTCAAGGTTCCAAGAAACGCCCTGTCGAGCGTCGTTATCCGGTCGCGCTCGTAGTAAAAATAGTAGTCCGTGTCCGCGTTCTCTCCAATATAATAGGGACTTTCCGATTTATCGGCGAGTTTCGGCAATGTCTTTCTCGTCTCCATGTAAAAGACGTACTCGCGTATGCACTCCACGGGTATATTTTCGTTGAGGCAGCCACTTTCGAGAAGAAGCGGCTCACCCAGTTCATAAAAACTGAAGCTCCCGCCCGTCCCCTTTACGTCCCCGTACCCGTCGATGACGCGCCGGACGCGCTCGGCGGTGATGGTCTCCGCGTAGTCTTCCATCTCCACGAGGATGAATTTGCGGTTTCCCCTGTCCTGTTTGTTCAGGTTCAAAACGGCGTGGGCCGTGGTGCCCGAACCGGCGAAGGAGTCAAGAACAATCAAATTTTCCGGAGGAAATAATTGCAAAATTTTATTGATAAACTTCGTTGGTTTCGGTGTTTTAAACACCTCAGAGCTATGAAATTTTGGGAAAACTTTCAACAATTCGTATTTCGCGTTTCTGTTATGCCCTGTATCTTCGACATCCCACCAAATATTTGATGGAACAATTCCTAATTGGTCCTTTAAAAAAGTCTTTTTAATGATACGCGCTTGATTGCCGGGAAAAATAACTGTGCCATCTGCAATCCAAGCAGACATTTTCTCTTGACTCCAACGCCATCCATTCTTAGGAGCTTTGATAACGGTTCCATCTGGTGAGATAACGTCGTATTGCAAATTGGCTCGATAATTAGGCGATTGCAGATTGCTCTGAAACCACTGCCCTCTTGGGTCATTATCTGGGTTTTTGTAGTGCTGATTGTTTTCTTCTCTTCTGGCAAAACGTAAAGGTTGCCAACCACGTGTTTTTGAGTATACAAGCGTATGATTGTAGTCACCAGAAAACTGTTTGGAATCATTGTTAGAAGAATCTGCTGAACGCCAGATCAAATCGGTCACAAAACTGTTAATCCCAAATACTTCGTCACAAATCAACTTTAAATTCGCTTGCTCATTATCATCAATACTGATAAAAATAGCCCCGTCGTCGGACAGGAGCTTTTGCAGCAGCTTCAGCCTCGGGTACATCATACAGAGCCATTTGTCGTGACGGCTCAGGTCTTCGCCCTCTTTGCCCACAACCTCGCCAAGCCATTTTTTGATTTTCGGGTCGTTCACATTGTCGTTGTAGACCCAGCCCTCGTTGCCGGTGTTGTAGGGCGGGTCGATGTAGACGCACTTGATTTTTCCCTCGTATCGCGGCAAAAGAGACTTCAGCGCCGCCAGGTTGTCACCTTTGATGATTTTGTTTCCGTCCAGCTGTTCATTGCCTGCAGCGCCGCCGTCTATATAGGTATACTTGTGCTCCAGGACGCGGTAGGGCACGTCCTGGTGGTGGTTGGTCACTTTGTCTTTGCCAATCCAAGAGAGCGTCGGCACCTGCGCTGTTCCTCCCGCGTTCGTTTCGCTTATCGCCTAAGGCTTGTTTTAAAACTAATCACTCCAACAAAAAACCGCCGTTTTTAGGCGCTTTTTTGAACGCATTTATAGTCACTCAACTTTCGCGGCGACTCTTTTGAACGTAAGTTATTGCAATTACATATTTCTTTGGCGATAAAAAGTTCAAAAGTAGTTAGTGATGTTTAGAGCCTTTAAATTGTGAACGCTTGCAACACTGACGTCAATATTCGCGTGACGACAAAAACAACACCAGTGAAGTCAAGGGGTTAGACAGGTTGTTTCCCGTGTTATCCTACGGGGCAGCACCTACGCTGCTTCACACAATGCCCTATCTAGCGCACTTGCTTTTAGTATAGCGTATAGCTCACCACAAGGGATTTTAGACACGCTCTAAGACCCCCATTAATCAGTGCTTCCCTAAAATTTCTTCTATCCGTCTGCTCTTTTGAACTCCTCGTAACTCATGGCCCGGTAGGGCTCGAAGGACTTGCCCGGCACACCCAGGGCCCCGGCGGGACAGAAGCCCGCGCACCTCTGGCACGACTGACAGAGCGCGGCGTCTATGGCGGGGTACCCCTCCGCCAGGGTGATGGCCTTCGTTGGGCAGTCCTCGGCGCAGCGTCCGCAACGGGCACACTTTCCGGGACTGACCGCGATGGGGCAGATGAATCTATAGAAAAAATCCCACGGACGGCGCGTCCGGGCCAGGCGGTACAGGGGTCGGGAGAGCATGGGGATTCCCTCACTCCATTTCGCCCTGCCTCCCAGGAGGTCAAGGGCAAAGAAACGGGCTTCTAGCAGTGTCTGCTCAACACGTGCCGCGTTTTTTTCCAGGGAAAGGGTCTTTTTGTTGTAGTTGCCCGGCATAAGAAATATCTTCGCCCCCACGGCTCTGTAGCCTTTCTCCAGCAGGGCGGCGCGCACGGGACCCTGCATACCCATGCCCGCGCCAGCGCAGGTCGCCGCCATGAAGACCTCCCGCCCCTCGCCCGGTGGCATTGAGTCGATGAAACGCCACACCGACGGGTAGGTGGAAAAACAGGCAACGGGGAAAGCCAGGCCCACCGCCGTCGTCTCGCTCAGTGCGGGACACGAACCCTCCATATCTCTCAGGCGGACGGTTAAGCCCTCCTGATTCAGGGTTTCCGCTATTGTCCGGGCGGCGAGGAGGGTGTTTCCCGTGCCGGAAAAGGTGAAAAAGTCCACGGAAGTGCTGCGGAGCCTTGTGTGCGGGGGTTTCGATTTCAGCGCGAACTTGTAGGGCGTGGAAAATATTCCGGCGCTTTCCTTTCTGGAACCGCATCGGACGAAACCGACTCGCTCGTAAAAGCCCGTCGCGCCGTCTGCGGCGTGGAGGGAAATGTACTTTATCGACGGGTCGGAAGCCGCGCAGCGCAGCAGGGCGCGAGCCACCAGGCGCGACCCCAGTCCCTTCCTGGTGTAGTCGGGGTGAACGCAGAGCATGGCGATCCGGCGCTCCTTCGTCTCCACCATCCCCGCCAGAACACCGGAGACCCACGCCAGCTCAAGCTCAAAGCCCATGCGGCCGCGCTGCTCAATCGCCAGGGGCTCTGTGTAGCGCTCGAAGGCCCTCTGTCCGTCAGGGGTGAAGCCGTTGAACTCCGACATGTCCACGGCCTTGCGGGCTAAAGCGCTCACCTCCGCTCCTTGGCCTGGCAGCAGCTTCGTAAACTCCAAGTTTTGAATCTCAGGCATCTTGATACCCTCCAAAAAATCCATGTTCATTAATTGGCTTCCAGCAGGGCCTCCACCTCATGGCGCCAGGGCAGGGAGGGGTGCGCGCCAAAACGGGTGCAGGCTAAAGCTCCAGCCGCTGAAGCGAAGCGCACGGTCTGCTCCAGCGGCATCCCTTCGGACAGAGCGACGATCATCGCGGCGCAGAAGGAATCCCCAGCGCCCGTGGAATCCACGGCGTCCACCTTGAACGGCATGTAGGGGAACGCTTCGCGCTTTGTCACGACCAAGCCGCCCCTCGCGCCCCGCGTCACGACAACGCCCTTGCTTTTCGCGCCCCGGTTCAGCAGGGTGCGCGCGGCCTCGGTAACGGTCTGGTCCCCGTTTCCCACCGTGTCCATACCTTCCGTGTAAAAGCTCAGCTCCGTTTCGTTCAGCACGAGGTAATCGACCATTCGCCATATCGAGGGGGGAAGTTTCTGGGCGGGAGCGGGGGTGAGCACCGTGTGGCACCCCGTCTTGCGGGCAAGGGTGAGTCCCGCCTCCACCGCGGGGAGGGGAATTTCCAGCTGAAACAGTGCCGCGTCCGCCTTTTTGAAAAGCGGGGCCACTTGCTCGATGGCCGCCGCGTCCAGCGAGGCGTTGGCCCCAGGGACCAAGACAATCGCGTTGTCTCCGCTGTCCGCTACCGTGATGACGGCCACGCCTGTCCCGGCGCCCTCAGCGGCCTCCACGTGGTCGCAGTTGACCCTCGCCGCCATCAGGGTCTCCCGCAGCCGCGCGCCGAAGTCGTCGTTCCCGACACGACCGATCATGTAGGACTCCGCGCCCAAGCGCGCACAGGCCAAAGCCTGGTTAGAGCCCTTACCCCCGCCCGTGGTTCCAAAGGAGTGTCCCATGAGGGTCTCGCCCAGAAGCGGATGACGCGGGGCGCGTATCACCAAATCCATATTCAAAGAACCGACAACTACGATGACTGCCATTCCTAACACGCCTCCAAAAAGAAGCTGATAGCTGACTTACAGTGTTGTTATTTTTTTTATGATACCACAAGGCAGGGCCGCGCGCCCTCCGCCGAAAGACGGCGTGTAAAGTCAATCTCAATCAACAGATGCTTGTCCTTGCGAGTGCCAAAAATGGGCTTTTTCGCGGGGGGGTGGTCAAAGGCGTCCAAAAGGTCTATAATCGCGGGTAATTTCATGAAGTGAAACCTTTGAGAATTTTTTGCTTTCTGTAAAGACTATTATTAAAGTTTGGGATAAAGTCTCAAGCGTTTTTAAGGGGGGCGTTGAGGAATGGCGAACAAAGCGGCGGCGACGCGAAGCGCCATGACCCGCATTCAGGCCGCGCTAAAACTGGCGCGGCGCGGTCACGGCCTTTTGGAACAAAAACGTAAGATCCTCATGAGCGAACTCATGGGGCGCGTGAAGGAGGTGCGCGAGGTTCAGGAGAGCATACGCTCCATCTTCGGCGAGGCCTACTTCAGCCTGCAAATGGCAAACATCACGATGGGAATCGAGAACGTGGAGAAGATCGCTCTTCTGGTGCCGGAGGAAGACCGCTTCGTCGTGCGCCTGCGGTCGGTGATGGGCATCGACATCCCGGAGGTGGACCGAGTGGAGCCCAACCGCTCGCCGGTGTACTCCATGGGCGGAGCCGCGTCGGGGTCATCATCGGTGCTGGATAACGCCTACGTCAACGCCCGTGAGGTGGTGGCGTTGATCGCCCGGCTGGCCGAGGTGGAAACCAGCGTGTACCGGCTGGCTATCCAGATACGCAAGACACTAAGGCGCGTCAACGCGCTGGAAAAGGTGTTCATCCCGAAAAGTGAAAGTCAGGTCAAGCTCATCGCGGCGGCGCTGGACGAAAACGAGCGCGAGGACTTGACGCGCATTAAACTTTCAAGCCGCTGAAACCCCGGCGGCGAGGGGAAGGGATGGGAAAAAGGCATGAAACTGTCAGAGGTTCTTGAGGTGCTTTTGAAAGCCGAGGACGAGGCTTTGGAGATGCGCGGCGCGGCGGAGCAGGAGGCGAAAACCCTGGTTCAGAAGTCGCGCGGCAAGTTCGCCGCCGACCAGGAGGCCCGCCTTTCCGCCGCGCGGGAGGAGGCGCGGGCTCAGGTGGAGTCGGCCAAGCATTCCGCGGAAATGGAGGCCCTTCACATCGCCGACTTGGCTCAAAAGGCGCGGGATACGATGGAAGCGCATTTCGAGAAGAACGTGCCCGCGCTGATCGCCCGGACAGCCGGGGAGATGGCAGCTCGATACGCCGCCCAGAGGCGCGCCTGATGGCCGGCGGGGGAAGCGTCGCGGAGTCGGTCAAGGCCAGGATACGGCGGGGAACCCTGATCCAAAGCGAGGAATTTCGGCTCCTCCTGGAACTGGCGTCGGTGGGGGAGATCGCCGTTCACCTGGGAAAAAGCGCTTACGCCGCCATATTGAAGGACTTCAACTTGGAAGAAATGCGGCGCTCCGAGCTGGAGTTCCTGCTGGGGGTCTCCGTCCTGGCCGAAGGCGTGACCTTCCGGCACTACGCGGACCTGAGCGACAGGAAGCTCTTAGACCTGTGGCTTGAGAGCTTCGACATAACGCTTTTCAAGAACCACTTCCGCCGCACGATGGGCACGGGTGAGTGGGGCGGCCACATGGACGCAGGTAGAATTTTGGGCCTGGTTTCCGATTTCCGCTTGACTTTGGTGGATCAAGAGAAGCTCCTTTCGGGCGGGACACTGCGGGACATCGTGGCGGCGGTGCGGAGCGAGCCCCTGCGGGCGGCCCTGTCCGAGGCCATCCCAAGCCGCGACCCATCTGAGATGTCGGGTGCGGAGTTTCAGAAAACCAGCTTCAACGCGGGTATGATTCTAGACCGCTACTACTTCGACAACCTCTACGCGGCCGCCGCAGCCCTGGGGGGCGAGGAGGGCCGTATGCTCCGGGCGCTGGTGGGGACGCGGGTGGACTTGATGAACCTCTATTGGATATACCGGGCCCGGCGCTTTTTCAACATGGCCCCTGAGGAGGCCTTGACGTTGCTGGTCAAGGCCCGCTGCCGTGCGGACTTCGAGCTTCTGACGAAGGTGGCCTTCGCGGAACCGCGGGCGCTGGCGGCGGTGCTCAGGGGAACGGCCTACGAGGAAATATTTGACGTGGAAAACAGCAGCGACGCCCTGCGTGAAGTCGAGATAGAAAGCCGTATCAAGTGTTTCCTTTTCGCGGCGGCCCAGCGCGTGTTTCTGACGGGCTCCCTGGGCTTCCAGAACATCGCGGCCTACCTGACGCTGAAGGAGCTGGAGGTTCGCGACCTGGTCGCCGTGGTGGAGTCGGTGCGCTACGGCTTCGACAGGAGCAAGGTCGCCCTGCTTTTGGCGCGGCCTTTGGGGAAGGGGAATTGAGTCATGGCAGTCGTTGGAATGGTGGGTATGTCCTTCGTCGGCCCCAGGGAGGAAATTGAGCGGGTGGCGCTCTCGCTTCTGGGTATGGAGAACTTCGAGCCCATGACGCCAGAGGTTATGCTGGACGGCCGCCCCTTGGGAAGCCGCTTTCAGACGTTCAGGGGAAACCGCTACGACGCACCCCTGGAGAAGCTGGACAGGCTGTGGTCTGCGGCGAAATTGCCCCCCCCGCGCCGACCTGCCTCGGCGCAGATTTCGTCTGTGCCCTTTTCGGAGGTGGAAGCAAGGGTAGACGCCCTCGTGCGAACCATGGACGGCTGGGCGGCGAAGGTGAGGGAGCTTCAGGATCAGTACGAGGTATGGCGGGCCATTCTGGCCTTTGGCGAGGCTCTCCGGCAGGCGGGACGAGAATTCGAGGGTCTGGCCCGCTCTTTCTACGGGCGCGCGGCCCTGGGCATCTTGACGCGGGAGAATTGGCGGCGGCTGAGCGAGGCGGGGTTGGCAGCTCCTATTCTCGTCATGCCGCTGATCGACGAACCAGACGAGAAAACGATCACGGCTGCCGTCTTTTACGGCGGAGACTACCGCGAGGACATGGAGAAGATCTTTTCCTCGGTACATATGCGGTCCATCCCGCTGAAACCAGATGAATTTCGGCTTTACGACAGCGCTGACGCGGTGCGCTACCGCATGGAGGCCGTCGAAGCGGACTTAGAGGGCTACCGGAACATGCCGGGGCGCTACGTTGTAGAGAGCCGCTTCGAGCTGGAAAAGCTGTACTTGGCGGTGTACACCATGCAGCGAGTGTACTCGCTCTGCCAGTTGCGGGGAGAGCTGTCCGGGATGACGGTCTTGGCGGGCTGGGTTCCTGAGGCCTCCCAGGCCGGCGCGGCCGCCATGGCCGCCGAGAAGGCCCCCCACGCTTTGGTGCTGACGGAAAGCGGCAGTGACCTGGAGCGGAGGGGACACGAGCTTCCGACGCTTTTGCGCAACTGGCCCCTGGTGCGCCGCTTCCAGGAAATCGTGAGGCTTTACAGCCTGCCCTCCTACAACGAACTCGACCCTACCTTCGTGGTGGCGGCGAGCTTTTGCCTTTTCTTCGGTTTTATGTTCGGCGACGTGGGGCACGGGGCGCTCCTGGTGCTGGGCACGTGGCTTTTCGAGAAAAAGGGCCTGATGGGGCG
Organism: Synergistaceae bacterium; assembly: GCA_031280275.1. Taxonomy (GTDB): domain Bacteria; phylum Synergistota; class Synergistia; order Synergistales; family Aminobacteriaceae; genus JAITGK01. Next base: position 24,191 of record JAITGX010000049.1, read on the forward strand.
CGAGATCGCGGCCGTGATGAAGGTGGCCGGGGCCGTTTCGGTCCTCTTTGGCTTCCTCTACGGCAGCGTGTTCGGCAAGGAAGAACTCATTCACCCCCTGTGGCTGTCTCCCCTCAAAGACGTGAACACTATCCTGCCCGTCTCCGTGGGAGTGGGAATCGCCTTCCTCTCCTTGGGGATCGCTTTCAAGGTCTACAACGCCGTGCGCAGGCGGGAATGGGGGGAGGCGCTTTTGGGTCCGGAAGGGCTGGCGGGCCTCTTGTTCTACTGGCTGGCCCTGGCTGCGGCTCTGGCGGAAAGCGGGCGGGGGGTCTTGATGACGCTGCTGGCGGTGCTTTTCGCCGCCATGATCTTCGGGAACGGCATCGCTAGGTTGCTTTTTCATGGCGAAACGGTGGACGAGGGCGGCGTGACCCATGTTTTTTCCATCTTCCACGCGGTGATGAACTTCGTCAGCAACACGGCGTCTTTCGTGCGGCTGGCGGCCTTCGCCCTGAACCACGCGGGGCTCAGCGGGGCCGTTTTCATGCTGGGGGAGATGGTGGAGAAGGCGCCGGGGGGGATATTTTACCATGCCCTCATCCTGCTGCTGGGGCACCTGGTAATCGTGGGCCTGGAGGGATTGATCGTCTTCATCCAGACCCTGCGGTTAGAATACTACGAGTTTTTTGGGAAGTTCTACAGCGGCGGCGGGCGGGAGTTCGCTCCAGTGCTCTGGCACAGGCGCGCTGATTGAAAAACCTTGAGTCAATAAAAGGGTCAACGGCCCTGTTCAGGAAGGGGAAAATCGAATGTTGGGTTTAACGGTTCTTTGCGGTTCTATCGCGGCAGTGACCGGGGCGGGATTTTGGATGGTGAGGGGAGGCCATGCTCCCCAAAAGCCCAGGGCGGTGCTGCTTTTTGTCATGGCGCTCCTGTTCTTCGCGGTGGCGTTTTCCGCCGCGTCGGCTTTCGCGGCCGATGGCGAAGGGAGTGCGGCGAAGGCCGAAGGGAACGGCCTGGGCCTCATCGGGGCGGCGCTTTCCACGGGCCTGGCCTGCATCGGCGCGGGTATCGGCGTTGCCTTCGTGGGAGCGGCGGCCCTGGGAGTCGTGGGTGAGAAACCCGCGCTTTTCGGTAAAACGCTGATTTACATGGGCCTGGCGGAGGGAATTGCCATTTACGGCATCGTTATCTCGCTTTTCATCCTGGCCAAGATGTAGCGTTTTCCCTGTTCAGGGGCTTGCCGCGATGAAGGGCTTTTTGATCAGCGACAACCACGATACTCTGGTGCTGCTGAAGCTGGCGGGCATCAACGGCGTCGTGGCCCACGGGTCGGCGGAAACGGCGAAGGCGCTTTCCGCCGCGCTGGCGATGAAGGACTTGGGAATCCTACTCATGACGGAACTGGCGGCCGAGAGTATCCCGGAAAAGGTCAGGGAAATGCGGTCGAGCGGGAAACTGCCGTTGCTGGTGGAGATACCGGATCGCCACGGAACCAGGCGCGGCGCGGACTTCCTGACGCGGTACATCCGCGAGGCGATAGGGGTGAAGCTGGAATGACGGAGAAAAAGACGGAAGCGCCGGGGAAAGCCGTGCGCGGCGGTGCCGTCGTGTACGACGAGAGGAAGAAGCTGACCGAGCTTCAGGGGATGATCCTGAGCAAGGGCGACGCGGCGCGGGAACGGGTTTTGTCGGAGGCCCGAGAAGAGGCCGCGAAGTGGGTCGAGGAGCAGACGAGGCAACTTGAAAGCATGGTGGCCTCCATCAAGGCCGACGCGGCAAAGCGCGCCAAGGAGATAACCTCGCGCCAGCTGGCCGAGGCCGAGGCCGTCAGAGATAAAAGCCGCTTGAGACTCCAAAGTGAGCTGGTGCGGAAGGCCCTGGTCATGCTTCAAAACGCTCTGTCCGCTTTCGATAAGCGCCCCGACTACGACGCGATCCTGACGGGGGTGGCCGCCGAGGCCTGCGAACGCTTTCTCGGCGGGCAGAAGGTAAAGATGCAGCTCCGTGCGGAGGACGCATCCCACGGGGAGGCCGTGGCACGGGCATTGAAGCTGCGTTTCCCGGAGCTGGACATCGCCTTCGATGTGACACCCGCGCCCATCAAGGGTGGGGTCTACCTCTACTCCGAGGAGGAGAAATGGCGCGTGGTCGCCGACTGGAAAACCAAGGTCGAGGAAATGGCGGATAGCGTGGCCAAGGCCGTGCTGGCCGAACTATAAGCCTATTTGCGAGGGCGAGGCTGGAAATACATGGACGAAAAAATCGGAAAAGAAGAGAAACTGGGCTCTATCCTGATGATCAACGGCCCCGTCGTGCGCGCCGCGGGCCTGTCCCGCTTCGCTATGCGCGAGCTGGTGCAGGTGGGGGAGTTGGGCCTGACGGGCGAGATTCTCCAGATGGATGGGGACGAGGGGGTCATTCAGGTGTACGAGGACACCACCGGTATCCAGCCCGGAGAGCCCGTCAAAGGCCTGGGTCGTCCCCTTTCCGTGTGCCTGGGGCCTGGCCTCATCGGGCACATTATTGATGGCATCGGGCGTCCCCTGGACCGCCTGATGGAGAAGGAAGGGGGGTTCCTTTCGCGGGGAACGCGCCTGGATCCTATCGACATGGATCGCTCCTGGGAGGTGACGCCGTCCTGTAAGGTGGGCGACGCCGTTTCTTCTGGCATGACCATCGCCTCGGTCAAGGAGACAGATCTGATAATAAACCGCGTCGTGGCACCGCTTGGCGTGGAAGGTGAGGTGGAGTACGTGGCCGCGCCGGGCTTCTGCAAGACGTCCGAGCCCGTGGCCCGCGTTCGAGGCACTGACGGCAAACTCACGTCCGTAATGATGTACCACTACTGGCCCGTGCGCACCCCGCGCCCCTACAGGGAGCGCCTCCTGCCCGACGAGCCTCTGATAACGGGCCAGCGGGTCATCGACGGACTCTTCCCCATCTCGAAGGGGGGCGTGGCCGCCATACCTGGTGGTTTCGGCACGGGCAAGACCGTAACCCAGCACCAGCTCGCCAAGTGGAGTGACGCTAAGGTGGTGGTCTATATCGGCTGCGGTGAGCGCGGCAATGAAATGACCCAGGTGCTGGAGGAGTTCCCCTCCCTGGAAGACCCCTACTCCAAAAAACCCCTCATGCAGCGCACGATATTGATAGCGAACACGTCCAACATGCCGGTGGCGGCCCGTGAGGCCAGCATCTACACGGGCATCACCATCGCGGAGTACTACCGGGACATGGGCTACGACGTGGCCATGATGGCCGATTCCACCAGCCGCTGGGCGGAGGCCCTGCGCGAACTTTCCGGCCGCCTGGGCGAGATTCCCGCCGAGGAGGGCTTTCCGGCCTACCTGGCCACGCGCCTGGCGGAGTTCTACGAGCGCGCGGGCAAGGTACGCACCTTCGGGGACAAGACGGCGTCCATAAGCGTCATAGGCGCGGTGTCGCCTCCCGGCGGGGACTTTACGGAGCCCGTCACGCGCCACACCAAGCGTTTCATCCGGTGCTTTTGGGCGTTGGACGCGTCTTTGGCTCACGCGCGGCACTTCCCGGCCATTAGCTGGATGGATTCTTACAGCGAGTACGCGGAGGAGGTCAGGGACTGGTATCACAGGAACGTGGATTCGTCCTGGGCGGCGCTTCGCGATGAGGCGCGCTCTATCCTGGCCGAGGACGACGTGGTGCAGCAAACGATCCGCCTGATGGGTGAGGACGTGCTGCCCGACAGCCAAAGGCTCATCGCGCTGACGGCTTCTCTCTTGAAGAACGGGTATTTGCAGCAGAACTCCTTCAGCGACGACTCGTTCTGCCCGCCCGTGAAGGGACTCACGATACTGAAACTGATCCTGGACTTCCACAACCAGGCCAGGAAGCTGGTCGCCGCCGGGTGCCCCCTGTCCCTTATTCGCAAGATGAAGGAGCTGATGGAGCTGACCCACGTCCGCGAACTTCCCGCCGGGGACGCCGCAGGCTTCGAGTCCCTGGGAAAACGCATCCGGGAGCGCCTCGAAAAAATAGGCGCCGAGCGGCTGGCTCACGAGGAAGAGGAGGGGAACTGAAATGGCCCTCACGGAGTACACAGGAATCGACAAAATCAACGGCCCCATCGTCATGCTGAAAGGCACGCCAGGGGTAGGGTACGACGAGGTGGTGGAGGTGCTGGCGGCGGAGGGCGCCCGCTTGGGCCGCGCCATTATGGTTAGCGGGGACGCCGTCATGGTGCAGGTGTTCGCGGGAACGGAAGGGCTGGTGCCCGCCACGTCCCGTGCCCGCTTTCTGGGACGTCCGCTGGAAATAGCCCTCTCGCCCGCCATTCTGGGGCGAACTTTCGACGGCCTGGGCCGCCCTCTCGACGGCAGCGGCCCCATCTACAGCGACCTGAAGCGCAACATCAACGGCGCGCCCATGAACCCCATGGCCCGCGTCTACCCACGAGACTTCATCAACACGGGATTCTCCTCCATCGACGTGCTCATGACCCTGATACGCGGGCAGAAACTCCCGATCTTTTCGGGCAGCGGCCTGCCCCACAACCAGTTGGCGATACAGATAGCCTCCCAGGCGCGCCTCGTTGGGGCGGAGAACTTCGCCGTGGTGTTCGCTGGCGTGGGCATCAAGCACGACGACGCGGCGGCCTTCACGTCCTCTCTGTCGCGGCGCGGGACAAACCTGGTGCTGTTCCAGAACCTGGCGGACGACCCCGTCATCGAACGCATTGCCACGCCGCGCTACGCCCTGACCGCGGCGGAGTACCTGGCTTTCGACCTGGGGATGCACGTGCTGGTCATCATCACGGACATTACCAGCTACTGCGAGGCCCTGCGCGAGCTTTCCGTCAGCCGGGGTGAGATTCCCAGCCGCAAGGGGTACCCGTCGTACCTCTACAGTGACCTGGCGTCGCTTTACGAGCGTGCGGGGGTACTGCGAGGCAAGGAGGGCAGCATAACGTTCCTGCCCATCTTAACCATGCCTAATGACGACATCACGAACCCCGTTCCCGACCAGACGGGCTTTATCACGGAGGGGCAGATCGTGCTCTCCCGGGAGCTGGACGCCAGGGGCGTCTACCCGCCTATCGATCCTCTGCCCAGCTTGTCGCGCCTGATGAAAGACGGCATCGGCAAGGGCTATACACGGGAAGACCATCCCAGCGTCTCCAGCCAGCTTTTCGCCTGTTACAGCCGCGTTCAGGAGGTCAAGGCCCTGGCCGAGGTGGTGGGCCGCGACGAGCTGGGCGAGGAGGACAAGGCCTACCTGTCCTTTGGCGAGGAGTTCGAAAAGACCTACGTCAACCAGGCGAAGGACGAAAACCGGGACATCGGACAGTCCCTCGACATGTCCTGGCGGCTCCTGGCCTCCCTGCCCCAGAGCGCCCTGACCCGCATCTCCATGGAGGACATCGAGAAGTACGTCAAACCCAACCAGCGGCTCAACCCCGACGGGGTCCCCATCAGCAAGGCCGCTCCAGCGGATACCGCTTTAGTTGAAGCGCCCTTAGAGGCTGAACCCAACGTGTTTCCTCCCAAATAATCAGGAGGTGATTTTAGGATGAAACGTATTGCAGCTGTTGCATTTTTGTTCGCACTTTTGACTGTTCCAGCGTTCGCTTACATGTCCTCCGGAAAAATTGACGGCGAGCCAGGTTGGAGTTTCAGGGATCTCTCCATTAACAACAACCAGGTATCGGTAGCAATTGAGAACGAAACGGACAAAGCCGCGCGGTTCTGGGGAACGCTTTTTTTCCTTGATATTCATGGAAAGCCTGTCGCGCAGACGTACGTATTCAACTCTTCCTTCGGTCCGAAAACCAGAAAGTTCTTCACTCAAAAGCTGCATTTTGGAGACACAAAGTCCGCCAAAGAGGCTTTCAAGCTGATTTGGGGAGACGTGACGATTGAGTACCAGGAAGACCGCACCTTTTAAGAAAGCGCTGATTAATGAGAAAGCACTGATTAATGGGGTTCTTAGGAGTCTGAGGCCCCTTGGGGTCTGAGACCCCTTGGGTCTGAGACCCCTAAGCGGGGTGTGGGGCAGAGCCCCACAAGGGCCAGCGTTTCCTTAGAGCCGGGTTTGTTTTTGGCGTAAATGTTGTAAACTATCATGGCTTGTCCGTGAGACGGGCGGAAGGGTTTTCGATGCGGATAGACAAATTTCTGAAAGCGGCGCGTTTGGTGAAACGCCGAACTGCGGCGCAGGAAATGATTGAGGTGGGGGCGGTGCGGCTCGACGGCCGAGCCTGCAAGCCCTCTTCCGAGGTTGCGGAGGGCCGTGAGGTGGAGATCGCCTATATGACGCGCGTCTTGAAGGTGAAGGTTTTGTGTGCCGACGAACAGCTTTTGAAGCGCCCTCAAACCGTGGCCTACGAGGTGCTGGAGGAGCGCGGGGTTCCAACGGATCAGCGCCCGTGGTAAGGTAAATGGTAAACGGAACGAGGGACGTTTGCGAGTAAAATGATTATGGAGGTTGCCGATATGAAAAAGGTTGTCGCTGCGGACAAGGCTCCGGCCGCCATCGGGCCCTACAGCCAGGCCGTTCAAGCTGGGGATTTTCTCTTTGTTTCTGGACAGGTTCCCTTTGACCCTCAGACGGGGCAGTTGGTGGCGGGCTCCATCGAGGCACAGGCGGAGCGATCGCTGGAGAACGTCAAGGCCATCGTCGAAAGCGCTGGGTTTACGATGCAGCAGGTTGTCAAGGCGACGGTATTCGTAACGGATATGGGGAACTTCGCGCCCGTCAACGGCGTCTACTCCCGGTATTTCACGGAAAACCCGCCCGCGCGTTCCTTCGTCGCCGTCAAGGAACTGCCGAGGGGTGCTCAAGTCGAGATTGAGGTCATCGTTTGGAAGGGATAGGAGTATAGCCTGCTGCAAACCGCTATAATATAACGCAGCATTCGAGTTGGAAATGACGAGGGGGAAAATTTATGGCAGAGCAAACGACGCCGATGGCATCACCTTGCGGAGCGCCCAGCGGCGGCGGAACGGGAACCACCGATAGCGGCACCGCGGGAGACGGAGCCGCAGAGGGCGCAGTTCAGGGAGGCGCTCAGAACTTCATGGGCACGATGGGGATGATGGCGGTATTCATCCTCATCTTCTATTTTTTCATCATCAGGCCCCAGCGCAAGCGGCAGAAGCAGCACGATACGCTGATCGGCGGTATAGCGCGGGGAGACCAGATCGTCACCATCGGGGGGTTCTTCGGGACGGTGCGCGAGGTTCGGGAGGACACTTTTCTGATTGAGATCGCGGATGGCGTGAGAGTTCGTATCCTGAAGTCCGCCGTACAGACCAAGCGCGTGGCAGCGCCCGCGCCGGAGGAAAAAAAGGACTAAACGGCCCCTTGCGGCGACAGCGAATTTTTTCGGGATGAGCCCATTGATTGCTTTTCGGCTCATCCCTCTTGTTTAGGGAAGCGCTGATTAAGCCCTTGCGGGGCTCTGCCCCAGGCCCCGCTTAGGGGTCTTGGACCGAGGCCTTGGGCTCCTTAAAGAACTCCATTAATCAGTACCTCCTTAGCTGAGTTTGACGGGGAGGCTTAAAATTTCTCATAGGTAGGGATGGAAAATGACACAAAAAGACCGCATGCGGTTCTGGGTCGTCCTGATCGTGGTGGCGGCGGCCTTGGCGTACACCTGGCCGGTAACGGGAAGAGTGAAACTGGGACTCGACCTGGAGGGTGGGGCCCACATCGTCCTCCAGGCCAAGGGGACGCCTGAAAACCCTATAGGCGACGACGGGTTGGATCGCCTTGTGGCTGTCTTGCGCAACCGCGTTGACCAATACGGCGTGGCTGAACCTATCATCCAGAAAAGCGGATCCGACCGGGTTATCGTGGACTTGCCCGGCGTGCAAGACCCCGCCGCGGCCTTGGAGCTGATTGGCAGGACGGCGCTCTTAGAGTTCCGCGAGGTGCTGGACTCCAGCGAGTTTTCAGTACCTACGCCGAAGCGCGAAAACTACGACGACGACGAGCAGTTTGCCCGTGCCCAAGAAAACTGGAAGACCTTGGCGGAGTCAGCGGAAAACGCGGGGGAACGCTTTTTGGAACGAGCCAATGAAATCGAGGGGGCCATTGTCTCCAAAGGTGAGGAAAACGGCAGGTTTTACCTTTTGGGTAAAACGTTGGTGGCGGGAAAAAACTTGAAAAACGCCTCCCTTAACTTTGGCGACGAGGGGCCGGAGGTCTCCCTTTCCTTCAATGACGAGGGGGCGAAGGCCTTCGAAGAAGCCACGGGACAACTGGTGGACAAGCAGCTGGCCATCGTTCTGGACGGGACCACTATATCGGCCCCGGTGGTGCGGAGCCGCATCGCGGGCGGCAGCGCCAGGGTGACGGGCCGTTTCACCACCGATGAGGCCACCCGCCTGGCTATCATGCTGAGAGCGGGCGCCCTGCCCGTGGAGGTGGAGGTGGCCGAGAACCGATCCGTGGGGCCCAGTTTAGGAGCGGACTCCATCCAGCAGGGGCTCCATGCTGGGCTTGTGGGGGCGGCGATGGTGTTCTTTTTTATGCTGATTTACTACCAGTTCAACGGACTAGCCGCCGACGTGGCTCTGGCCGTGACGCTGCTCCTGATCTTCGCGGGGTTAATTGCCTTCCGGGCGACGCTGACGCTTCCCGGTATCGCGGGCATCATTCTGACCATCGGCATGGCGGTGGACGGCAACGTCCTGATCTACGAACGCGTCAAGGAGGAGCTTCAAGCCGGGAAAACCCACATGGCCGCTTTGGACGCCGGCTTCCGTAAGGCCCTCGTGACCATCCTGGACTCCAACATCACCACGCTGATCGCGGCGGTGGTTTTGTTCCACTTCGGGACGGGTTCGGTGCGCGGGTTCGGCGTGACCCTGTCCATCGGACTGGTGGCCAGCGTGTTCGCCAACGTGGTGGTGACGCGGACCGTGCTGCAGTTCTTCGCCAAGTGGAAGCAGCCCGCCCCGAAGCGAAGCTAGCGCGGGCTCATTTTGGAGGGACGGTTTGATGAAAATTTTCGTGAGCTTCGATTTTATGAAATGGCGCAGTCCAGCCATGCTTCTGAGCCTGGCGCTTTTCGTGGGGAGCCTGGGGCTGATGACCTTCCGAGGCCTGAACCTGGGGATCGACTTCACCGGCGGCAACGCCGTGCGCGTGGAGTTTGTCAGCCGGCCCGACGTGGGTGATGTGCGGCGGGCCGTTTCCTCCGTGGCGGCGAAGGAGGCGATGATTCAGGACTCCGGCGAAAAGGGTATCCTCATCCGTACCAACGAGGACACTGAGGAAAGCCGCAGGCAGCTTGTGGGCGCGTTGGAGGCCCGCTACCCGGACGTGAAGGTGGTGGGCTTCGAGAAGGTGGGGCCCGTGGTGGGGAGGGAGCTTCGCAATCAGGCCCTGTTGGGCCTTACGGCGGCCCTTGTGGCTATCCTGATCTACATCACGGTGCGGTTCCAATTTCGCTTCGCCGTGGTCAGCGTCATTCCCCTGGTACATGACGCCGTGCTGGCTTTGGGCTTTTTCAGCCTCACGCGGATGGAGATATCCTCGTCCTTTATCGCTGCGATCCTGACAATTGTAGGTTACTCGCTCAACAACACTATCATCATTCTCGACCGCATACGCGAAAACTGGAAAGACCTGGGGAAACGCGGCATCGTGGGGTTGGTGAACCTCTCCATTCAGCAAACCCTGTCCCGCACGATCAACACGACCCTAACAACTCTGTTCCCCGTGCTTGCCCTGTGCGTTTTGGGGGGGCCCGTCTTGGCCGCTTTCAGCTACGCCATGTTGGTGGGTATCGTTGTCGGAACCTACAGCTCCGTCTTCGTCGCCACGGGCCTTATCGCTGAATGGTGGATTCGGAGGCCTTTGACGCGGTAATCGTTTCGGCGTCCAACCCTTCAACTTCAAGGACGGGGGGGCAGACGCCGGACTTATCCCTTGGTGAGGGAGCAGAGTTGGTGAGGAAGCGGAGATCGAAGAATCGAAAAAAGATTGGGCGGCGGTGACGGCGCGAGCGTGCATTTCTCGTGCTTTTTGTTTTCTATCCTTGATTTTTTGGGGCAGTGGAGGGAAAAGGCCTAAGTTCACGTTCATGGGCTGAAAGGTTTTTCCGCGGCCGGTTTCCGCGCTCTGGAGATAGTGCAGGAGCGAGCCGATGGCGGTCTCCCTTGGCCAGGAGGGCAGGGGAAGGCTCGACGATAGCGTCAGCGCGGCGCAGATACCGGCGGCTAGGCCCATGGCCGTGCTCTCCATGTAGCCCTCAACCCCCGTGATCTGCCCCGCCAAAAACAGGTGAGGGAACTCTTTGAGTCTCAAAAAGCCGTCCAACACAGCGGGGGCGTTCACGTAAACGTTGCGGTGCATCACGCCAAAGCGCACCACTTCAGCGTTTTCCAGGCCGGGGATCATTCGGAGAATCCTCGCCTGTTCTCCCCATTTCAGACCAGTTTGAAAGCCCACCAAGTTGTAAAGCGTCCCCTCCTGGTTGTCCTGGCGAAGCTGAACTGCCGCGTAAGGCTCCCGGCCCGTTCTGGGGTCCGGCAGCCCCACGGGCTTCATGGGACCAAACCTCAGGGTGTCCAGCCCGCGTTCGGCCAGGGCCTCCACGGGCATACACCCCTCGAAATACGTCTCGAAACCGTGGGGCGCGGCGCGTTCAGCTCCGATCAGGGCCGCATGGAAGGCCAGGTACTCGTCCCTGTTCATGGGGCAGTTGAGGTAGTCGGCGTCACGGCCGTAGCGCCCCGCCGCGTAGGTTTTTCCCATGTCCACGGACTCCAGGGTTACAATGGGAGCGACGGCGTCGAAAAAAGAAAGGTATTTTTCCCCACCGAGCCGGGCTTGCAAGTTCCCCGCCAGGGTCTTCGAGGTCAAGGGCCCCGTGGCGATCACGGCGAGCCCTTGGGGAAGCTCCACCGCCTCCTCGCGGACGAGATCGATGTTGGGGTGCGACTCTACGCGAGCGCTCACCAAAGCGGAAAAGCGCTCTCGGTCCACCGCCAGAGCCCCACCCGCCGGCACCCGGCACACGCGGGCGCACTGCAGGATCAGGGAGCCCCCTATCTCCAGCTCTGCCTTGAGGATTCCCGCCGCGCCGGTGCCGCCCTCACCGCCGAAAGAGTTGCTGCACACCACCTCCGCCAATTTCGCGGTGGTGTGGGCCGGGGTCTGGACGAGGGGCCGCATTTCCACCAGTTTCACGCGGAAACCCCGGCCCGCCAACTGCCACGCGGCCTCGCACCCGGCCAGTCCGCCCCCTATGACGGTGACGTCTGGGGAAGACTCACTCATCTGTGGATTCGTCGCGAACCTTATGTCCGCACTGAGGACAAAACGCCGCCTTGCCCCTTTTCTGGAGGGCATTCCCGCACTCGGGGCATTTCTCGCCCGTGGGCTGGTTCCACGCGATATAGTCGCAGTCCGGATAGCGTGAGCAGCCGAAAAAGCTCTTACCTTTCTTGCTCTTGCGCTTGATGATGTCGCCGCCATCGGTTTCCCCGCACTTGGGGCACTTCACCCCAATGACGTTCAGGACGGCGCGGGTGTACTTACATTCGGGATAACCCGTGCAAGCGATAAACTCCCCGAAACGGCCGCGCTTTTTGACCAGGGGCTTGCCGCACTCCGGGCAGTCCTCCCCGATGGACTCCGGATCTGGCAGGGGGACTTTCTCAGCGTCTTTGGCCAGGTTCACGGTGCGGGAAAAGTCGTTCCAGAACTCCCTCACCACGTCCAGCCACTTGCGCTTGTCCTCCTCGATCTCGTCCAGCTCTTTTTCCATCTCGGCGGTGAAACCCGTGTCCACAATGGACGCAACGCTCTCACCGTTGAAGTATTTTAGTAAAAACTCGTCCACAATCGTCCCCAGAGAGGTGGGGATCAGGCGCTTGTCCTCGTTTTTCTCCACGTAGTCCCGGCTGTAGAGGGTCTCCACGATGGTGGCATAAGTGGAAGGGCGTCCGACCCCTTCCTCCTCCAGGGCTTTTATCAGGGTCGGCTCGGAGTAGCGCGCGGGGGGGCGCGTGAAGCGCTGTTCCTTCTCGGCGGAGATGAACCGCAAACGCTCACCCTCCTGGGCAGAAGCCATGACCTCGCCTTTCAGGTCCAGCGGCCAGAGGACGCTCCACCCCTCGAAGATCAGGCTTTCCCCAAACTGCCTCATCCCAGCGCGGCCGGCGCCCGCCAGAAGTGTGGAGTTGGCCACCACCGCGTTGGCCATCTGCGACGCCACGAAGCGCCGCCAGATCATGTCATAGAGCTTGAACTGTTCTGGGGTTAAGGCATTCTTCACGGATTCGGGCGTCAAAGACACGTCCGTGGGGCGGATGGCCTCGTGGGCGTCCTGACTGCGGCCCGCCGCCGTGTAAATGTTGGGCTTCTCCGGCAGATAGCGGGGGGCGTAGCACGACGCGATGTGGTTCCGGCAGGCGTCGAGGGCCTCTGCCGCCAGGCGCAGGCTGTCGGTTCTCATGTAGGTGATCATGCCGATGTGACCCCGGCCTGGAATATCGATGCCCTCGTACAGGTCTTGCGCTACACGCATGGCCCGGCGGGGGGACAGTCCAAGGCGGCGAGCGGCTTCCTGCTGCATATTGCTGGTTTTGAAGGGGGGCTGGGGCTTCCGCTGGTTCTCACGCAGGCGAAACTCCGACACGATGATCTCATGAGAGCGGATTTCCGCGAGGATTGCCTCCGCGAAGTCCCCATCTTTTATCAAGAGGGGCAGGTTGTTCTTCCAAAGGGTTTTACCCTCCCAGCGGTCTACCCTCATCTCGTAGCTCCGCCCGTCCGGCGTGTCAGCCTTGACCGTGACGTTCCAGTACTCCTCGGGAACGAACTTCGCTATTTCCCGCTCCCTTTGACAGATCAGGTCGAGGGCTACGGACTGGACGCGGCCGGCGGAGAGCCCGTAGCGTATTTTGTTCCACAGCAGGGGGGAGAGGGTGTAGCCCACCAAGCGGTCCAGGATGCGACGGGCCTGCTGGGCGTCCACCTTGTGCCGGTCAATAAGTTCAGGATGCGCCACGGCCTCCCGGACGGCGTTGGCCGTTATCTCGTAGAAACGGACGCGGCACTTTTGTTCCAGGGAAATCTCCAGAATGTCCGCCAGATGCCAGGCGATGGCCTCACCCTCCCGGTCGGGGTCGGAGGCCAGCAAGACGCTGTTCGCGGCTTGAGACAGGGCGGTCAGCTCATTCTTGATGGCAGCCTTACCCTTAACCAGAATGTACTCCGGGGTGAAGTCGCGCTCGATGTCAATGGCCATGCGGCTGCGGGGCAAGTCGCGGATGTGTCCTACGCTTGACTTGATGACGTAGTCCGGACCTAAAATTTTGGACAGGGTCTTCGCCTTGGAGGGTGATTCCACAACCACGAGGGTCTTTCCCTCGGCCGCTTTTCCGGAAGGTAAAGTGCGCTGACGTTTTGGCGCAGCACTCTTCCTCGCCGTGTTTTTTTTCGTCTCCGCCGTTTTTTTTGTGGTTTTCGCGGCAACTTTTTTTTCGCCCTGTTTTTCGGCAGTTTCCCTTTTTGGGGACGTTGTTTTAGCCATAGTCAGCAGACCCAGGGGCTGAAAGGCGTCATGAACAGGGGGGGTGCAAAGGGAAGTCGGAATGAGGGGTCCAGCGCCGCCGCGTGGAACAGCGCCTCGAAGGTCTGGGCGTCGATGACCGCGCCGCTCAGTGCGCCGAGGGTCACGGCCTGCTGAATCGCGTTTTCCGTGACGTCCTGGGACACGGACTGGGAACCCAGGAGGCAATAGGCCATCGACTGAGCTTCTGAAGAGAGATAGCGGCACTCCTGCCGGTTGAAAATCCTCAATGCGCTCCGCTCTTGCCCCGGAAGCCGGGGACACGCGGTATCGGCGTAAATATCCAAACAAACGTCTCCTTTTCCCAAGGGGAAATGCGGTACTGGCGGCTCCCCTATCAAATTTCCGTCTGCGGGCCGGCCCGCCGTTTCAACGGGAACAGTTATACCACATAGGTCACGCTAGGGCAAATTACCAGGGCAAACACATCAATCAGCGTGCTCCACTGAGTTGAATTTTGGATTAAGGAAGCGCTGATTTAAGGAAACGCTGATTAAGCCCTTGCGGGGCTCTGCCCCACGCCCTGCTTAGGGGCCTGAGGCCCCTAAGAACCCCATTAATCAGTGCTTCTTTAACTCCCCCAGCCCTATACAGAAATCCCAAGCTATGTGGCATAATATAACAAACCAACAATGGGATAGATAAAAATGCTAAATCGCCATGAGAGCAGTGACGAAAACTGGGAACGCGTCAAATCTCTTCGGCTTGCAGCAGAGCAATGAAAAATAAAGAAAGAGAGCTAACGGATATGTCAGAGACTTTAAAAGCGTACTGTTCGTGCTGCGGGGAATTTTCCGAGCATAGACTGGCCGAGACGAATTATCTCAGCCGCAACGAATACCGGTGCGCGGAATGATCAAAAAACTCCGCGATGGGCGCGGTCCGGCGATTCTTTTCATAAATGGCTTCCTCAATGGAAACAATGTGGATTTCGACGATTGGGAGCGCGGAGTCAAGAAAAAATTTCCGAATAACCCTTTATATGGCGTAACGTGGGAATCCCAAACCCTGATAGGGCTTAGCATAAGGATCGCAGGACTCGCGGCACTTCCAAAATTTTCTTTAATTTCAAATCTTTTTTTTGACGATCCATGGCATGACGCCGTCAACAAATCTTTACAGACCGGAGTTCTCCTGGCTGACCTGTTCAGCAGAAAGGAGAAACCAAAAAATTTTCTCATTGGATTAATTAAATTGATTAGATTGATTAGCAGATTTGGTAAAAGGGATGAATTCATTCTGATGGGCCATTCCCTGGGTGCCGGAGTTATCTACAATACTTTAAAAGCGCTTTTGACCAAAAAAGAAAAATATATCCGTGATGTCTACCTTTTCGGCGGAGCTGTTGGAAACGACGCCGAGAATTGGGAAAACGTTCAGCGGGCCGTAACCGGGAAAATTTATAATTTTTATTCTGCGAACGACTCTGTGTTGAGCTGGTTCTATAAGCCAGTAAACCTGTTTATGAGCAGTCCTATCGGTTTAGGTAAAATTTGCCTTGAGAAAAAATCGAAAAAGTTAGTCAATGTTAACGTCACAGAAAAAGTCGGCGGGCACAACGAGTACAAGGCGAAGCTAGAAGCGTGTCTAGACTCTCTTGCACAGCTCAAATCAAAGCGCTTACAGGCGCGGAGGCGTTTACAGTCGCTTATTAGGCGCGGAGGGTAGAAATCGCTAAAGGAAGCGCTGATTAATGGGGTTCTTAGGGGCTCTTGAACCCCTAAGCGGGGCGTGGGGCGGAGCCCCATATTTATAATTTCACTTGCTAGTGTAATGAAATTGTGTCAGTCACTCAGGGCCGATCCTTTGGTTAAACGCCTTGTAACAGCGCCGCGTAAAAAGCGCTGGCACAGCTCGCCTCCCTGAGTGGGGTATAATGTCGCCGTTACGGGACGCGCTTCGGCGCCTTTATGTGCAGCGCGCTTTCCCGAGCTAAGGAGGGATACCGGTGACACGTCACGTTGAGCAGCAGGACTTTTTGAAATTTCATTTTCCATCCAATCCAAGTTTCTCACCGGGCGGCGGGCACATTGCCTTCCGAGTCTCGCGCCCGGACATGGAGAAGAACGGCTACGCCTCCGACCTTTGGGTGCACGACCTGAAAAGCGGGACAAACCGGCAGATGACCTTCTCCGGCGCGGAAAAATTTTTCTGCTGGAGCGCCGATGGGGCTTCCTTGATCTTCGCCTCGGAAAGGAGCGGGAAAAAAGACGGAAAGGGGACTTCCTTCTACTCGATGGCCCTGGAAGGCGGGGAGGCAGCCCCTCTTTTCCGCATCCCCCTCGCCGCGGCGTCCATCCGTGCCCTGGATGAGCGCCGCTGTCTTATCACCGCCGCCTGGGAGTGCGAAATCCCCGAAAACCCCGACGTACTGGTCTTCGACCAGGTACCCTTCATGAGCAACGGCAAGGGCTACACGGGCCGCCGCCGGGTGGGCCTCGCGGTCTGCGACATGCTCACAGGGGGAGTGAGACTCTTGACTCCGCCCGGCATGGAGGTTTCCCGCTGCGTCCTGAACCGGGAAAAGTCAAAGGCCCTGGTGGTTGCCGTGGAGTACGCGGACGTCAAACCTCTGAACAACGCCGTCCACGAGATGGACTTATTCACGGGCGCCATGAAGCTTCTAAGCGGAGGACTGGCCTTCACCTTCGTCCACGCCGCCTGGCTGGGGGACGCAGTTCTCGTCACCGGAACGGACCATAAAAAAACAGGGGTCAACGAAAACCTGAAATTCTACTTTTTGGAAGACGGCCGACTGGAGTGTTTGACGCCCGACATGGACAGCAGCTTGACCAACGCCGTCACGGCGGACGGTCATTATGGCTGCTCCGCAGACTTGGCCGGGGCGTTTTTCCCCTATCGGAGCGGCCTAGGTGCTGGCGCGGCTTTCAAGGGGCCGATTTTCTGCTCCACAGATGTGATGAAAAGCCGCCTCTGCGAGTTGAACGGAGACGAACGCCCGCTTCAGCTCACCTTCCGTACCTCCGCTGTTGTGGACTACTGCGTCGAGGAGAAGAGCGGCCGTGCCGCCTTCGTCGCCTACGAGGGCCTTTACCCCACCGAACTCTATCTGCTGGAGCCAGGCGGGGAAAAACGCCTGACGAGTTTCAATCGCCCGCTGTTCGAAGAGCTTCGCCTGTCGCAGCCCATTCACGTGACCGTGGATAACGGTCAGGGGTGGAAGTTGGACGGCTGGTACATGAAGCCGACGGACTTTCGCGAGAGGAAAAAGTACCCGGCCGTCCTGCACATTCACGGGGGCCCCAAGGCGGCTTTCGGGGACCTGTACCACCACGAGATGCAGTGCTGGGCGGCCAAGGGCTACGCGGTGCTCTACTGCAACCCGCGGGGCGGGGACGGGCGGGGGAGCGCCTTCGAGGACATCCGGGGCCGCTACGGGGATATCGACTATCACGACCTGACGGCGTTCACGGACTGGTGCGTCAGAAACCTGAGCTTCGTGGACAGCGCGCGCCTGGGCGTCACGGGCGGCTCCTACGGCGGCTACATGACCAACTGGATCGTCACGCGGACACACCGCTTCAAGGCGGCGGTCTCCCAGCGGGGCATCAGCAACTGGGTCTCGAAGTTCGGCTGCTGTGACATCGGGTACTACTATGTGGAGGACCAGCATCTGGGTACACCCTGGAAGGACGCGGAAAAACCCTGGGCTGAGTCTCCTCTGAAGTACGCCGACAGGGTGAAAACACCCATTCTTTTCATCCACTCCGAGGACGACTTCCGCTGCGAGCTGGGTCAGGCTTTTCAGATGTTCACTGCGCTGAAAGTTCTGGGCGTGGAGAGCCGCCTGTGCGTGTTCAAGGGGGAAAATCACGAACTCAGCCGCTCTGGGAGGCCCCGCAGCCGCTTGGCCCGTCTTCGCGAGATTCAAAGCTGGTTCGACACGCATCTATAAATTGAGGAAAAATCCGCAAATTAAGGAGAAATCCGCGCCCATGAACGAGATCGGGGCCGTGACCCTGCGGGGAATGGAGGCCCTTCCCGTAGAGGTGGAAGTAGAGATCACGGGGGGCCTTTTCTTCATCTCCATCGTGGGGCTGCCCGACGCCGCCGTGAAAGAATCCAGGGAACGGGTCCGCGCCGCTCTGCGCTCTGTCGGGCTTCCGCTCAAGGGGCGCGTGGCGGTCAACCTGGCCCCGGCGGACCTGCCCAAAGAGGGAGCGCTCCTGGACTTACCCATCGCCCTGGCCATGATGCGGGGCACGGGCATGTTGAAGCCCGTCAGACCCGCTTTCTACATGGGTGAGCTGGCCCTGGACGGACGCCTGCGCCGGGTGCGGGGCGCGGTGCCTGCCGCGTATTTGGCGCGGGCCAGAGGGCTTCCCCTTTACATTCCCCGCGAGAACGCGGAGGAGGTTGGGCTGGTGAAGGGCGTGGAGGCTTACGCCGTTGGGAGTTTGACGGAACTGGCCGCCGTGCTGCGGGGTGAGACCGAGGCGTCTCCGGTGACGGTGTCCAGCGCACCAGACGCCCCCATTGAGGCGGACCCGGACTTCAGCGACATTAAGGGTCAGGCGGCCGCCCGCCGTGCCGCCGAGATAGCCGCGGCGGGACACCACAACATCCTGCTGGTGGGCTCACCGGGCAGCGGCAAGACCCTCATCGCCAAGGCCATGAACGGCATCCTTCCTCCGTTGAGCGACGAGGAACTGCTAGAGACCCTGCTGGTGCGCAGCACTCTGGGGCTCCCGGCGGAGCCAGGCCGGCGGCGGCCCTTTCGCACGGTGCATTTCACCGCCAGCTCCGTTTCCATCTGCGGAGGGGGGAACTCCCTCCGCCCTGGCGAGGTTTCCTTGGCTCACCGCGGGGTTCTGTTTCTGGACGAATTCACGGAGTTTCGCAGAGACCTGACCGAAAGTTTACGAGCCCCATTAGAGGACGGACAGGTGGTGATCAGCCGGGCGGCTGGTACCGTGACGTACCCCTCGCGGGTGCTCTTGATACTGGCGGCGAATCCCTGTGCCTGCGGGCACCTGGGCGATCCAGCCGAAAAATGCATCTGTTCGGGCGTGGAGTTGGAGCGTTACAGGCGTAAGCTCTCAGGCCCCATTTTGGACCGCGTCGACCTTCAAATCGCCGTGCCGCGCCTTTTGACGGAGGAGCTGCTTTCGTTCTCCGGCAGCGCGGAGAGCAGCGCGGCCATACGGGAGCGGGTCTGCCGGGCGCGGCGGGTACAGCAAAAACGCTGGGCGCCTTGCGGTTTTTCCTGCAACGCGGAGCTGCCCGAAAAAATCGTCCGCCGGTACTTGGTGCTCTCGCAAGAGACGCTTGATTTCTTGGCCGGAATGGCGGGCAGACTGCGCCTGTCGGGGCGAGGCATCAGCCGCGTGCTGAAAGTGGCGCGCACCATCGCCGACCTGGCGGGTGAACCGGATATTCAAAAGCCGCACCTGGCGGAGTCGTTGATGTACCGCCGCCAAGGCACAACCACTTAAGGAAGCGCTGATTAATGGGGTTCTTAGGAGTCTGAGCCCCCTTGGGGTCAATACCCCGCCTAATGCCCCTAAGCGGGGCGTGGAGCGGAGCCCCACAAGGGCTTAATCAGCTAAGGGGCTCTTTCGGCGAAGGGCATCGGTTTTTTGGCTGGCGAGCTTGGGCGGACTCGAACCGCCGACCTACGGCTTAGGAGGCCGTCGCTCTATCCACTGAGCTACAAGCCCTCACGCATAAGAAATATATCACAAAAAGGCTTCCTGTCAAATTCTGAGGAGATCGGACCGCTTCACCCGGCGTCCCTGCCGGAAACGTCCCCTTACGTGTTATAATTTCCTTAATTTTTAGGTGGTGCATAACAGCGATGAAAAAATTTTCCGCCATGGCAAATACCCAGGAGGTGCGTGTTACTTTGTTGAAACACAACAGGCGCGAGGGCATCGGCATTATTGAAACCCTTATTCTTTTGGTCGTTTTGGGGGTCACGCTGAGCGCGATATTCACCACCATGGCCTGGACTTCCCGATCCTACATCTTCGGCAGGAAGGGCCGGGAAAGCCGGGAACTGCTCTTTAACTTCGTCCAGGCATTCGAGTCCGTCTGGAGTCCGGGGTTCGTGGCCGCCGGTGCGGTGCCCCCGGAGGCGGAGGAGGTGGCCAGAATATTGGGCGGGACATGGGACAGCAGTAAAAAGCAGGCGGCCGTCAACGGGTTTATCCTCAAGGCCGCTTCCCGGGGCAGCACTGGAGGCAGCATGGTTCTGCGGATAACCATATCCACGGAGGGGAAAAACATCGTGGAGCTGGATAGGGCTTACAACATCTACTCCAACGAAACGACCTCCGACGACAAAGTCTAAAGGGGGAATATCGAAAAAATGCGCCGCAAAAACGCCTTCACTTTTGTGGAGCTGCTCATCGCCATGGTGATCGTCGCTATCGTCGGGGGCGTCGCCGTTACTGCCCTGTGGCTCATCTTCAACACCCATTCCCAAATGGACGACTACACCTCGGCAGACTCAGAGATGGAGTCCGTCTTCCAGCGCCTCAGCCGCGACTTCGGGCTCGTCGGCTTGGGGATGCCGAATAACAGGAAAGGCAAGCACTCTTTCGCCGCGTCTTTCCGTTCCATTGAGGGGCCCTCCCACTGGCCTATCATGGCCCTGCTCAGCTCCGATACCGACCCCCACAGCGCCGTCAACCCGGATTGTTACTGCTGGGGCGGGCCCGTCACCGTAGCCGCCGCCAACCCCACCAACGTTTATGACGCCTCGCACATAACCTGGAACGGCCTTTGGCGCACCGGCGCGGAGTTCGGACCCGGCGGGGGCGCGTATGTCGGACCGGAACTCTACTACTTTTTCGCCGTCCCAACGGGGCTCAAGGCTCGATTCGTGAACGCCGCGGACGCCGGTAACACCACGGCCATCAATGAAACTGCCCTGACGCTCCATCCCCTTTACTCTCCTCCTCCTCCGGCTAACGCCAACGGCGGGGTGCATCTCCGGGATTTCCGCTATGACCAGCGGCACGTAGGACTCCAAGCCGTGGACACCGCTCCCCGCGGCAGGGACATGGCCACATGGCTGCTGTTTCCCACTCTGCGGCTCCCCATGCTGCTGATGGGCTGGAACACCGACAGGCTAGAGGTAAAGGTCGCCCCGGAAAACGAGCTTCCCGTGACGGGCACCGTCATGGGGCTCGACGAGGTTCACCTGGTTCA
Source organism: Synergistaceae bacterium (assembly GCA_031280275.1). Classification (GTDB taxonomy): domain Bacteria; phylum Synergistota; class Synergistia; order Synergistales; family Aminobacteriaceae; genus JAITGK01. The sequence continues at coordinate 44,916 of JAITGX010000049.1, forward strand.
AGGGGCGCGGCTTTACCGAAACGCCGACAACGAGCTGGTGCGGGTCATTTTCGGCACGGACTATAACACCGCGGGCGGCGTTGTCACCGAGGTGCTGGCCCGCAACGTGGTGGGTTTGCAGTTCACCTACAACCCCATTTCGCGCCTGCTGACGCTTTATATCGCCGTCCGCGGAAACGAGATGTCGCCCGCCGGGTATAACAACCCAAACCAGCCCAACGGCTGGGCCCCTTGGCTGCCGCCCATCGCTCCCAACGACCTGCGTTACCGCATCCTCGCTAAGTCGCTAACCTGGAGAATCAGAAACTAGCCAGAGGAGGCAATAAGCATGAAAAAATTTCTTTCTAACTCACGCAGGGGCGTTGCGCTCATTATGGCGCTTGTGGTGGTGCTCGTGGGCGGCGCGCTCATCGCCGTCACCTTCAGCCTCGTCCTCAACTACGTGAGTTTTTCCGCGGAGCAGCGGGGAACCTACGTGGACCACACCACGGTACTTCACCTTATCCAGTCCACCAAGGCTTATATTGTCTCGTCCAACGACGTCCGCTCCTTCGACCTGGGGGTGATGCACGCGCCAGGCTTCGACTACGGCGACGAGAACAGCGTCGTCGACCACATCGACAAACTCCGTTTTCCCGCGGCCTTCGACCCCAACTTGGACATGGATATCTCTATCAACAGCGGATCGGGCCGCCAAAGGGCCATAGTTCAGGTCTACGACATGTTTTACGAGGCGGACCGGGTAAAGGAGCCTCTCCTGAGCAACCGTGCCCAGATGCAGGAGCTTCCCTCCGTCTACAAGCTGAAGGGCGTCAGCTCGAACTCCTTTGAGAACGAAAACGGCGAAAACCAGGGAGACGCCAACAGCGGCTCCAACGACAACTTTGGGGAAGGCGAGCTGGACCCCATGAGGTACGGTGCTTACCTGATACGGGTGCAGCTCTACGACAGCAAGAACAAGCTGCTCCGCGCCGCCGAGGAAGCCTTTGTGCAGATTCTTCCCAAGCCGGAAGAATAGAAGAATAATGGTCAGTGGTCAGAAAATTATTGTTCGAGGTGATTGATATGCGAAACATGGAAAAGGGTTCATCCCTCTCTTTTGCCAGACGGGTGAGGACTTCTGCGGCGCTCGCCCTGCTGGCGGCATTGGGGGTGGGTTTCACCCTCGCTGGCGCGCAGGCCGCACCCCCTGACCCCACGGCGCACCCCCTCAAAACCTACTACAAGGCCGTCAGTTACCCCATGGAGGACGCCATCCTCAGGGGCATTGAGCCCAACGTCCTCATTTACATGGACACCATGTCAGGCATGGTGGTGTCTATGAAGGGACAGATTCCCATTTTTAAAAACGACGACGTCTGGATGAAGGCCAACTACCCCGCCATGCGCGACGCGGGCTTCCGGGCGAATCTGCTGCTGCAGAACACCTTCGGCATCGGCAGCCGCCCTGTCAGCCACGGAACCATGCCAGACCAGGCGGTGCGGCTTTCCAACAACAACCTGACGCTCCCTTATGTCTCCCTTTTCCCCGGAATGGAGAGCACAAACAAATCGTACAACTACATGGGCAAGGACGTGGACGACACCAACAACATTATCGGAAACCAAGACTGCTACTACAGCTCCGATCCTAATAAGCCCTATTTCCTCACGTTCCAAGACAGTGGGTGGGCGAACTGGAACGGGCAGGGCTCCCCTCCCAGCTCCATGCCCAGCGAGCTTCGGACGTACCTGCCCGGAGGACCTAACTACGGACAGCCCGTACCGCACGCCTTGGCGGAGCAGTACCTGATCCCAAACGACAGCAAGATGTACAAGGTCAAGCTGGTGTTATGGCGGCTTCTGTCTCCGAGTGACTCCAGCAAGCAGATGCTCTCCCGGATGCGCCTGGGGCTCGCCACAACCTTCTCCGACCGGGAGTATCCCACCGGCAGCGGCAGGTCAGCCACCATATCCTACGCCCCCTTCCGCTACGACAGTTCATCGAAAGTCAGCAATCTCTACGGAGGTCCAGGGGCAGGAGGGACGGTCGCCGACGGGGACCGGGATCTGTTCATGGCGTATCATGGCAGCGCCGACGGCAGCGGAACTATGACTCAGCAATGGACTCACTTCCCCGGCGGTGTGGCGGTGGAGACCAACACCACCGGCGCCGGGGTGCTGGCCAACAGCAGCTACACACTGTTCGCTTCCGCGACGCTCTATGGCGGGACGAGTTCCATCTATAACAGCTTGACCAACGGGCCGCGCCACGCCAGCCGCTCGATACTGCGCGTTCCCTTCGATTTCATGTACAGCCAAGACGGAAACGGGGATTACCACCCCACAGCCAGCGCCATCACCTTCCGGGAGTACATCGACGGCGTCATGCAGGTGGACCAGAACGGCGGCGTAACCCTGCTCAACCGCTTCGTCAACGACGAACTGTACACCACGAACACCATAGCGCCTGTGGAACAGCAAATTTATGGGGGCAGCAGGTTTATCAGCGGGGGAAACAACCAAAACGTTCTCAACGGCCAGGGCGCGCTTACCTACGCCGCCGGCACGGAGGGCTCACGAACGCTGCATCAGGGATATACCGGCACCGCGGGGGTACCGCTGAGGCGCGTCCGCAACTCCGAGGGGCTGATGACCGGCACGGCGCTGGGGGACGCGCTGAGCTTTTTCTCTCCCCCCGCCGGCGTGTTGAGCTACGCGGCTGGCGGTCTGAACGGCGCTGGGGACACGCGGGGATATTTCCCCGTGACGGGCTCCTGCCAGCCCAACTGGATCATCTACTTCACGACGGGCAGCGAAGCTCAGCCCGGTTGGAGCTGCACCGAAGCGAACTCAATGATGAAGGCGCTGCACGACATATACATGAACTCCAGGCAGATGCGGGGCCGTCAGTGGGACGGGGCGAACTGGGTGGAGCGAACCTTCGAAATGGACAACCCCATCAGGACGATCGTGGTGGGCCTGATCACCACGCAGGGAATGGCGGGCGACGGAGACCCCTATGCGCCCGACTCTCCGGCGGACACGCCGGCGAAACGGGTACGCAAAGCCGTGCGGCGCATGGCCCACGCAGGTCAGCCTTACGCGGACGGCACGCCGAACACCAGTATTGAACCCATCTTTGCCGACAACGTGCCCGACCTGATCCGCAACCTGCACGAGACCCTGGTAAACATCCAGACGGAGCGCATCACCGGCGGCGCGCCCTCCTTGCAGCCCATGCAGGAAGAAGACCCCGAGGGCGACCGGGTGCTTTTCGGCGCGTCCTATGTGGTGAACATGAAGCGCCAGTGGCAGGGCGGCTTTGCCAGGTACAAGATACCCAAGGGGCAGGTGGATTCCGTGCTGGTCTGGGATGCCAGGGCAACCACCGCGGCGCAGGCGCAGAACAACACGCGCAATGTCTATACTGCCGCGGCGCCGATGAACCAAACCACGTCCCTGCCGATAACCCCGGTGCGCCTGGGAGACCTGACGGACGCCCAGTTTAAAAACCTGCTGGGCCTGCCCGACGCCTACATCAGCCCGGATGATTCGGACCCGGCGGCCAGGCTGGCCGAATGGCAGGCGCACTTGGCGGATTTCAAGAACTGGCTGGTGAAGTACCCCGGCGAGAACGGCATCTTAGGCGACATGGAGCACAGCAACTACGTGAACGTGGGCGACGGCAAGTTCCGGAGCTTTAAAACCAACCAGGAGATTACCGTTCCGCGCCAAAAGGTGATCTACCTCCAGACTAACCGGGGTTTCCTGCACTGCTTGGACTACGAGACGGGGCGGGAACTGTGGGCCTTCATCCCGCCCCATATCCTGCGGCGTGTATGGCAGCAGAGATTCCTGAAAGAGCCGGAGGGCGGTTCGACGCCCATTACCGGCGACGGGTCCAGCACCATGTCCTCCCGGCCGCTGGTGCTGCTGGACGGCCCCCTGGTGGCCATGGATCAGGTCAACGACGCCGACGTCCCCAGCGTCTTCGACCTGAAGACCTATCTGGTGGGAATGTCCGGCTGGGGCGGCGCGGGAATTTACGTGATGGACGTCACAAACCCCAGCGCGCCGAATTTCCAGTGGGCTGTGGACAACGCCCGTTACAACGGCAGTGAACCCGACGGCGCCGGGACGTCCTGGAACAACCCCGACCCCACCGTCCACTACTGGGGGAATGCGGCGCACAGTGACCTCCGGTTCGCCGGCAGGCTGGGCTTGACCCTCCGCGCCCCTATCCCCTGGAACGGAGCGCGGTACATCAACGGCGACGGGGTTAACCCGGCAGGGACCCGCCGTCACCACAGCGGTTTTCTTCTGCCCGGCGGTCTGGGGCTCTGGGGGCGCAGCGACAAAAACCACGGCAAGGCGCTCCTCGTGAACGACAGCTACGAGGCCAGGTCCTCGCTGTTCAACTTCAGGGGCAATGCCGCCTCCAACACGCACATCTACGGCCCGCCCAACATCAAGATTCCCGTCGATAATGGAGACTATAAGCTGGGCATGTTCGTCTCGCCGGTGTTTGTGGTGGACTCGGACAAGGACGGCTTGGAGGAGGAGTACTTCGCGACCGACAGCGACGGTAACATCATGGTCGGGAACCTGCTGCAAGGGGATCAAAGCGACGCTGCTCACCCGAACGTGCGCTTTTACCTGAAAAACTTCTTCCAGCTGCGGACCATCTTGGACCCGTTGACGCCGGGCGTGGCGGCGGGGCAGCCCATCATGGTTCCCAACGGCTTCGCTCTGGGCAAAAAGGGAATTGGGGCCACTGCTGCGCGTTGGCTGTTCGGCGGCAGCGCAGACCTGATTGGGCCGGACGGCGTCGAGGTGAACAACGCTCAACAGTACATCTTCGGTTTGAAACTGAGCAATTTAGACTTGAGGCCCTTTACCGACCCCTACAACGGCTCCGCGGGGGAGTTCCAGGCGAACGCCACGACGGGGGCCCTGACGCGCCTGAAGTACATAAAGACGACCCCCCAAGTTCAGCCAGCCTGGGGGGGTGAGGAGACGGGCGACCAGAATGGGGTGCCGACGGGGGCTAAGGGATGGCGGCTGATGCTGCGGCCCAAGGTGGTGCACCCGTCCATTCCCACGGATGCGGAGTACGTGACGGCGGCGCCCTTCCTGTACAGGCGCGTACTGTACGTGTCAACGTTTATCCCGCGGACGTGGCAGCCTGGAGACCAGGAGCGGTGCCGGGACGTCGGCGACACGAAACTGTACGCGCTGGATCCCGAGACAGGAAAGTCGAAGTGGAAGGGCGGCCAGGCGTATGTGCTCAGCAACATCAAGATTATGGGAATTTCGGGTTCGAGAGGACACTTGTTCCTTGGGATCAAGGCGCTGAAGCCGGGCGCTCTGTCGAGTTTCCAGCAGTATGAGGAATTGAAAGACTACGTGACCCACATCGATGGCTCCGTGGTGGAAGTTCCTACGCCGCCGTCCAATGACGACCAGCTTGACCTGGAGCCCATCGTCCCGCACCTGCAGTATTGGAGGGAGATTATTCGATAATGAGAAACAAGCCTCTGAGGGGATTTCTGTGTTTGTTCTTGCTTTTGGTTTTGTTGGTTTTGTGTGCGGATACGCCCTGCGGCGCGGCGGCGCGGGAGGTCTACACGCTGGACGCGGTTTTGCTGGACGGGGTGAACGGCAGTGCACGAGAGCTGCTTTTGTTCCTGAACGACGGGGGCAAGGGGCAGGAGGCCGCGGTGGGACTGTCGGAGGACTGCCGGTTCACCGATGAGGGGAACTCGACGGATTTTCTCAGTTTTATCGCGCGTTATAAGGGCAAGATCATCGCGGTGGACTTCGTGGAGAGGAACGGTAAATACTCCATCGTGGAGTGCGTCGGCCGCACCCTCACGGCCAATTGACTAAAGGGGGGGAGGGCCTGCCCTCCCTCCTGGTTATTCTATCATCTCACGAACACGATTGACGAAAAGAGCCGCGACTTCCGGGTACTCACCTAGGCCGACCAGATCTGCCTCCACTTTGTAGCCACTCTTTTTCAGAAGCGAGAGCCACGAGTCCGGCTCGTCCCCCGCCAAGTCGTTGCGAGCGTGATCGCCGGCGACCACCATAAACGGCGATAGGACGACGGCTTTAGAGCGTGTCTTTTTCAGCGCCGCCAGGACGTCCTCAAGGTTGGGCGCGGCTTCTACAGTGCCCAAAAAAAACCGCCCCTTGAGCCGCGAAAGCGCCTTTTGCATTTCGCCGTACATGGCGTTGGCCTTGTGGGGGGAACCGTGCCCCATGAGCACCACGGCTTTACCTGACGGCAGGTCCGCGAACCGCCGGGACAGAATCCCGGCCATGAGATCGCAGTCTGAGGACTCCGACAAGAACGGCCGACCTAGGGCGACGTGTTCGAAGCCGTACTTGCCTTTGACGGAAGCGAATGCCTCAACGACGTTTTTCAAGTCGTCATACTCCTCACCGGGGATGACGTGCATCGGCTGGACGTAGATGTGAGTGAAGCCCTCGTCTTTCATGCGCGCCAGGACCTCGGGCGGCGAGGGGAGGTCCACCCCCCGTTCCCTTTTCAACTTGCGGCGGATGATGTTGGATGTGTAGGCCAGCCGTACCTCCACATTGGGGAAGGCCCGCCTCGTCTCCTCAACGAGGTTCGAGATACCCCTCTCCGCCTCGGACATGGAGGTGCCGAACGCCGCCAACAGAATACCCCTCTTAAACTCGGCGGGCCCGCCGTCTTCGGCCGCTCCAGCCTGAGACGCAAAAAACACAACGAGCATTACGGTGACAAAATAATTTTTGAACATCGCACAAACCTCCCGGCAACAAAAACAGGGGACGCGTGTCCCGCGTCCCCTTCACTCGACAGCCCTTGAGCGCCATACGTGAAGACGTCCGCCCGCGCAGACAACCACCTCCATGTCCCCTGGGCCGGTCTCCTGGCTTCCGTTCTTCCTCCTTCGCGCCTTCCCGAACTTGTGTCCAGTGGCCAGACCCAAAGGGCCCCCGCGAATTCGTCACGGTTACAGTGGCGGGGCCGCACGGGAATTTCACCCGTTTCCCATCGCCTCAAGGGGTTTCATATTTTTTTATGATCTTATCTAACACCGAAAAAAACGTTCTGTCAAGACGGGCAAGTGTGTTTTCGCGCTTCCCAAGATTCCTGTCCACATTGTAAGAACCTCATTCATCAGGGTTTCCTTAAAAGTTATGGAAGCATTGATTAATGGGGTTCTTAGGGGTCCGAGACCCCTGAGCGGGGCGTGGGGCAGAGCCCCACAAGGAGGTTAATCAGCGGAAAGAAAGCGTTGAGCGTCGAAAAAATTTTGCGTTCAAAAAGTTTTGTGTGTGATATTCTAGTTATGATACGGGCCTTCTGGGTTATTACCCTGAAAAGTTACTGCGAAAGTTGAGTTTTTTAGGAGGAGTCAAAAATGGAAAACGACAGGCAGGCGGAGGGCGGGGAGATACTTGACGTTCTCTCGCTGTCTTACGAGGAATGGGAGAAACTGGCCCTGGAGACCTGGAAGGAGCCCAAGTTCCGTGCCGCTCAGGTTTGCCAATGGATATACGCGAAAAAGGTCTTCGACAGCCGCGATATGACGAACCTCTCCAAGGCCCTGCGGGAGCGGCTGGCCTGTGAAGCGCCGTTGAAACTCCCCATTCAGGCAGGGGAGCGGAAGTCTAAGGACGGGACGCGCAAGTTCTTGTGGCAGTTCGAGGACGGCGCACGGGTGGAGTCCGTCCTGCTGGACCATGGAACTCACACCACGGCCTGCGTGTCCAGCCAGGTGGGGTGTCCCTTGGCCTGCGCCTTCTGCGCCACGGGGCAGATGGGCTACACGCGCGACCTTACGGCGGGAGAGATAACGGGGCAGTTCCTGCTCATGGAAAAGCGTCTGGGGCGGGACGTGAACAACATCGTTTACATGGGCATGGGAGAGCCCTTGCTCAACCGGGCGGGCGTTTTCGCCAGCGTGCGGGCGCTCAGCCACCCAAAAATGCGCGGGCTTGGGGCGCGGCACATCACCATCTCCACGTCGGGCGTCGCGCCGGGCATAAAAGACCTGGCGGACTTCGAGGTTCCGGTACGCCTGTCCGTTTCGCTCCACGCGCCCAACGACGCCATCCGGAACAAGCTGATGCCCGTCAACAGGCGTTACCCCCTGTCGGCGCTGGTGGATGCCCTGCGTTATTACAAAAAACGGACGGAGGAACGCATCACTATCGAGTACGTCCTCATCGACGGCGTGAACGACGACCCGCAGCTCGCCTTCGAGATGGCCGCGCTGCTGGACGGCTTGGGGATCTACGTCAACGTCATCCCCTGCAACCCCGCCGGCGGTGCGGAAACTCTGAGACGCTCTCCCGACGCGAGGGTACGGGCGTTCTGCGCCGCGCTTTCGGAACTGTCCATCGAATTCGAAATCCGCCGCGAGAAAGGCGCGGACATTTTCGCCGCCTGCGGCCAGTTGGCGGCAAAAAGGGGGGCGTCACTTTGATACAAAAAAACTTTGTTCTGCACTCCGATTGGCCGCCGGCGGGCGACCAGCCGGAGGCCATAGAGTCCCTGACCAAGGGACTCAGCGAGGGGAAGCGTTTCCAAACCCTTATGGGCGTCACGGGCAGCGGCAAGACCTTTACGATGGCCAACGTGGTTGCCAACGTGAACCGTCCCACCCTGGTGCTGGCCCACAACAAAACCCTGGCGGCTCAGCTCTACAGCGAGTTCAAGATGTTTTTCCCCGAAAACGCCGTCCACTACTTCGTAAGCTACTACGACTACTACCAGCCCGAAGCCTACATTCCTTCCAGCGACACCTACATCGAGAAAGACGCCTCCGTCAACGATCGCATCGAGCGCCTGCGCCTGGCCGCCACCAAGGCGCTGGTGGAGCGGCGCGACGTGCTGGTGGTGGCCAGCGTGTCCTGCGTCTACAGCCTGGGCAAGCGCGAGAACTACGAGTCGGCGATCTTCCCCTTCGCCAAGGGAGACCGGTGGGAGTACCGGGCTTTCATGCAGCACCTGATGGAAAACTACTACGATCGCAACGACCAGGTGCTGGAGGCTGGAAAATTCCGCGTTCGGGGTGACACGATAGAGATTTTTCCCGCCTACGACGAGAACTGCATTCGCGTGACGTTCTTCGACGACGAGATCGAGCACATCGACCTGTTCGAGCCTATGACGGGCAAAATCGTGGAACGCCTCCCTGAAGCCTCTATTTTCCCCGCGCAGCACTACGTCACCCAGACCGACGCCATCGTCCGCGCGAAGCCCCTCGTTGAGACCGAGCTGGAGCGGGTGGCCGAGCGTTTCACGCGGGAGGGCAAATTTCTGGAGGCTCAGAGGATCACCATGCGCACGCGCTACGACCTGGAGATGATGACGGAGGTGGGGTACTGCTCCGGCATCGAAAACTACTCCCGTTACTTGGAGGGACGTGAGGAGGGCGCTCCGCCTGGAACGCTGATCGACTTTTTTCCCGACGATTTTCTGATGATCGTGGACGAGTCGCACATCACCCTGCCCCAGGTGAGGGGCATGTTCAACGGCGACCGGGCACGGAAGGGCGTGCTGGTGGACAACGGATTCCGCCTGCCCTCCTGCCTGGACAACAGACCGCTGGAGTGGCGCGAATTCGAGAAAAAGATGCGCACGGCGGTGTTCGTCTCCGCCACACCGGGGGACTACGAGATGGAAAACTCCGATCACGTGGTGGAGCAAGTGATCCGCCCCACGGGAGTGGCGGACCCAGAGGTGGAGATGCTGCCCGCCGCGGGTCAAGTGGACGACCTGGCGGAGCGCCTGCGGGCCGTGACGGGCCTTCCCGGCGAGCCCAAAGAGGGCCGGGCGTTGGTGCTGACCCTGACGAAAAAGTCCTCGGAGGACCTGGCCGAGTACCTTCGGGAGCTGAAGTTTAAGGTTAAATACATCCACTCGGAGCTGAACACCTTCGAGCGGGCGGAGCTGATCCGCGACCTGCGCAAAGGGGACATTCAGGTGCTGGTGGGGATCAACCTGCTGCGGGAGGGCATGGACCTGCCTGAGGTGTCGCTTGTGGCGATTTTGGACGCGGACCGGGAGGGCTACCTGCGCTCCTACCGGTCATTGATCCAGATCATGGGGCGGGCGGCGCGCAACATCGGCAGCAAGGTCTATCTCTACGCAGACAGCGAGACCGAGAGCATCCGCAAGGCCGTGGTTGAAACGAGCCGAAGGCGCCAAAAGCAGCTCGACTTCAACGAAAAGCACGGCATCGTTCCCCGCAGCGTGGAGAAGGACGTGACCAGCCTGCTGCCGGAGGAGCTGCTGGCGGCCTACTCCCCCGACGGAGCCTCAGGCGCGCCGGCAGAAGAGGGACCCGAACTCTCCGTCAAGGAGCTGGAGCGCGCCATGTGGGAGGCCGTGGAAAAGCTGGACTTTGAGCGGGCGGCTATGCTCCGTGACCTGATCGCTGGGAACAGCGCCGCGCCCAAAGCCCCCCCAAGCGTTAAAAGAGCTCCCCGCCGCAAAATACCGCGTTTAGAACAGTAGATGCACGGAATACCAAGTTCAGCATTGAAAAAAGTGAGAAGTTATTGTATTATACTTTGAAAAGTTTTAAATTCAGGGCAATTGAAAATACAAGGATGTTAAATGCTCATGAAGCCAATGTTGACAAAGCCCGCCGCGAACACGTCACGCCCGCTTGCCCCGGGCGCGCTGAAAATACGTTTTACCCTTTTTTTTGTGCTCTTCGTCTTGGCTCTGTTCTCCGTGGTAGTCTTCATTTCTGTCCTGCAGTACAGCGATGCCTCCGCTAACATCGCTTCACGCCTGGGATTCCCCATATTAGAACGCGCCGCCGCCTTCATCGACGGTGATAAATTCGAGCACCTGAGCAAGACCCTAGACCCAAACGACCCCTTTTACGAGGAAACGCGGAAAAAACTCCTGACCTTGAAGGAGGAGACCCGATGTCTTTACCTCTACACTATGGTTTCGTGGAAGGGCGATGTCCACCGTTTCATCATAGACGGCGGAACCCCTGGAGAGGAGGGTTTTTCCGCGCTGGGTGAGGAAGAGGACACCAGCGCCTATGCGGGAGCCTACCTGCGCACCTACGAAACCCAGAGCCCCCAGTTCGGCGCCATGGAGTTTCAGTCCAAGTGGGGATGGGTCATCTCGGTGTACAAGCCGCTGTTCAACTCGTCTCATCAAATGGTGGGAATCGTGGGCTGCGATTTCGAGGCGGAAAGCGTTTATAAAGCTGTATTTTTTCGGATATGGCAGCAGCTTGCCATCACCGTGGTTTTTATCCTGACAGGACTGCTTTTTTATTTTCATATGCTGCGCGTGCTCACTCAGCAGAACGAGACGCTTTTCGAGACGACCCTGAGCGCCCAGGCCGCTTCTCGTTCTAAAAGCGCGTTCTTGGCCCGTATGAGCCACGAAATACGCACGCCCATGAACGCCATCATCGGCATGAGCGAGCTGGCCCTGAGAGAGCACGGCAAGCCAAAAGCGGCTGAATACATCACGGACATCAAACGAGCTGGAAAACACCTTCTTTCCGTCATCAACGACATCCTGGACTTTTCCAAAATAGAGTCGGGCCGCATGGAGATAGCGAGGGAACGCTATGACTCGGCCTCGCTGCTAAACGACGTAATTACCGTCCTGCACGCTCATTTCAAGGAGAAGACCTTGGAGTTTTACTGGGACGTGGACGAGACTATTCCTGCTTTCATGATTGGGGACGCGCCCCGCGTCCGGCAGGTGCTGCTGAACCTTCTCTCCAACGCGATGAAGTACACGGAGAGAGGGTTTATCAAATTTTCGGTGCGGTGCAAGCGGGAATCAGACGATCGGGTGATCTTGACCTTCGTGGTGGAAGACAGCGGCATCGGTATCAAAGCAGAGGACATGATAAAGCTCTTCGAGGATTTTTCCCGCGTGAACGTAAAGCATGGCATGAACAACATAGAGGGCACCGGGCTGGGGCTGGCTATAGCGCGGAGCCTGTGCCGCGCCATGGGCGGGGACATCACGGTGAGGAGCGAGTACGGCAAGGGTTCCGCGTTCACGGCAACCCTGCCGCAGGGTATTTCCGACGGCAAGCCCATGGGCAGCCTGGAGAGGCGAATCATAACCCGCGCCTGGACCAAGGGAGTGTATTTCACCGCGCCGGGCTTTCGCGTGCTGATCGTGGACGACGTGGAGAGCAACCTGAAAGTCGCGTCGGGATTGCTCGCCCCTTACAAAATGGAAGTAGAGACCTGCGCCAGCGGGGAAGAGGCGGTGGCCTTGGCTCGAAAGCGCCATTACGACTTGGTGCTGATGGACCATATGATGCCCGGCATGGACGGCATAGAGGCGGCAGCGGCCATTCGGTCTCTTGGGGAACGGGAGGAGAAAATGCCCATCGTGGCGCTAACGGCCAACGCGCTTACCGGCATGAGGGAGATGTTTTTGAAAAACGGCTTTGATGATTTTCTCTCTAAGCCGATAGTGGTGAGAAAACTGAATGCCCTCATAGAAAAGTGGGTTCCCGCCGAAAGACGGAAAGGAAAACCAATCGCAAAACAGAGGTGGAATAAAGAAGATAAGGGATGCGATACCTTCCGTCTCGTGGAGGAGGAAGGGGTGGACGTGACGATGGGCATGGCCATGAGCGGCGGGACGGAGGTGAATTACCGGAGCGTGCTGGAACTCTATTGCCGCGACGTGGAGTCCCGGATGGAGTGCTTGTATCCGGCGCAGGCCGAAGGAGATCTGAAAAATTTCACCATCCAGGTTCACGGGCTGAAAAGCGCTTCGGCGAACATCGGAGCCGCCGCGCTTTCAAAAGAAGCAGCTCTTTTAGAGGCCGCGGGCAGGGAGGGGAATGTGGAGTTCATTCGCCAGCGGCTGGATGGGTTCCGCGAGGATCTCTCCAGGGTCGTCGGGCGTGTCCAGGCGGTGTTGACCGCGAAGGAGGCCAGGGACGAAACCCTGCCGCTTGCGGGATTCACCCCTCGCCTTTTGCGCCTTCGGGAGGCCCTCACTCAAGTAAACGTGGGGCGGGCGGACGAAATTCTCGCGGAGCTGGACAAGGAGGCCAGCTTAGAGGTAAAAGCCATCCTGTCGGGAATTTCGGACTTGATCTTAACCTCGGACTTTGAGACGGCCGCCAGAGTCGTTGACGTTTTCATAAAACGCGTCAAACTATGAGCCCGGACTGCATGAGCCCGGACTGAAGGACGGCCAGCCCCCTGCCGGGTGCGGGATCAAGGCCGCAGGCGGCGCAGGCGCGCTCGACGGCGGCCACGGTTCCCACCAGCACGTGCTTGTCGATGTTGCCCATGTGTCCCAGGCGGAAGCCCTTGCCCGCAAAGTCACCCAGGCACCCGGCGGACTGCAGGCCCTCCTCCGCCAGCTTCGCGCGGAACGTCCCGTCGTCGAGACCCGCGCCGTCGGGGTAGAGGAAAACTGACAAGGTAGGGGCGCGATGCTCCGGGGCCGCTGCGGTCTTGAAGCCCAGGGCCTCCATTGCGGCGGCGAAAATCTTCGCCTGACGGATGTGGCGGGCGTAACGCTCTTCCAGTCCCTCTTCTTTGATGATGCGCAAACCCTCTTTCAGCGCCCATATCATGTTAACGGCGGGAGTACCCCAGTATTTCGACGGGTCGCGCATGACGGGAAGCCACCGCTCGAAGTCGAAGTAGGACTCGGGAATCGTTCCAAGGCTTTTGCGCTTTTCCAGGGCCCGAGCGCTGGCCCAGAGCATGGCCAGGCCTGGCGCGACGCCGAAGGCCTTTTGGCTGCATGTGAAAAGCGCGTCGATCCCCCAGTCCGACCAGGCCTCCACGCCGCCTGCGGCCGCGACGCCGTCCACGATCAGCAGCACGTCGGGGTGTCTTGTTTTCAGCATGTCACAGACTCCCTTCAGCGGGGCTAGAACGCCCGTGGAGGTATCCACGTGAGTTACGGTGACAGCGGCGTACTTCTTTTTGGAAAGTTCGGCGTTTACCTGTTCCGGCGTGTAAGCCGTTCCCCAGGAAGCCCTCAGCACGTCCACGCCGAGCCCCTTGCGGGTGCACATCTCAATGAAGCGGTCCCCGAAAAACCCGTGGGAACATACTAAAATGTTCTCGCCTCTCTGGGTGAGGTTCGCGACGGCCATCTCCATCGCCAGAGTACCCGTGCCCGCCACAACGAAAGCCTCGCCGCCGCAGCGCCACATGGACTTCAGGTCGGCCACGAGACCTTTGAAGTCGGCGATGAAGTCCATGTCCCCAAAGGCCACGGTCTCGCGCGCCATTTGGTCCAAAATGGAACGAGCAACGGGCGTGGGGCCGGGGATCATCAGCAGTTTAGGCGTTTTTATCATAGTATTTTCCTCCTTATTCAGTTCACGTCATGAAGCGTTTACAGGAGCAGTTTATCACAAATTATTCTGTACACGATGCTGAATAATAAGGAAGGACGGCCGGTGCTTCGGCCTTTGGAGTCCGTCACCCCAAAAGAGCTGAATATCATGTATTTTACGGATGACGCCGCTAATTTAAGCTGGTATAATTACAATGTTACATTAGTTTTGCTTTTCCTTTTTTAGAACCCAACTCAGTTCCGTTTTTCAGATTTTCTTTCCCTTTTAAAACCAGTCCCGTTTTTGTGAACACCAGAGACCCGCCAAGGCAGCCGCGTTTTGACTTCGCGGCCGCTTCTGACGTCTTTTAATCAAAAATTTTGACTCAAAAACATATTTTGGAAGGGTGGTTTGTTATGAAAAAGAGAAACTGGCTTTTGCGGGTATTTGCGGCGGCGCTGTCACTTGCCCTCGCCTTTGCGGCCGAAGCCGAAGCCATTGAGTGGCAGAAATGCCTGGGCGGTTCTGGCGATGACCATCGACCCCGCGGGCGGCGGCGGTGGTGACAGCGGCGGCTGCGACAGCGGATTTTTCAGTGCCGCTTCAGCTCTGCTGGCATTGTTCTCACTGCTGGTCGTACGGAAGAGGTAGCAAGAAATCGGGGGGCGGAAGCCCCCTTTTTTCACGCTTAGGTTCCGTCCCCCGCCCCGCCTAGGGGTCGCGGCGCCTCTTGCGCAGTAATACCCCGCCCGCCAGGAGCAGGGCGGACATACCAAAGCCCACGTTGCTCCCGCAGTTGCCGTTGGGTGAACCGCCGTTTCCCGGCTGCACGCTGGACACCACGACCACCTTGACCTCGCCCTTTATGCTTGAGCTGCTCAGTGACGCCGCCGTAAGGGTCGTTTCCCCGCTGGCCCGCGTTGTAACCGTCCCATACTCGTCCACCGTGGCTGCCGCCGAGTTGGAACTCGTCCAGATCACTCTCTTGTCGGTAGCCTCCTCCGGCGCCACCACGGCCGCAAAGGTCTTTGTCTCGTTCAGGGGTACGTTCACCGACCCACCTGGTTTTATCGTGACCGCGCTGACGGACACGTCCCGCGTCTCGGTGCTAACCGCCCGGCCTATGTCCAGCAGGCCGTACAGCGACATGTTATCCGGGTTTACAGCTCTCGCTGACGTTGAAAGCAGGTGACTCTTGAGCTGCGCGGCGGTCAAATTTCCGTTGCCGCTTTTCGACGCCACCAGCGCCGCGGCCCCCGTCACGTACGGGGCTGCCATGGAGGTTCCCGGCATAGTCCCATAGCTGGTATCGCTGTCATTGTACGTGCTCCAAATATCCCTATTGTCGGCTCCAGCGGGGGAGTCGTTCCCGGCGCCGCCTGGCGCGATCAGGTGAACATAGGCGTTGCTGTAGTTGGAAAAGCCGCTCTTTCTTGTTTCTCCTGCGTCGCTCCAGACGCTGCCGACCACGATCATGTTGTTCAGTCCGATGAAAGACGCTGGATAGACGTAACTTCCCGCCGGTACCTGTTTTCCTCCGACATAAATGGGGGACGGCGTGGGCTTTCCCACCGCGACGTTCTCGTTACCCGCCGCGACGACGATTACCGTCTTGTTCAGGCTGTCGAATTGTTTGAAGGCACGATACAGCGCGGAGCTTGCCATATCTTCTGGGGACGCTGCGGCATATCCGCCCAGCGACAGGTTCACCGCCGGGATTTTATCGCCCGCGGTCAATCTTTCGGTGAGATAGGCGAAACCCTTCACTATTCGATTCAGGTCCCCGGCGCCGGTTCGATCAAAAATCCTCAGTATCATGAGACTCACCTTCCAGTTGATCCCCGTCACGCCCCGGCCGTTGTTTCCCGCCGCGCCGATGATGCCGCTGACGTGGGTGCCGTGACCGAAGTCGTCGGTAATGTAGTCGGAGGGTCTTTCGCTCTCAATAAGGTTGATTCCTGTGATCCTGCCCGGGTTGCCGCCAACTCCCGGAAAGTCCTCGTGAGTTTTCCTTATTCCGCTGTCGATGACCGCGGCGTAAAGGTTCTCGCTGCCTTGGGTTATGTCCCAAGCGGCGGGGGCGTTGATCAGGGCCATGCCCCAAAGGGATTTGTTGGCGTAATCGTTGGGGATTGCCATGGTGTGCACGATGTAGTTGGGCGAGACGCAGATAACGCCAGGATGTTTTTTGAGTTCCGCCATCAGCTGCTCCGTGCTTTTGGTGTGGGATTTCAGCAAAGCGAACACGCCGGCCTCATGGGACGAGAGAGCCGCGTGGGTCTCTGCTGGATAGGCTCCCACCTCCGAGGCCACCCGGGCGGTAAGTACCTCCGCCGCCGCGCGAGCCGCGGCGCTTTGGGCCTTAGTGCGCGTCAGAAGCCCTGTGGACAAAGGAAAGGCCGCTGCCCCTTCCGCCCGGAGCACCACCATCACTTCTCCCTCCACGTAGTTCCCGGCCCACGCTCCGGCGGCCAGACCTATCAGAGACATCAGTGCCGCCAGCAGAGCCATTCCCGCTTTTTTTGTTATTCTCATCTCTCATTCTCCCCTTTCATTACTTTATATCAAAGAAACGCTGATTAAGTCCTTGTGGGGCTCTGCCCCACGCCCTGCTTAGGGGTCTCGGACCCCTAAGAACCCCATCAATCAGTGCTTCTTTAATACTCTTTTTATTAATATGCTCCTAAAGTGACATTGTACTGCCACTTTCGTTTAAATAAGAAAGTAAAATGGCGGACAGGGTGAAGGGGAATCGAAAACAATCATCGCGGCGAAAGGCAACGGCTCGATGGAATTATGTTTACTCTCGTTATGTTTGTCCTCTGTTGCTTGACTTACCGAAAAGTATGGTATAATACAGAGCAGTTCGTTTTGGTGGATTGGCCACATGTGTTCCTGGAGCTCCAAAGGGCGCGGGTTTTGTCCAAAGAAACGCCCAAGTGGGTGAGTCGCGATGAACATCTTTGCAAATTCGGCCTTTGGCTGGATTTCAGTGCAGGAGTGATGTAGTTGAAGACGTCCAGACGCCGAAGCGTGTCATCATCTTCAGAAATTCGATGGGGTTTTGGTCTCCTGATAGTGTTGATGTTTGGGTTGTCCGTCTTTCTGATTGTGTCTGCGGGGAGCCGTTTTTCGGGCATTGCGTGGGGCGGCCTTGTGGATCAAGACAAGGACGCCTCGGATTTTTTAGTGATGGATTTAAGTGACGCCGCTTACGCGGAACAGCCTTCCGAGGCGCGGTACGCGTCGGCGAACTCGGTTGGAGCAGGGGAAAGCCGTTTAAAGCCCCCCCAGGAGTTGGATGCTTTCGTGGCCTTTCCCGATGCCGAGAAAATGGACCTTCCCTTTGCCTCCGCCATGGCGTCCCTGCGGCTTCCTGAGACCATCGACGAACCGACGGGGCCGCTGGGTTTTCTGCCCACCAGCCTCTCGGATTTCGAGTCCATCGTCCTCAACGTCACGGAGGATGGGCTGCGTCTGCCGGACGACCTGGAGGACATTCCCGGCATGGAACTCCTGAGCGATGATATCATCTTCACGGAGGTCGGGATCAACTGGAAAGAGCACGTGGTCAAGTCCGGTGAAACCCTTTCCGATATCGCTATGCGCTATGGCGGACTCACAATTCAGGACATTCTTCGTGTCAACGACCTGAAAGACCCCAACCGTCTGGCGGAAAAACAGCTCCTTCTTATCCCCAATGGGCCTCAATATGTGGACGACACGATGGAGGAAGTACGGACGCGGAAGGCTCGCGTGGCCGCCCTGCGGGAACAGGTGCGCCCCCTCAAGGTTACTTCTTACACGGTCGTAGCGGGTGACAGCCTTTGGTCCATAGCCAACACCCAGAATCTGGAGGTGGACACGCTGGTGGGGAGCAACGCTTTCAAGGACTCCTCTTTGCTGCACCCGGGCAGTATCTTGAGGATACCCAACCAAGACGGGATTTTCTACCAGATTAAGAAGGGGGATACCGTCGAAAAGGTCGCCAGACGGTACCAGGTGGCTCTCGACAGGATTCGCAAGGTCAACCCCACCGTAGACCTGGTCTCGCTGAAGGCAGGCGTCGAGGTATTTCTGCCCGGCGCGCGTCCCGAGGCGATAGTGGACGCTCAGCCCAAAAAGCCGAGCCCTTCGAATCAAAAGGCCTCGCGCACCTATCGTTGGCCTCTGATGGGCAGGATCAGCAGCGGCTACGGCTGGCGGCGTCACCCCATCACACGGCGGAGGGACTTCCACACGGGGCTCGACATCAAGGCCAACACGGGAGTGGTTATCCGCAGCTCTCGCGAGGGGCAGGTGATTTACGCCGGCTGGATGGGCGGCTACGGTAAGGTGGTGGTGGTAGAGCACGGCAGCGGGCAGAAGACCCTCTACGCTCATTGCAGCTCAATTTTGGTAAGGGAGGGCTCCCGCGTTTCCGTTGGGCAAAACATCGCCCGCGTCGGATCTACAGGAAGAACCACGGGGCCGCACCTTCACTTCGAGGTTCGTAACGGCAACAACCATATAAATCCGCTGAGATATTTGAAATAGGCGTAAAAAGGACGGGGAACGAAAGGGCTGGACCAGAAAGTTTTTTTTTTCTGGTCCAGCTTTTTTGTTTTTCGGGAGGGGGTAAGTAAGAAATGGCGAAATACGTTTTCATCACAGGCGGCGTGGTTTCCTCTCTAGGCAAGGGCATAACGGCGGCTTCTTTGGGGACTTTGCTGAAAAAACGGGGGTTTAAGGTCTCCATCATCAAAGTTGACCCCTACTTGAACATGGACGCGGGGACAATGAACCCCTTTCAACACGGGGAGGTGTTCGTCACCGACGACGGCGCGGAAACGGACCTGGACTTGGGTCATTACGAGCGGTTTATTGATGAGCCCCTTTCCGACGAGAACACGGTGACGACGGGGAAAATATACTCCGGCGTCATTGAGAAAGAGCGGTGCGGCGCGTACCTGGGCGGGACGGTGCAGGTGATTCCCCACATCACCAACGACATTCAAGAGCGCCTGATGAAGGCCGGCGAGGGTCGGGACGTGGTTATCGTCGAAATCGGTGGAACGGTGGGCGATATCGAGGGGCTTCCCTTCCTGGAGGCGATCCGCCAGATGGCGAACCGCGTGGGGCCGGAGAACGCCGTTTACTGTCACGTGACCCTGATCCCCTGGCTGGAGGCCGCCCGAGAGCTGAAGACCAAGCCCACCCAGCACAGCGTCCAGGAGCTTCGGCGCATAGGGATACTGCCCAACATCCTGGTGTGCCGGAGCAGTCACCCCATGGACGAGGGCATGAAGTGCAAGATCGCTCTTTTTTGCACCGTGCCCCGTGAAGCGGTGATCGAGGTGCCGGACGAACCCACCATATACCAAGTGCCCCTGAGCCTTCACCAGCAGAACCTGGACGGCCTTATCCTGAAGTACCTTTCCATCCCCTCCGAGGGGGAGCCTGACCTCTCCGATTGGCAGCTGGTAGTGGACCGCTTTATGAACGCCCCGAAGACCGTGGAGGTTGCCCTAGTGGGCAAGTACGTCCAGCACAAGGACGCCTATCTGAGCGTCGTAGAAGCGCTCTACCACGCGGGAATCCGCCGCAACGTGAAGGTCAAGGTGCGCTCCGTGGAGTCCGCGGATGTGGAAACGCGGGGCGTGGAGGCCATGCTGGCGGGTGTGGACGGCATTTTGATACCGGGAGGATTCGGTTCGCGGGGAATTGAGGGAAAAATTGCCACGGTCCGCTATGCCAGGGAAAACAAAATCCCGCTTTTCGGTATCTGCCTGGGGATGCAGATGATGGTGGTGGAATACGCCCGAAACGTCTGCGGCCTGGCGGGGGCTCACAGCCAGGAGATGGACCCCGCCGCGGTGCACCCCGTTATTCACCTGATGGAGGAGCAGGTGGGGCTTGCCCGCATGGGCGGCACCATGCGTCTGGGCGCCTACGAGTGCGACCTTGTACCGGGGTCGGCCGCGGCTCGCGCTTATGGCGCGGAGCGGGTTAGCGAACGCCACCGTCATCGTTACGAGTTCAACAATATTTACCGCCAAAGGCTGGAGGACGCGGGACTGAAGGTCTCCGGGGTCTGCGTGGGCCGCGACCTGGTGGAAATAGTGGAGCTTCCGGAACATCCTTGGTTCCTTGGCGGACAGTTCCACGCGGAGCTGCAGTCCCGCCCCGTCCGCCCTCACCCCCTCTTCGCCGCCTTTATCGGTGCAGCAAAGGGCGAGACCGCATGACCCCAGGACAAAATGGGGTTCTTAGGAGCCGATGAACAGACAATTGGAGGCCGAGATGGACCGGGATGAATCGGAGACGTTGGCGGCCCTTGAGGCGTGGCCTTACCGGTTGGGGATGGGAGTTTACCGGATGAGCATCTCCGCGTTTTTCGCGTGGGGAGGGCTTTCCCAACTCAAGAAAAAATACAAGGTGGGACTGAACGAGCGCATGGGGGAGTTCGGACCCGGTGCGCCGCGGGGGGCCTTGTGGGTTCACGCGGTGTCGGTGGGGGAGGTGCAATCGGCGCTTTCCCTCCTTATGGCGGCGAAGGGATTGCCCCACGTCCTTTCCACCGTGACGGCGACGGGCCGAGAGATGGCGGAAAAACTGGCTTTGTCCTGCGCCGACGCGATGATCTACAGCCCGTGGGACCTTCCGCGCTTCGTGAATCAAGCCCTGGACGCGCTCCAGCCCAAGGCCTACGTGGCGATGGAGACGGAGCGCTGGCCCAACATGCTGGCCGCGCTGAGGGAGAGGAAGATTCCCGCATTTCTGGTCAATGGCCGGCTCTCCGCGGAGAGCGCCCGGAAGCTCCAGAGGATGCGGCGCTTCTGGCGCGGCGTGCTGTGCTGTTTCGAGCGCCTGCTGGTTCGGTATGACTCCGACAAAGAGGCGTTTTTGAACCTGGGCGTCCCGGAAGGGAAGATCATCGTGACGGGCGACTGCAAGGTAGACGCGATGCTCGCGCGTAAAGACGCGGTGGACGCCGGAAAATGGACGCGGCTGCGGCGATGCAGGGCCCCCCTGTTCCTAGCGGGCAGCACCCACGAAGGGGAGGACGAGGCCGTTTTCGACGCCTTTGGGAGGGTACAGAAGACGTTCCCGGCGGCGCGCCTTGTCGTCGTCCCGCGCCACCCCCAGCGAGCGCCCAGGGTGGCCGCCGCCGCTCAGGCTTATGGAAAGACGGCCCTCCTGTCAGCAGAGACGCCGGATTGGGACGTTTTGGTGGTGGACAAAATCGGTGTACTGTTTGAGCTTTACTCCGCCGTGGACGCGGCCTTTGTCGGCGGCAGCCTGGTTCCAAAGGGCGGGCAGAACCTGATGGAACCCGCGCTGTTCGGGGTGCAGGCAGCTCACGGCCCGTATATGGAAGACTTCCCGGACACCGCTCGGATGGACCGGCTTGGGGCGTCGCGCACCGTGATGAACGCGGAGGACCTCGCGGATGCCTGGCTGAGGGCGATAAATCCCGAGGAAAGGGAATGGGCGCGGCGGGCCTGTCAGAAGTACTTAGGTTCCGTAGGCGGCGCCGCCCAACGCTGCTGGGATATCCTATGCTCACGGATCTCATAGCGGCGGCGGCCGCCGCGCTTTCGTTTTTAACGGTGCTCCCCGCGCCGCGTACCGAGTGGACACCCGCGCGGCTTCGGTACTTTCCCGTTGTGCTGCCCTTGGCGGGGCTGGTCGTAGGAGGATTGGGGGCGCTCCTCTTCGCGGGATTCTCTTGCTGGGGGGCCTCCGCGACGCTTCGCTCCGTGCTGATGGCGCTTTTTTACCTTTTCATCACGGGAGGACTCCACATGGACGGGCTTATGGACACGTGCGACGCGGTGTTTTCCAGACAAGGACGGGAAGAGCGCCTCAGAATTCTCTCGGATGCCTCCGCCGGGGCCTTTGCCGTTATGGGCTGCGTCACCGTCCTCCTGCTGAAAATTGGAGCGTTTTCCGAACTGCTCGGCGTTGAGAGAATAAACGTTTCCGCTGCGCTGACGTTTCTGCCCGTTTATTCGCGCTTGGGGGTGGGGGTGCTTTTTTACCTGCCCTTCGCGCGGGAGGATGGGTTAGCCTTGACGCTGGGAAAGGCGCGGCTTCCGGCGGGACGCCTTCTCCTCCTGGCGGGGGGCGCGGCGCTGACGGCCGCCGCGATATCGTTTCTGGGTCCGCGGTGGCTTGTGGTTCCCCTCACCGGAGGGGTGTTTCTTCACTTTTATAAGCGCTGGTGCGTCAGGGTTTTCGGCGGGATCACAGGTGATCTGCTGGGCGCGTTTGTGGAACTCTCAGAAACACTAATGCTTCTGGCGCTCGTTTTCGCGTGAAAGAGAGAGCAAGGTCATGCACCTGATCATCGGCGGCAAGTACATGGGAAAGCTGGACTACGCGCGGAGGCTCTACGGCGAGGACGTTTCCATCTGTGACCTGGCTGCCGCGGAGCCGGAGGAAGTTTTCGCGGCGGCGGCGCGGGTCTTCGTGAACCTCCAGGACGGCGTAAGGCGGATGCTGGAACGGGGGGAATCCCCACTGAATTTCTTTGAAAGGAACCTGGGTCGCCTGGCGGACAAGGTTTTGATCGGCGACGAAGTGGGATCGGGAGTCGTGCCCGCCGATCCTTTCGAGAGGCTTTGGCGCGACGAGACAGGCCGTCTTTACCAGCTCTTAGCGGCCCAAGCAGAGCTGGTAGACCGGGTATGGGCGGGCCTGCCCTCTAGATTAAAGGGTATTCTGGTATGATGGTGTGACGGTTGCCTCGCGGGTGGAGCAGGACTTCGACACTCAATATTGAGGGCTGCGGCGGAGGTTTGTATGAACACTATGAACATATTGAAACGCGCGCAAGAGGTGGAGCCGAGGGTGCGGGAGTGGCGCCGCCATATTCACGCGCATCCGGAGCTGGGGATGGAAACGGAGGTCACGGCGTCTTTCGTGGAGAAGATTCTGGGAGAGATCGGCATAAAGGACGTCCGGCGCTGCGGAGGCACGGGAGTCACGGCGCTGATAAGGGGCGCGGCCTCTCAAGGAGCGGATATCTGCGTGGGGCTTCGGGCGGATATGGACGCCCTGCCGGTGAACGAGCGCAGCGACCTGCCCTACAAGTCCGTGAACGCGGGGGCTGCTCACGCCTGTGGGCACGACCTGCACACAGCCTGTCTTCTTGGCGCGGCCCAGGTGCTTCATGACCTGCGCGCGGAGTTCCGAGGGACAGTGAAGCTGATCTTTCAGCCGGGAGAGGAAGGAGCGGGAGGCGCGGCGGCCATGATCGCCGATGGAGCGCTGGAGAACCCCAAGATGAACGCGATCTTCACCCTTCACAGTTGGCCGGACCTGCCTGTAGGTACCGTGGGGTTCCGGCGGGGGGCGGTGTTGGCCAGCGCTCAGGCCTTCACGATACGGCTCAAGGGCAAGCAGGGACACGCGGCGCACCCTCACCGCTGCATCGATCCCATTTTGATCGCGGGACATGTCATCTGCGCGCTTCAGTCCGTGGTGGCTCGCGAGATCGGCCCGCTGGAGACGGGGGTGCTGACCCTGGGGAGGATCGCGGGCGGCACGGCGGGGAACATCATTCCTGAGGAAGTCGTCATCGAGGGAACAATCCGCGCCTTATCCGATGACGTGAACAAACGGATCATCGCGGCCGTGACGCGCATCGTCGAGGGGACAGCGACAATGCTCCGGGGCTCCGCGGGCTTCAAATTTTCACCGGGGCTTCCTCCGGTGGTCAACGACGACGCGCTGTTTGACAGAATGGAAGCGCTCTTTCGGAAAAACTTCGGCGGCGATCACGTGCGCGTACTCCCTGAGCCGTCCATGGGAGCGGAGGACTTCGCCTTGTTCCTGGAGCACGTTCCCGGCACGCATTTCCGCTTGGGCGTTGGTCAGGAGGGACAGAACAACTTCCCCCTGCACTCCCCGGACTTCATCGCGGATGATGGGGGCATTCCCTACGGGGTCGCTGGCCTGACCCTCCTAACCCTAGACTCATTAGGCGTTAAAATGCCGTAACAACCTTGCTTCGTGGGTAGAAAGTGGGTAGAAAGAAGAAAGACCCCCCTTCCCTGGAAAGCGACCCTGCCGGAGGCGGCCTGTCTCCGGCAGGGGGTTGTCTCAGTTATACCGCGTGTCAAAGTCCCATGGAACCCCACCCGCGAGGCAGCCGCCGTCGATGTGCACCATCATGCCCGACATATAAGAAGACGCGTCGGAGGCCAGGAGAATCGCCACGCCCACGATCTCCTCCGGTGTGCCGGGGCGCTCCATGGCGATACGTTCTTTCAGGTACGCGCTGCGCGTGGGGTGCTCCCAGGTGACGGTGGTCAAGGGGGTCAGGATGTGCCCCGGCGCGATGGCGTTGGCCCGGATACCAAACTTCGCCCACTCCACCGCCATGGAGCGCGTCAGGGCTGTCACGGCGCTCTTCGCCGCGCCGTAGACACTGCACCCACCCAGCATCCCCACGGAGTTGTGGGAGGCCATGTTGATAATGTTCCCCTTCCCCGACTCCCGCATGTGCTTGGCAACCTCCTGGGAAATAAAGTACAGGCCCTTCAGGTTGATCTGCATGATGCGGTCGTAGGTGCCTTCCTCCACGTCCAGCAATCCCTCGCGTTTGTTGATACCCGCGCAGTTGAACAGCACGTCGATCCGCCCGCAGGCCGCGATCACCCGCTTCACGCAGTCCGCGGCGTCACCCATGCGGGTCAGATCAAGCGTGAAGGACGACGCACTCCCGCCTTCCGCGCGAATTTCCTTTTCCAGCTCCGTCAGCTTGTCCGCGTCCATGTCGCACAGCGCCACCTGGGCCCCCGCCCTCGCGTAACCCTTGCAGATAACGCTTCCAATCCCCCCCGCTGCTCCCGTGAAGAGGATCACCTTTCCCTTGAGGGAAAAAACCGTTTCGAGATACCCGGCTATAGAACTCTGCCCGTCCGCACTCAATCGAATCACCAGTCCTTTGTCGTCACTCCGTTTGGGCATCCATCTTTCTGTAGTAGGTCCGAGCCCGCACTGCGCCCGTCCAGATCAGCCATGCCACGGCGGCCAGCAGGATCAGTCCAATGGGACGCTCCAGAAGCGGCATTACCCTCCCGCGGCTCTGCATAAGGGCCTGACGGAAGCTCACGTCGGCTAAAGGCCCCAGAATCAGCCCAAGCACCATCGGCGCCAGGGGGTAATCCATCTGCCTCAGCACGTAGCCGATCACCCCGGCGAAGAGCATCAGGTACACGTCGAAAATCCGAACCCCGCCGCCGTAAGCCCCGATCACCGTCAGGGGTACCACCAGGGGCAGAAGAATTTCCCTCTTGATCTTGAGTATCCCCACCATCGGCTTTGCCAGCAGCAGCCCCCAGAAGAGCATGGCCAGGGAGGCGCACATCAGGGCGGCCCCCACCATGGGCAGGAAAGCCGGGTTCTCGATGTTGAGCATGGGGCCGGGGCGCACTCCGTGAAGGTTCATGGCTGCCAGGAACATAGCGGCGGGCGGGCTTCCCGGAACGGCCAAGGTCAGAAGAGGAATCATCGCCCCGCCGATGACGGCATTGTTGGCCACTTCAGGGCACACCACCCCCTCCAGAACGCCGGTGCCGAACTTATCGCCGTCCTTGGAGCGCCGCTTGCCCATATCGTAAGCCAGCCACGCGCCCACATCCTCCCCCGCGCCGGGAATGATCCCGATGATGACCCCGATGACCCCGGAGCGTAGCACAGACGGAAGAAGCGACCTAAACACGCCCAAGGGCGGAATGATCCTCCCGATTTTTCCCTCGATCTTATAGGGGACGCTTTCCTGCAGCACACCCAGAACCTCGGAGATGCCGAACACCCCAATCAGGGTCGCTATCAGGGGAATGCCCCCTTTGAGTTGAAGGCTGCCGAAGGTGAAGCGCGGGAAGGCGTAGATTTCCTCCATTCCCACCATGGAAAGGGCAAACCCCAAAAAACCCACAATCCAGCCCTTTATCGGGTCTTTATCGGTGCTCATAGAACCGCAGATCATGATGCCGAAAAGCGCTAGGAGGAACATCTCCCAGTGGCCGAACTTCATGGCAAGGCGGTAGAGCACCGGCGTCAGCGTCAGCATGATGAGGATGCTGAACACAGTGCCGATGAAGGACGCGATGAAGCCCGTTCCGAGGGCCAGGCCTCCCATGCCTTTCTTGGCCAGGGGGAAGCCGTCGAGGCTGGTGGCCGCCGCCGCCGGGGTGCCAGGGATGTTGATCATGATGGCGGAGCACAGCCCCCCGGACGTGGCCCCCACGTAGACGGCCAAGAGAAAGGCCACGGCGCGCTCCAGCGGCATCCCGTAGGAGATGTTGATCAGGAGCGCCAGGGCCATCGTGGCGGTGAGGCCGGGGATGACCCCTACAAGAAGCCCCATGACGGCGCCTCCGAAGATGAGCGCGATGATCCAGGGGTCTTTCGCCATTGCGGCGAACATGCCAAAAATGTGCTGGAAATACTCCATGAACCTCGCCTCCTTACGGCATCGGAATCCGGAAAATCTGTGTGAAGACGTACTGGACAATGACCGGCGCGGCTATCGCGATGGGAATGATCCAATACCACCTCGCCGCCTTGAGGAAAAAGAACGTGAGCAGAAGGTAGGCCATGCTCAGGTAAACGAAGCTGATGACTCCCAGCAGGGCCACGTAGCCCAGAATGAGGAGGAAAACGACCCCTCCCTTTTTGAAGACCGGAGAGGTGAAGCTCTTTTTGAGGCTGGCTGGGGAAAGGATACGGAGCGCGTCCGCGCAGCCTCCCCGCCGCGAGGAGGTGCAGGCGAGGAATATCCCGAAGAAGATGAAAAGGACTCCTAAAATCGCGGGGAAAAAGCCGGGAGAGATGAGAAATCTCTGATAAACCCTCATGTTCAGTGCGCCGGCAAGGAACGCCGCGCCGAACAAGATCAACAAAACGCCGGTGATGAAATCCGCCCCCGCCAATCTGGAACCGCGGAATCCGGCAGCCTCGGACGTCGGTTTTTGCGTCTGCTCGCTCAAAAGACGGCCTCCTTATTTTCAAAAAACCGCGCCTGGTGAAGGCGCGGCAGCAAAGGGATTCTCAGGGCAAAATCCTCTTGTTCACTTATACCCGTACTTCGCCTTCTCCTTGTTCCAGTCCCAGTTTTCCGGACGTGGGATGCTGAACTTCTCCGGGGAGGTCTCCGCCAAGCCGGAATCGTAAAGTATCCAGGCGTAGGCCGCGTACTGATAGTCCAGCACCCTGTCGGCCTCCTCTCCGTAGCGGGTGATGACCTGGTATCCCATCTTCTCGGCGAACTCCTTCATCTCCGGCTGCTGGCACGCCCAAACGAAGGCCTCCTGCAGCTTATCCACGATGGCTTTGGGCGCTTCGCGGGGGATCATCACGGGCCAGGTCTCCGCCAGGTTGGGGATGTCCTTGTAGGCAGCCCCCAGGGAGGTGATAGGCGGAATGGCGAGGGTGTCGGAGAGCTTCAGCTCGTCGTTCCGATTGAGGAAAAGGACCTTAAGCTGACCGGCGCGGACGTAGTCGATGCCGGCCGAGAAGGAAATTGAGCCGATCTCGATCTCCCCCGCCATGACGGCGACGCAGGTCTTGCCGTCCCCGCCAGAGGTGACGTAGTTGATCTTTTCTTTAACGCCGGCCGCTCTCGCGAAGGCCTCCACAAACGCGTGGATCCCTGCCCCCAGGGAGGAAACCCCTACGCTGGCTTTCCCTTCATTCAACGCCTTGACCGCGTCCTCTACAGTGTTGATTCCCGACTTCTCAGGGTTCACGACCAGCGCCGCAGGTCCCTGAATGTGGTGGAACCCCCACCAATTCCAAGGTACACCTTGCTTTGAGGTGTCGGTGACGAGAAACCCGCCGAAACAGCCCGACCCCGTCGAGAACATGCTGTAGCCGTCCTTGGCGAGACCCATGACGTGTTCCGCTGCCACGGCGCTGGCCGCGCCAGGCATGTTGACCACGTTGATGGTTTCGCCCAGGCGCTCCTCCATCAGCGCGATCAGCGGCCTCACCGCCGTGTCCGTGCCCCCGCCGGCCCCGAAGCCGACGAACACCGTGGGAGTGCCCTTTTCCCACACCTTGTCCGCCGCCGAAGCCCCTGCCGCCAGCACCAGAACCAAAAACGCCGCCGCCAGAAAACCGTACTTCTTCATCCTACTTCCTCCTCCTTAAATGAATTGCACCGCACATCCGTCACGTCCCCTCGGGGCGCGCTTCTCATTTTTTCAGAGAGATACTGTTCAGCTTCTCGTAGAAAAGCCCCAAAGACCCGTGATCCAGAGCTTCATGCCCATCAGCGGCCAAGTTCTGCATCATCTCCATCACCTGGGCCGCCAACGGCATAGACAGGTGCAGGGCGCGGCTCGTCTCCTGAACGTTTCCGAGGTCTTTAATGTGAAGATTGATACGGAAGCCGGGGTTGTAGCGCCCCTCGAACATCCTGGGGGCCTTGTCCTCCAGGCATTGGCTGCCGGCGAGTCCTCCCCGGATAGCGTTGAATACCTTTTCGGGATCCACGCCCGCCTTCTTCGCCAGGCTCATCCCCTCAGCCACGGCGGCAATGTTGATGCCCACCAGGGTTTGGTTCACAAGCTTCGCAATCTGCCCCGCACCGATGCCCGCCACGTAGCTGCTCTTGCCCATGAGGTCCAGTACGTCCTTCACCTTGTTGTAGACCTCTTCTTTGCCGCCCGCCATGATGGCCAGAGTCCCTTTTTCCGCCTTCTCCTGTCCGCCGCTGACGGGCGCGTCCAGCATTTCGGCTCCCTTGCCCTCCAGAAGGGCGCACAGTTCGCGGCTGACCAAAGGGGCGATAGAACTCATATCGACGACAATCTGCCCCTTGCGGATGGAGTTCATAATCCCATCCTTCCCCGACACCACCTCGCGGACATGGGGGGAGTTGGGCAGCATGGTGATGACCACCTCCGACGCCGCCGTCACGGCGGCGGGAGACGTCTCGCGCTCAGCCCCGGCGGCCGCCAGCTCGTTCACGGCCGCCTCCGCCACGTCGAAAACCACCAGGGATTTTCCCGCCCTCAAAAGATTTTTTGCCATGGGTTTCCCCATGATTCCCAAACCGATAAAACCAATCTTGCTCACTTATAAAAACCTCCCCTATAAAACTTCTTCGGCGGCCTTCGCGATTGCCTCGGCGGTCAGGCCGTAGTGCTCCAAAAGCTGGCCGTAGTTGTGCGCGGACTGGCCGTAGCGGTCGGCGATACCCACTCTGGCGGTAGGCATTGGTTTTTTGCTCAGGCACTCCATAATGGCCGAGCCCAGACCTCCGATGACGCTGTGCTCCTCCGCCGTCACCAGGGCCCGCGCCCCGGACAAGACCGAGCGGACGGCAGCCTCGTCCAGAGGCTTGATCGTGCTGAAGTTCACCACGCGAGCGCTGATACCCTGATTTTCCAGAATTTTACGGGCATCGAGCCCTATGCCCGCCGTGACGCCGTTCACGCACAGGGCCACGTCCTTCCCCTCCGCCAATACCAGGGGTTTACCGACCTCGAAGGGAGCGGCGTCCTCGGTCACGATGGGGAGGTCGTTGCGATTAAGGCGGATATAGACCGGTCCCTCAATGGCCGCCGCCGCCGCCGCGGCCTTGGGTACCTCCACGGCGTCCACGGGGGCCAGCACGGTCATATGAGGCAGAACCCTCATGATGGCCATATCCTCGAAACATTGGTGCGTGGCCCCGTCGCCGAAGTCGGAGAGTCCTGCGCTGGAACCCACGATCTTCACGTTCAAATTGGGCAGGCAGACCCCTTGACGAATCTGGTCGAAGGGGCGCCCCGCGGCGAACACCGCGAAGGAGTGGACGAAAGGAATTTTGCCGCACAAAGCGAGCCCCGCGGCCACCGACACCATGTTAGCTTCACCGATGCCCATCTCGAAAAATTGAGCGGGCAGGTTGTTCTCAATCTGAACGGACTGAGTTGAGCCGCAGAGGTCAGCGTCCAGCGCCACCACGTTTGGGTTGGATCGGGCCAGTTCCAGAAGCGCCAAGCCATAGGCCGTCCGGGGGTTTTTTTCCTGTTTTTTCTCCATACCGGCTCTCTCCTTAAATCGCCATCACGGACGCGATGGCTTTTTCCCGCTCTTCGGCCGTGAGGAGGTTGTTGTGGTAAGCGTGGGTGTTTTCCGCAAAGGCAATGCCTTTTCCCTTTACCGTGCGGGCGGCGATCGCCCCTGGGCATCCCTTGAGGGCCGACGCCATATCCAGGGCCTTGACGATGTCCGCCATGTCGTGCCCGTCGATTTCAAAAGTTTTCCACCCAAAAGCCGCGAAACGCCCTGGGATGTTCTGGATACTGTAGCGGTCCCGCGTCCTTCCCGCGGCCTGAATTCCGTTCATATCGATGATGACGGTGAGGTTGTCCAAACCGTAGTGGTTGGCGGCCATGGCGGCTTCCCACACCTGCCCCTCCGCCAATTCTCCGTCCCCCACGATCACGTAAACGCGGCAGCTGCGTCCGTCCGCTTTGCCGGCCAGGGCCATGCCCACCCCAATGGACAACCCCTGCCCCAGGGAGCCCGTGTTGGCCTCGACCCCGGGCGTCGTCCTCTCCGGGTGTCCTTGCAAGAGACTGCCCAGACTTTTCGTGGTACCGAGAACCGCCTTGTCGAAATATCCGGCCTCGGCGAGGGCAGCGTATTGCGCCAAGACGGAATGCCCCTTGCTCATGATGAAGCGATCCCGGTCCGGATCGCCGCGATTGTCGGGGGAGTGGTGCATTTTGTAGAAATACAGGGCCGCCACAATGTCGGCGCACGACATCGACCCACCCACGTGCCCCCTGTTGCCTATGCCAAGAGCGTCGATGATCCCGAGGCGGACCCGGCGTGCCTTTTCCCTCAGCGAGTCCAGCAGTTCTTCGTTTGTCTTATCCGGTCTGCTCAATTTTCAAATGGCCTCCTTTATGAGTATTTGTCCGGCGTCCCCCTTCAGCAAGGCTGAAATGGCGTTTTTGGTCTCGCGCACGTGTTCGAGCATGACCCACTCCGCCTGCTTGGGGTTGTGTTCCGTGAAAGCCTGAATGACCTGCTGATGGTATTGCAGCGCCTTCCCCCGTCTTTCGGCGTAGGAGGCGGATATGACCTGCTGTTTCAAAAGGTGTTCGCGAATCAGTTCAAAAGAATGGGCAAAGAGGATATTGCGCGTTGCTTGGGCGATGAGGTAATGGAAAGCCATGTCCATCTCGGCGAACTCCGCCAAATTTTTTTCGGACAAAAGGTTGTCCTCCTGCCGCTTTACGTAGGAGAGCAGCGTCTCAATTTCTCCATCGGTGACGCGCTGGGCGGCGAGGGAAGCGCAGTAGGGCTCGTATCCCACCCGAAACTCCATCACCTGAAGGACGTCGCGGACGTTTTCGGGGTTCAGGCACAGAGGGTCAGGAGGCTGATCGCTGACGAAGGTACCCAGACCAGGAACGGTGTAGACCAGGTTGTTGGCCTTCAGGAGGTTGAGGGCCTCGCGGACGGTGGAGCGCCCCACGTTAAACGCCGCGACCAGTTCCGCCTCCGTGTAGATACGCTCCCCTGTCCGCCAGAAACCGGCCTGGATTTTCTCCCGCAGGGCCTCGAAGACAAGGACGCTCCTGCTCTTTCGCTCCAAGGGGGCAAAAACGGATTCCACGAATATCACCCACCCGTGTCATATATCTGATGTCAGACATCATATACAGTAAAAATAATTTTGTCAATAGGGGGACAACCTCCCTAAAACCGCAGGCAAGGGCCATCTGCCGGGCG